>MUNB01000375.1 GCA_002154345.1 Streptomyces griseus
CCGAAGCGGCTTCATCGTTCGACTTGCATGTGTTAAGCACGCCGCCAGCGTTCGTCCTGAGCCAGGATCAAACTCTCCGTGAATGTTTACCCGTAATCGGGTGCACACATCACGAGAGCGGAACAACCGGTCGGAATAAGACCCGTTGTTCACAGCGTCCTCGCTGTGTATTGCCTACCGCCACCCACAAGGAGCGGAACGGCAGGACTTTCAAAGGAACCACCAACCTGCCGAAGCAGGCCGGGGTATCAACATATCTGGCGTTGACTTTTGGCACGCTGTTGAGTTCTCAAGGAACGGACGCTTCCTTCGGTCCCGTTTCACCGGGGCCCTCCGGGCGCTTCCCTTCGTTCTTGCGTTTCCGACTCTATCAGACTCTTTCGTGTCCGATTCCCGGTCGAAGCGGGGCGCTTTCGAGGTTCTTCGCTTTCGCGTTTTCCCTTTCCGGCGGTTCCAACTTTACCAGACTCTTTTCGTTCCGTTTCCGGTCCGAATTCGATTTCCGGTGGCCTGTGGAGTGGCCTTGCCTTTCGGCGTGTCCACTACGTTAGCCGATTCCCTTGGCAGCTCATAATCGAGCTGATGGGGCGAATTGCGGGCACGCCGAATTCACACCCGCCAGGGTGAATCGTAGGTAGTGGTTTGGCCACTTCGGGTGGCTCGGTGCGGTCCGATGGACCGTGCCGACAGCGGTACCCGTGTCAAGCGGCTCGGACTACATTAGGCGTCCACCGAAGGTGCGTCAAGTCGCCTTGCGGCTCGGCCGACGGCGCGGTGCGTGGGCGCGGTACGGGCTGACGGTGGGGTCACCCTCGATCCAGAAGCGCCACGGCTGGTGGGCCCCGTCGCCGCCCACCCCGGTGCGGGGGCCGCTGCGTACGAGATCACGGGGTGGCGGAGTGCCGTGCAGTACGGACAGGGCCGGGGCGGGGCCGTCGAAGAGGTCGCTGCCGTTCAGGTCGCGGTCGACGTCGAGGGCGGTGGCGAGACGGGCCGGGCCCTTGGCCAGTTCCTTGTCGTTGCGGGCCGATACGCGTCGGTGGCGGGCCAGGCCGGCGCCGAGCTCGATCTCGCCGGCTCGGAGCAGGACCCCGCTCGCCCGGCCTTCCGGACCGCAGACCAGGTTGAGGCAGTGCCACATCCCGTACGTGAAGTAGACGTACGTGTGACCGGGCGGACCGAACATCACGCCGTTGCGGGCGGTACGGCCCCGGAAGGCGTGCGAGCCCGGGTCGACCTCGCCCGCGTACGCCTCCACCTCGGTCAGGCGCAGCTCGATCGTGCCCTCCTCGGCACGTCGGACGAGCGTGCGGCCCAGGAGGTCGGGGGCGACTTCCAGTACGGAGCGGTCGAAGAAGTCGCGTGTCAGTGGGGTGCGGTCCTGGCGCTTGGTCATGGCGTCCGAGGGTACTGGGATCGCCCGGACGGGAACCGGCTACCGTCGTGGCGCGTATGTAGGGGTCAGGACCTAGAAGGAGTGACTATGGGCTTCAAGCGGCTGCTCGCGAGCATGGGTGCCGGCGGTGCCTCGGTGGAGACCGAGCTCACCGAGGTGAACGTCGTCCCCGGTGGGGTCGTCCAGGGCGAGGTGCGGATCCAGGGCGGTTCGGTCGCCCAGCAGATCGAGGGACTGAACGTCGGGCTCCAGGCGCGGGTCGAGGTCGAGAGCGGGGACCAGGAGACCAAGCAGGACATCGAGTTCACCAAGCTGAACCTCGGCGGCGCGTTCGAGGTGCAGCCCGGCGCGGTGCACGTCGTGCCGTTCGGCCTGGAGATTCCGTGGGAGACGCCGATCACGATGTTCGGCGGCCACCAGCTGCGCGGGATGAACATCGGGGTGACCACCGAGCTGGAGATCGCCCGCGCGCTGGATTCCGGTGACCTGGACCCGATCAACGTGCACCCGCTGCCGGCGCAGGAGGCCATCCTGAACGCCTTCGGCCAGCTGGGCTTCGGCTTCCGCAGCGCGGACATGGAGCGCGGGCACATCCGCGGTACGCGTCAGCGGCTGCCGTTCTACCAGGAGATCGAGTTCATCCCGCCGACGCAGTACCGCGGGCTGAACCAGGTGGAGCTGACGTTCGTCGCCGACGACCGCGAGATGGACGTCATCCTGGAGATGGACAAGAAGCCGGGACTGTTCAGCGAGGGCAGCGACTCCTACCGCGCGTTCAAGGTGGGGCTGCACGACTACCAGCAGACCGACTGGGCGGCGTACCTCAACCAGTGGCTCGCCCAGGTCGGCGGACAGCGCAACTGGCTCTAGGACGGCCTGTCGTCGAACTGCCGTCGTCCCCTCTAGAGTCGGGCCGGAAGGCAGAGGAACCGATCAGGAGAGGTGCCAGACGTGACCGAGCCGAAGAGGGCCCCGCTCCCGCACGACTTCCATCCGGAGGTTCCGGCGTTCACGGTGGTGAGCGACGATCTCGCGCCGGGGGCCGTGCTGGGCGATGCCCAGGTGCTTGCGGGTGGGAACGTTTCGCCGCAGCTGCGGTGGGAGGGTTTCCCCGAGGGGACCAAGAGCTTCGCCGTGACGTGTTTCGACCCGGACGCCCCCACAGGCAGCGGGTTCTGGCACTGGGTGCTCTTCGATCTCCCGGTGTCGGTGACCGAACTGCCGGCGGGTGCGGGCGGCGGTGAGTTCAAGGGGCTGCCCGAGAGCGCCGTTCAGGTCCGTAACGACTACGGCTCCAAGGAGTTCGGCGGTGCCGCGCCGCCGACCGGGGAACGGCACCGGTATGTGTTCACCGTCTACGCGGTGGACACCGAGAAGCTCGGGATCGACAGTGATTCCTCGCCCGCGGTGGTCGGGTTCAACCTGCGGTTCCACACACTCGGGCGTGCGCAGCTGATCGGTGAGTACCAGGCTCCCGCCGACGGCCGGGCCGACGAGTAGTTCGTTTGCTGTTTGCCCTGCTCTGGTCTTGGAGAGATCAGAGCAGGGCATTTTTTATTGCGTTGTCCATCGCGGCCTGCCCAGCCAGAGTTGATCCGGGCCTGCCAGGGGGCGGGCGGCACACGGGAGGTGGGCAGGATGCGTGACACGCTGGTTCTCAACGCGAGCTTCGAGCCGCTGTCGACAGTGACGCTCAACCGTGCGGTGGTCCTGATCCTGACGGACAAGGCCGTCGTCGAGCAGTCGCATCCCGAGCTCCGTATGCGTGGTGCCGCCGTGGACATTCCGGCGCCCCGGGTGATCAGGCTCTGCCGGTACGTACGGGTGCCGTTCCGAAGACAGGCACCGTGGTCCAGAAGGGGTGTGCTGATACGGGACCAGCACCGGTGCGCGTACTGCGGACGGCGGGCGTCCACCGTCGACCACGTGGTGCCGCGTGCCCAGGGCGGGCAGGACACCTGGCTGAACACGGTGGCCTCCTGCGCCGAGGACAACCACCGCAAGGCGGCCCGGACGCCGGAGCAGGCGGAGATGCCGTTGCTGAAGCAGCCGTTCGTCCCCTCCCCCGCCGAGGCGATGCTGCTGGCGATGGGGGCCGGCGACCGGGCGGAGCTGCCCGAGTGGCTGGACCGGGCAGCGGCCGCGTAGGGCGTGGCGGCGGTCGTGCGATGCGGTCGCGGGGAGCTGTGACGTAGTCCGTGTACGTCCGGTGATGTATGCGTGGGCCCGTCCCTCTGAGGGGGCGGGCCCACGTGTGTCAGCGGAGCAGCAGCTGGACGATGGCCACCGTGCCGACGGCCACGATGAGGGCACGCAGGACGGTGGGGCTGAGGCGGCGGCCGACCTTGGCGCCTATCTGGCCGCCGATGGCCGAGCCGACCGCGATGAGGAGGACGGCCGTCCAGTCGAAGTGGGCGACGAAGAGGAAGAACAGCGCGGCGATGGTGTTGACCACGGCGGCCAGGACGTTCTTGACGGCGTTGAGGCGCTGCATCGTGTCGTCGAGCAGCATGCCCATCAGGGAGAGGTAGATGATTCCCTGGGCGGCGGTGAAGTAGCCGCCGTAGACGCTGGCGAGCATCAGGCCGACGAAGAGGAGCGGGCCGCCGTCGGTGCGGGGCGCGGTGCCGGTGTGCTCACGGCGGCGCTGGACGGCTTTGCTGATGCGTGGTTGCAGGATCACCAGGACGAGCGCGAGCGCGACCAGGACCGGGACGATCGTCTCGAAGGCCGTGGAGGGCAGAGCGAGCAGGAGGGTCGCTCCGGTGAGGCCGCCGACGGCGGCTCCGATGCTCAGTTTGATGATGCGGCGGCGCTGGCCGGTCAGTTCCTTGCGGTAGCCGATGGCTCCGCTGATGGAGCCGGGGATGAGGCCCAGGGCGTTGGACACGGTCGCGGTGACCGGGGGGAGGCCGGTGGCGAGCAGGACGGGGAAGGTGATCAGGGTGCCGGAGCCGACGATCGTGTTGATCGTGCCCGCTCCGACTCCGGCCGCGAAGACGGCGAGTATTTCCCAGATGGACAACGCCATCTCCTTCGGTGGTCAGTGACGCCTCCCCGCCATGAAGGTCGAGGGGCCTCACTGATCATGCACGAAGGGGATCGGGGGTCAGTAGACCGGGGGTTCCTCGCGTCGTTCCACCGGGGCCGGGATGCCGCCCTTGCCGCCGTTGCCCCCATTGCCGCCGTCGCCGCCGGTGTTGAAGCCGGGCATGCCGCCGCCGAGGTTGCCGAAGGCTCCGCTGAGGCCCTTGAGGGCGTCGCCGATCTCGCTGGGCACGATCCAGAGCTTGTTGGCGTCGCCCTCGGCGATCTTCGGGAGCATCTGGAGGTACTGGTACGAGAGGAGCTTCTGGTCCGGGTCTCCGGCGTGGATGGCCTCGAAGACCGTACGGACGGCCTGGGCCTCGCCCTCGGCGCGCAGGGCGGCGGCCTTGGCCTCACCCTCGGCGCGCAGGATCGCGGACTGCTTCTCACCTTCGGCGGTGAGGATCTGGGACTGCCGGATGCCCTCGGCGGTGAGGATCGCGGCGCGCTTGTCGCGGTCGGCGCGCATCTGCTTCTCCATCGAGTCCTGGATGGAGGTCGGCGGCTCGATCGCCTTGAGCTCGACGCGGTTGACGCGGATGCCCCACTTGCCGGTCGCTTCGTCGAGGACGCCGCGCAGGGCCGCGTTGATCTCCTCGCGGGAGGTGAGGGTCCGCTCCAGGTCCATGCCGCCGATGATGTTGCGGAGGGTGGTGACGGTGAGCTGCTCGATCGCCTGGATGTAGCTGGCGACTTCGTAGGTCGCGGCGCGGGCGTCGGTCACCTGGTAGTAGATGACGGTGTCGATGTTGACGACCAGGTTGTCCTGGGTGATCACCGGCTGCGGCGGGAAGGGCACCACCTGTTCACGGAGGTCGATCCGGTTGCGGATCGAGTCGATGAACGGGACGACGATGTTCAGGCCCGCGTTCAGGGTGCGGGTGTAGCGGCCGAATCGCTCGACGATGGCGGCGCTGGCCTGCGGGATGACCTGAATCGTCTTGATCAGGGCGATGAAGACGAGCACCACCAGAATGATCAGAACGATGATGATCGGTTGCATCGTGTCTCTCGTGCCCTTCGGTTGGCCGGTGGATCGCGGTGATCGGGGTCGGTCCTCAGATGCGGCCGGTGGCCGTCGCGTTGTGGGCCGGGCCGGGTTTCCCTGATGATCGACATGATCGACTTCGAGTCTGGCAGACCGTGGCCCGCCTCGTGCGCGCTTCGGTCACATGACCACGGCCGTCGCTCCGTCGATGTCCACGACATCGACCTGGCTGCCGGGTTCGAAGACCTGGTCGGCGTCGAGCGAGCGGGCCGACCAGACCTCGCCGGCGAGCTTGATACGGCCGCCGTCGGCCGACACCCGCTCCAGCACGACCGCTTGACGGCCCTTCAGGGCGTCGATTCCGCTGGCCTGCCCGGTCTGTCCGGCCCGGTGTCTGGCGGCGATCGGGCGCACGACGGCGATCAGCGCGACCGAGACCACGACGAAGACCAGCACCTGGGCGACGATTCCGCCACCGAGGGCGGCGACGGCCGATGCGGCCACCGCCCCGACGGCGAACATCCCGAACTCGGGCATCGCGGTCAGGACGAGGGGGATGCCCAGTCCCACCGCGCCGATCAGCCACCACACCCATGCGTCGATGTCCACATGGTCATCGTAGGACTGTCGGTGCGTCACCGACAGGGCGCACGGGGGTCAACTGCGGTGAACCGCCTGCCGATCGGGGTGCGATGGCCTCGTGCGACGACCTCGTGCGGCGGCCTCGGTCAGGAGAGCGGCAGGCCGTGGGCGGTGTAGCGGTCGCCGGTGTGCTCGACGATGAGCGGCAGGCCGAAGCAGAGGGAGAGGTTACGGGAGCTGAGCTCGGTCTCCATGGGACCGGCCGCGAGGATCTTGCCCTGGCGGATCATGAGGACGTGGGTGAACCCGGGCGCGATCTCCTCGACGTGGTGGGTCACCATGATCATGGAGGGGGCGAACGGGTCGCGGGCGAGGCGGCCGAGGCGGCGGACGAGGTCCTCGCGTCCGCCGAGGTCGAGTCCGGCGGCGGGCTCGTCCAGCAGCAGCAGTTCGGGGTCGGTCATCATGGCGCGGGCGATGAGCGTGCGCTTGCGCTCGCCTTCGGAGAGGGTGCCGAACTTGCGGTCCAGGTACTCGGTCATACCGAGGCGGTCGAGGAAGGCGCGGGCGCGCTCCTCGTCGACGGCCTCGTAGTCCTCGTGCCAGGTGGCGGTCATGCCGTACGCGGCGGTGAGGACCGTCTGCAGCACCGTCTGGCGCTTGGGCAGCTTGTCGGCCATCGCCACGCCGGCCATGCCGATGCGGGGGCGGAGCTCGAAGACGTCGGTGCCGACGCCGCCGAGCCGCTCACCGAGGATCGTGGCCGTTCCCTTGCTGGGGAAGAGGTAGCTGGAGGCGAGGTTGAGGAGGGTCGTCTTGCCGGCGCCGTTCGGGCCGAGGATGACCCAGCGCTCCCCCTCCTTGACCGACCAGGAGACATCGTCCACCAGAGCGCGTCCGTCGCGGACCACGGATACGTCCACCAGCTCCAACACATCGCTCATGGCGCGTTGTCTCCCCAAGCAGTCTCGTCGATCTTCGCGTGCCGGTGGGCACGGCTCCCAAGGAAAACCTACGCCACCGCGCGAGTGGTTCAGGCGTGAGGGGCGTTCCCGGCCGTTGCCTAGGCTGTCGGCATGCTTGTCGAACCACGTTCAGGGTTGTTGGCCGCTTGGGGAAACGCTCTTCTGGCGGGGCTCGTCTCGCCGGACGAGGCGGCCCTCGCGATTGTCGGACAGGACGCGGTGCACCGCGTCGAGGGGCTGCCGGGTGAGGCGGGGCCGGTCGGGCTCACGCTGGCGCTCGGCCGGCTGAGGAGGCTCGGGGCGACCGGGTTCCGGGTGGCGCTGCCGGTGCCGGGGCATCCGCTGGGGTTGAGCGGTCCGCCCGATTTCAATGCGCGGGCGCTGGAGGCGGAGGAGGCGGTGGTCGCGTACGGGGTGCCGTACGGGCTGGTGCCCGAGGTGAGCGAGGCGGGGCCGGAGGGGGATCTGCACGTCGAGGTGGTGTGGCGGGTGCTGCCGGTACGGGAGGCGCCGCCCGCGGATGTGCCGTCGCTGGGCGAGGCGGAGCGGGAGCTGGCGGAGGCGTTGCGGGATGCGACGGCGGTGCTGTCGCGGCTGGACGTGGCCGGGTCCGGTCCGGTGGCCGAGGCGGCGGTGGACGCGTACCGGGCGCGGGCGGAACGGAGCCGGGGGCGCGAGGTGCTGGCGCCCGGGTATCCGCCGCGGGCGGTGCGGGTGCTGGAGATGGCACAGCGGGTGGGGCTGCTGGTCTCGGTGGCGTACGAGAACGGGCACGGTGGTGCGGTGAGCGCGTCGGAGATCGCGGCGCGGGGGGAGGCGTTGCGGCCGGTGGAGCGGGTGGCTCGGCGGGCGTTGGTGGCGGCGTACAACGCGTATGTGGAGGGCGGGGAGGTTCGGCGGTAGGCCGCGGGCCTTTTGTCCTCAAGCGCCGGACGGGCTGACACCGGGCTGCCCGGGCACGGGGGTCCGTCCTCAAGCGCCGGACGGGCTGGGTGTGTGCCGGGCGGGCTGGAGTGGGCCCCAGGCGCACGGACAGCTGGAGTAGGTGCGTACGTGCGGAAGCCCCGGAGCGCTGATCTGGGGAGATCGGCGTCCGGGGCTTCCGGGTCATGCTTGGGTGCGCCGCACCCGCGTGGCGAACGCAGGTTCGGTGTGCGGCGCGGGGTGCCGGGCAGGGGCGGGAGAGAGGGCCCGCTGGTCCGTTCCGGCGATCACATCAGTGAGCTCCGGGAAGAAGCTCAGGCCTGCAGGGCGGCAACCTTGGACGCCAGCGCCGACTTCTTGTTGGCGGCGGCGTTCTTGTGGATGACACCCTTCGAGACAGCCTTGTCGAGCTGACGGGAGGCGTCGCGGACGGCCGTGGTGGCCTTCTCGACGTCACCGGCAGCGGCGGCCTCGCGGGCCTTGCGGATCGCGGTCTTGAGCGACGACTTGACGGCCTTGTTGCGCAGGCGCGCCTTCTCGTTGGTCTTGTTCCGCTTGATCTGGGACTTGATGTTCGCCACGAAAGAGCCTTTTCAGGTTCGTTGGATCTTCTAGGTGAGCCACGCCGCTCGTGAGAGCCACGAGGCACAGCTGTCCACGGTAGCAGTCACCCTCCGACCGGCCCAAACCGGTCGCGGTCCCGCGGGCGTGGGACGATGGAGCCTACGTATCGATCCGACCGACGATCCGACCGACCCGACATCGACCCGAGACACGGCGTTCGGCGTCTCAAGAATCAGGACCCTGCGTGCCCGCGACTCCTTCCAACGTGCCCGAGCCGAGCCGTACCGACCCGGCGCTGATCCGCAATTTCTGCATCATCGCGCACATCGACCACGGCAAGTCGACCCTCGCCGACCGGATGCTTCAGCTGACCGGAGTGGTCGACCAGCGGCAGATGCGCGCTCAGTACCTCGACCGGATGGACATCGAGCGCGAGCGCGGCATCACCATCAAGTCCCAGGCGGTCCGGCTGCCCTGGGCGCCCACCGAGGGCGAGGACCAGGGCCTGACCCATGTCCTCAACATGATCGACACCCCGGGCCACGTGGACTTCACCTACGAGGTCTCCCGTTCGCTCGCCGCCTGCGAGGGCACGGTCCTGCTGGTCGACGCCGCGCAGGGCATCGAGGCCCAGACGCTGGCCAACCTCTATCTCGCGATGGAGAACGACCTCACCATCGTCCCGGTGCTCAACAAGATCGACCTCCCGGCCGCCCAGCCGGAGAAGTTCTCCGAGGAGCTGGCCAACCTCATCGGCTGCCAGCCCGAGGACGTGCTCAAGGTCTCCGCCAAGACCGGCGTCGGCGTGGACGCGCTGCTCGACCGGGTCGTGCGGGACGTGCCGGCCCCGGTCGGCGTCGCGGACGCCCCCGCCCGCGCGATGATCTTCGACTCGGTCTACGACTCGTACCGCGGTGTCGTCACCTACGTCCGTGTCGTCGACGGTCAGCTCAACAAGCGCGAGCGCATCCGCATGATGTCCACCGGCGCCACCCACGAGCTGCTGGAGATCGGGGTGTCCTCCCCGGAGATGACCCCGGCCGACGGCATCGGCGTGGGCGAGGTCGGCTACATCATCACCGGGGTGAAGGACGTCCGGCAGTCCAAGGTCGGTGACACGATCACCTCCCTGAACAACGGGGCGACCGAGGCGCTGGGCGGTTACAAGGACCCGAAGCCGATGGTGTTCTCGGGGCTGTATCCGCTGGACGGCTCGGACTACCCGGACCTGCGCGAGGCGCTGGACAAGCTCCAGCTCAACGACGCCGCCCTGGTCTACGAGCCGGAGACCTCCGCCGCGCTCGGCTTCGGCTTCCGCGTCGGCTTCCTCGGCCTGCTCCACCTGGACGTGGTCCGTGAGCGGCTGGAGCGCGAGTTCGGCCTCGACCTGATCGCCACCGCGCCCAACGTGGTCTACCGCGTCGAGATGGAGGACGGCACCGAGCACGTCGTCACCAACCCGAGCGAGTTCCCCGAGGGCAAGATCGACAAGGTGCACGAGCCGGTCGTCCGCGCCACGGTGCTGGCCCCGAGCGAGTTCATCGGCGCGATCATGGAGCTGTGCCAGGGCCGCCGCGGCACCCTGCTCGGCATGGACTACCTCTCCGAGGACCGGGTCGAGATCCGCTACACCCTGCCGCTCGCGGAGATCGTCTTCGACTTCTTCGACCAGCTGAAGTCCAAGACCCGGGGCTACGCCTCCCTCGACTACGAGCCCACCGGCGAGCAGACGGCCAACCTCGTCAAGGTCGACATCCTGCTGCACGGCGACAAGGTGGATGCGTTCTCCGCGGTCACCCACAAGGACAAGGCGTACGCGTACGGCGTCCGGCTCGTCGCCAAACTGCAGAAGCTCATCCCGCGGCAGAACTTCGAGGTGCCGATCCAGGCGGCCATCGGCGCCCGGGTCATCGCCCGTGAGACCGTGCGCGCCATCCGCAAGGACGTGCTCGCCAAGTGCTACGGCGGTGACATCTCCCGTAAGCGGAAGCTGCTGGAGAAGCAGAAGGAGGGCAAGAAGCGGATGAAGATGGTCGGCAATGTGGAGGTTCCGCAGGACGCCTTCATCTCCGTCCTGTCGACCGACGAGTCCGCCGGGGAGAGCAAGGGCAAGAAGTAGCCCCGCCCCGACGCCCGCCGACTTCTGTCGACGAGCGGTCCGGAGGGCCCCCATGCCGCAGCATCGGTATGGGGGCCCTTTCGTTATGAAAGCGGCGGCCCGTTGCCTCTTACGTGGCGGACAAGTGCGCTCTACTCTGATCACGACTCGATGGTTACTGGCCAGTTAAACAAGCCGAACAAGCAGGTTGCAGAGCAGGACGTACAGAGCAAGTCGCCGTATCAAAGAAGCCGGTCGTAGCAATGCCGCAGGCCCGGAGGACGTCGTGAGCGACACACAGACCTTGATCGATAACCGGCCGCCCTCCGTGGCGGCCCTCTTCATCGACCGCGTGGCGGCGACGCCGGACGGGGAGGCGTACCGCTTTCCGGTGCCGTCCGCCTCGGGCGAGGGGCCCGACGACTGGAAGTCGCTGAGCTGGGGCCAGGCCGCCGAGCGGGTCTACGCGATCGCCGCCGGGCTGATCGCGCTCGGCGTACAGCCGGAGGAGCGGGTCGCCCTCTCCTCGGCCACCCGGGTGGAGTGGGTCCTCATCGACCTCGGGGTGATGTGCGCGGGCGCCGCGACCACCACGATCTACCCCTCCACGAACGCCGAGGAGTCCGCGTTCATCCTGGCCGACTCCGAGAGCCGGATCCTCATCGCGGAGGACGCCGAGCAGCTGGCCAAGGCCCGGGAGACCCGCGCCGACCTGCCGGATCTCGCCCATGTTGTGGTCATCGACCCGGCCGGCGTCGAGCCCGCCGAGGGCGACCCGGAGGGCTGGATCATCACCCTCGCCGACCTGGAGGCCCAGGGCAAGGAGCTCCTCGCCAAGACCCCGGACGCGGTCACCGAGCGGGTCGCCGCGATCACCGCCGACCAGCTCGCCACCCTCATCTACACCTCGGGCACCACCGGCCGCCCCAAGGGCGTACGGCTGCCGCACGACAACTGGTCGTACATGGCGAAGGCCACCGTGGCGACCGGTCTGATCACCGCCGAGGACGTGCAGTACCTCTGGCTGCCGCTCGCCCACGTCTTCGGCAAGGTCCTCACCTCGGGCCAGATCGAGGTCGGCCACGTCACCGCGATCGACGGCCGCATCGACAAGATCATCGAGAATCTGCCGGTCGTCCAGCCGACCTACATGGCCGCCGTGCCCCGGATCTTCGAGAAGGTCTACAACGGGGTCGCCTCCAAGGCCCGCGCGGGCGGCGGCGCCAAGTACAAGATCTTCCAGTGGGCGGCCGGGGTGGCCCGCGAGTACGCCAAGGTCTCCCAGGACAACTTCCGGCGCACCGGCAACGCGTCCGTCCCCTTCGCGCTCGGCGCCAAGCACAAGGTCGCCGACACGCTCGTCTTCTCCAAGATCCGTGAGGCCTTCGGCGGCCGGCTGCGCGCCTGCATCTCCGGCTCCGCCGCGCTCGCCCCGGACATCGGCTACTTCTTCGCGGGCGCCGGCGTCCACATCCTGGAGGGCTACGGCCTCACCGAGACCAGCGCCGCCTCCTTCGTCAACCCGGGCGAGGCCTACCGCACCGGCACCGTCGGCAAGCCGCTCCCCGGCACCGAGGTGCGCATCGCCGACGACGGCGAGATCCTGCTGCGCGGCCCCGGCGTCATGCAGGGCTACCACAAGCTGCCCGACAAGACCGAGGAGGTCCTGGAGTCGGACGGCTGGATCCACACCGGGGACATCGGCGAGCTGTCGGCCGACGGCTATCTGCGCATCACCGACCGCAAGAAGGACCTGATCAAGACGTCCGGCGGCAAGTACGTCGCCCCGGCGGAGGTCGAGGGTCAGTTCAAGGCGGTCTGCCCGTTCGTCTCCAACATCCTGGTGCACGGCGCGGACCGTAACTTCTGCACCGCGCTCATCGCCCTCGACGAGCCCACCCTCCTCGGCTGGGCCGCCGAGAACGGCCTGGAGGGCAAGTCGTACGCGGAGGTCGTCGCCGCCCCGCAGACCGTCGAGCTGATCGACGGATACGTCAAGCGCCTCAACGAGGGCCTCCAGCGCTGGCAGACCATCAAGAAGTTCCGCCTCCTGCCGCGCGACCTGGACGTCGAGCACGGCGAGCTGACCCCGAGCCTCAAGCTGAAGCGGCCGGTCGTCGAGCGCCAGTACCAGGGGCTCATCGACGAGATGTACGCGGGCTCGCGCGAGGCGTAGGGCCTTCGCGCGCGGGCCTGGCGGCCGAGGGCTCGGCCGGGCCGCCTTCCGGGGGCTCGGCCCCGGAACGGCACGGCGGGGCTGCCGGACACCCAGGTGTCCGGCAGCCCCGTTCGCCGTACGGATCCCGCGGCGGCCGGGCGCGCTAACCTCCGGCACCGCGATCGGGCGCGCTCATGTCCCCCGTGGCGGGCGTGCCCTCGGCGAGCCCGTAGCGCAGGTACACCGTGCCCTTCGGGCCGGCTGCCGGGGGTGCGAGGAGCGTGAGGTTGGTGGGCACCGCGCCACCGTCGAACACCTTCTTCCCGACGCCGAGCACGATCGGATGCAGCCAGAGGTCGAGCCGGTCGAAGAGCTTCTCGCGCAGGAGGGTCTGGACGAGGTGCAGACTCCCGACGACCTTCACGTGTTCGTGCCGGTCACGGATCTCGCGCACCGAGGCGGCGAGATCCGGGCCGAGCAGCGTGGACCCGGCCCACGAGAGGTCGGGCCGGCCGCGGGAGGCCACGTACTTCGGGACGCCGTTGAAGAGGGCGGCGATCCCGTCGTCCTGGCCGCCTTCCTGGTGGGGCCAGAAGGCGGCGAAGATGTCGTACGTCCGCCGGCCGAGCAGGAGGGCGTCCGTCCCCTCGTACGCCTCGCCGACCTGCGCCCCGGCCACCGGGTCCAGCAGGGGCGCCTGCCAGCCGCCGAACGGGAACCCCACCGGGTCCTCGTCGGGGCCGCCGGGCGCCTGCCCGACGAGGTCGAGGGTCGCGAACAGTTCGATGTGGATGAGGCCCATGGCGCGCTCCCTGTGAGTCGGTCGTCTCTCGATCGGTCGTCTCTCCAGGGGTAGACCCGCGGACGCCTGCAGGCTCATCGCCGCGACGGAGTGTTCCTGTCAGGCCCGGCCGCAGCAGTTCCGCTTCCCGAATTCCCGAAGGGTTGAGTTTCCCGAAGCCTTGCGTTCGAATCTGCTCGATTTTCTGCTCACTTCGGTAACTCGGTGCTTATGGATGCGGCCGGTCTGTCACCCTGTCGGTGTCGTCGGACCGTAGGAGCCGCACCGTGGCGCCCATTCCCTTGCAGCGGGACACCGTGCAGCGTCCCGGCACCATCCGTGCCGGGTACGCGCACGGCCCGCGCCTTGCCAGCCGCACCAGCCTGCCCGGCATACCCCTCGCCCCGTCCGCCGCCCGCCGCTTCGTGCGCGCCGCGCTCGCCGAGTGGACCGGGCTCGGGGTGCCCGCCGCCGTGGGCTTCAGCGACCGGCTGGCCGACGACGCGGTGACCGTCACCAACGAACTGGTCACCAACGCCGTGGTGCACGCCGGGACCACCGTCGACCTGGTCCTCAGGCTGGAGGAGGAGGGCGGCGACGACGAGCCGACGGCCGCCCTCGTCCTGGAGGTCACCGACCACCACCCGGCCCGCCCGGTCAGCGGCGACGAGCCGGAGCCCGGGCCGGAGCCGGGCGCGGCGGCCGCG
>MUNB01000376.1:0-3817 GCA_002154345.1 Streptomyces griseus
TTAAGCACGCCGCCAGCGTTCGTCCTGAGCCAGGATCAAACTCTCCGTGAATGTTTACCCGTAATCGGGTGCACACATCACGAGAGCGGAACAACCGGTCGGAATAAGACCCGTTGTTCACAGCGTCCTCGCTGTGTATTGCCTACCGCCACCCACAAGGAGCGGAACGGCAGGACTTTCAAAGGAACCACCAACCTGCCGAAGCAGGCCGGGGTATCAACATATCTGGCGTTGACTTTTGGCACGCTGTTGAGTTCTCAAGGAACGGACGCTTCCCTCGGTCCCGTTTCACCGGGGCCCTCCGGGCGCTTCCCTTCGTTCTTGCGTTTCCGACTCTATCAGACTCTTTCGTGTCCGATTCCCGGTCGAAGCGGGCCGTGCAGTTTCGCTTTCCAGGTTCTTCGCTTTCGCGTTTTCCCTTTCCGGCGAGTCCGACTCTATCAGATCCTTTCGGGCCTGATTCCCAGTCAGCAGGGCTTGTCTTCCCGGCCGTTGGGCCGTTCCGACGCTCAAACTCTAGCGGATTCTCCCGGCGGCTCATAATCGGGCCCTCGTCATGAATTCCGGCATGCCGAAATCATCCCGAGTGGGAGATCGTGCTGAAGTTTGGTTGCCGCGTTCGCGGCGGGATCGGCTGCCGCGGAACCGTTCCGGCTCCGTGACAACTCGGAGAACTTTACGGATCCACCAGGGGTGTGTCAACCCTCCCCCGGTGACCCCTGTGGCGACCTCCGCAGGACCTCCGGCGTGGCCGTCAGTCCAGGTCGGTGAGGCGGCCGCCAGCGTCCGGCTGGGCGTGTTCCACGCGGCGCAGGAGGCGGACCAGCAGTTCGCCGAGGACACCGCGTTCGTCGCCGGACAGGTCCTGGAGGAGGTCCTCCTCGAAGTCGGTCGCCATGCGCATCGCCTCCAGCCACTTCGTACGGCCCTCGTCGGTCAGCTCGACGATGACGCGGACCCGGTTGTTCTCGTCGCGGTCCCGGGTGACCAGGCCCTCGCCGGCCATCCGGTCGATGCGGTGGGTCATGGCGGCCGGGGTGAGACCGAGGCGCTTCGCCAGTTCGCCGGGGCCCAGCCGGTAGGGGGCGCCCGACAGGACCAGGGTCTTGAGGACCTCCCACTCGGCGTTGCTGATGCCGAGGGCGGCGACCTGCCTCCCGTACGCGACGTTCATCCGGCGGTTCAGGCGGCCCAGCGCGGAGACCACCTGTTCGACCTGCGGGTCGAGGTCGCGGAACTCGCGCTGATAGGCGGCGATCTGTTCGTCGAGGCTCGGCTCGTTGGGGCCGGGCTCCTCGGTGCTCTCAGACATGGCGGGCAGTATGGCACGCCTTCACCACCCTTGAAGTCCTTCAGGCTGTAGTTTTCACCTTCTAAGTTTAGTGCTAAAGTCTTCGAGTCTGATTCCTTCAAGATCTTGAGGTAGGTGAGTGTGACCAGGGAGATGGGCGCAGCGCTGCGGCGGATCCAGCTGGGCAGCGCGCTGAGCGCGTTCGGGCTCGGGTTCACCGTTCCGTATCTGTACGTCTACGTGGCGCAGGTACGGGATCTGGGCGCCGGGACGGCGGGAGTCGTCCTGGCGGTCTTCGCGATGGCGGCGCTGGCCGTTCTGCCGTTCACCGGGCGGGCCATCGACCGGCGGGGCCCGTTGCCCGTGCTGGTGGTGGCCTCCGCTCTGGCCTCCGTGGGCGCCGCCGCCCTGGGGTTCGCGAGCAGCGTTCCGGCCGCCGTGCTGGCCGCCGCGGTCCTCGGTGCGGGGACCGCCGTCATGCAGCCCGCCCTCGCCACGATGCTCGTGTGGTGCTCCAGCACCGCGACCCGTACACGCGCCTTCGCCATGCAGTTCTTCCTGCAGAACCTGGGGCTCGGCCTCGGCGGGCTCGTCGGCGGGCAGCTGGTGGACGTGGACCGTCCGGCGAGCTTCACGATGCTCTTCCTGATCGAGGCCGCGATGTTCGTGGTGCTCGGTGTCGTCGTGACCACCGTGCGGATGCCGCGTACGGCTTCGCTCGGCGGTGCCAGGCCGGCGGACGGCTCCGCCGCGAAGGGCGGCGGGCTGCGGGCGCTGCTGTCGCACCGGGCCATGGTGCAGCTGTGCGTGCTGGGGTTCGTGCTGTTCTTCGCCTGCTACGGGCAGTTCGAGTCCGGGCTCGCCGCGTACGGCACGGAGGCCGCCGGGATCGAGCCCTCCACCCTCGGCTTCGCGCTGGCCGCCAACACCGCGGTCATCGTCGTCGCGCAGTTCGTCGTACTGCGGCTCGTGGAGCGCCGGCGGCGCAGCCGGGTCATCGCCGCGGTCGGCCTGATCTGGGCGTTCGCCTGGATCGTCGCCGGATACGCGGGGCTGGGCCACGGCAGCCAGGCCATGGCGACGGCCGCGTTCATCTCGACGTACGCGCTGTTCGGGCTCGGTGAGGCGATGCTGTCGCCGACCGTCGCGCCGCTGGTCGCCGATCTGGCGCCGGAGTCGATGGTCGGGCAGTACAACTCGGCGTTCGCCCTGTGCAAGCAGCTCGCGCTCGCGGTCGGTCCGGCCGTCGGCGGGCCGATGGGGGCGTCGCTGCACGGCCCGTACATCGTGACCTTCGTGCTGTTCTCGCTGGGCATCACGGTGCTCGCGCTGCGGCTGGGCCGTCGGCTCACCCCCGTACAGGACCAGCCGTCGCTGGCGGCCGTCCCCTCGCGGGTGGTGGCGGTGTCACTGCCCGAAGGTGTGGACGGCGCGGTGCCCGCCGGGAGCGGCGCGCCCGCTCCCGCCCCGGCTTCCGCCGGTCACTGACCGGGCCTGACGAAGAACGTTCGCCCTGCCGCCCTGCTTCACTGCGGCAGGGCGAACTCGCACCAGACCGCCTTGCCGCCGCCCGGTGTGCGCCGGCTGCCCCAAGAAGTGGCGATCGAGGCGATGATCGAGATGCCGCGTCCCGCCTCGTCCGCCGGTTCGGCCTGACGGCGGCGCGGCAGGTGGTCGTCGCCGTCGGTGACCTCGATGATCAGCCGGCGGTCCGTACGGCGCAGTCCCAGGCGCATCGGCGGGGTGCCGTGCTGGAGGGAGTTCGCGACGAGCTCGCTGGTGGCGAGGACGCCCAGGTCGCGGAGCTCGACCGGGAAGCGCCAGGAGGTCAGGACCCCGGTGGCGAAGGCGCGGGCGCGCGGGGCGGCCTCGATGCCGCCGAGGAGATCGAGCGCGGCGTTGTGGAACAGCTCCGCGTTCGGTCCCGTACGGGCGGGGTGCTGGACCACCAGGACCGCCACGTCGTCGTCGTGCTCGGCGGTCACGCCCAGGGAGCGGATCAGCCGGTCGCACACCACCTGGGGTGATCCCTTGGCGCCGGAGAGGGCGCGGGCCAGGGAGGCGACGCCCTCGTCGATGTCCTCGCTGCGCCGTTCGACCAGGCCGTCCGTATAGAGGACCGCGGTGGAGCCGGGCGGCAGCGCGATGGTGCCCGAGGTGTGGACCCAGCCGCCGGTGCCGAGCGGGGGGCCGGTGGGGTCGGCGGCGCGGTGGACCGTGCCGTCCTCGTCGCAGACGAGGATCGGGAGGTGTCCGGCGGAGGCGTAGACGAGCTGCCCCTCGTTCGGATCGTGGACGGCGTAGACGCAGGTCGCGATCTGGCTGGCGTCGATCTCGGCGGCGAGGATGTCCAGCAGCTGGATCACCTCGTGCGGCGGGAGGTCGAGCCGGGCGTAGGCGCGGACGGCGGTGCGGAGCTGGCCCATCACGGCGGCGGCCCGGACGCCGCGGCCCATCACATCGCCGATGACCAGGGCGGTGCGGCCCGCGCCGAGGGTGATGACGTCGTACCAGTCGCCGCCGACC
>MUNB01000376.1:3892-4054 GCA_002154345.1 Streptomyces griseus
TCCTTCTCCTCCGCGCTGTCCCAGGCGGCGACCGGGGTGCAGGTCACGGTGTACGAGCCGCCCTCGGCGGTCCTGCGGGACTTGACCGTACGGGCGGTGCCGCTGCGCAGGACCTGGTCGAGCAGGGGGAGCACGCTGAGCTGGGCGAGCTCGGGCAGGGCC
>MUNB01000377.1 GCA_002154345.1 Streptomyces griseus
GCTGAAGGGGTGGCCGGCGCTGCTGCTGGGGGGGGTGCGGAAGGGGCGTCCGACGCGGGCGGCCTGGGGGTCGGCAGTGCTGGCAGGGGCCGGTCTCGCGGTCTCCTTCGCGCTGTGGATGCCGGGGGCGTTCGCGTTCCTGGCCTTCCAGCGGGACCGGGGCACGGAGGTCGAGTCGCTGGGGGCGCTGGTCTTCCATGGGGCGCGGCAATTCGGCTGGGAGGGGCGGGTGGAGCTGCGCTACGGCTCGCTGGAGTTCGTCGGACCGCAGGTGGAGCTGGTGTCGACGCTGGCGCTGGGGCTCGGCGTCCTGGCGGCGGGCTGGCTGGTGCTGTGGCGGCTGCGGGCGGGGTCGTTCGCGGCGCACACCCCGGCCGAGGCGGCGTTCACCGCGGTGCTGCTGTTCACGGTGACCAGCCGGGTGATCAGCCCGCAGTACGTGGTGTGGCTGGTCGGGCTCGCGGCGGTGTGCCTGGCGTTCCGGGCGGCCGCGATGACGCTTCCGGCGGTCCTGGTGCTGGTGGCGGCGGGGGTGACGGTGCTGGAGTTCCCGGTCGGCTTCGGCCATGTGGTGGCGAGCGACGCGTGGGGCGTGACGCTCCTGTTCGTACGGAACGGGCTGCTGGTGGCGGCCTCGCTGATCGCGGCGCGGCGGCTGTGGCGGTCGACGGTGCCGGGCGTACCGCGTACGGACGCCGCCCCGCTCGCGGTCGACGGTCAGCCGAGCCGGGTGGCGAGGTAGTCGCGCCAGTCGGCGGTGAACTGCTCGGGGGTGGTGTCGAGCACCGCGTCCAGCGCCTGCTCCACCGCCCCCTCGCGCCCGTCGTGGGCTCCCACGGCCTCGTAGAAGGCGATCAGCTTCTCCTTGCCCCACCGCTCCGCGATCAGCTCGCAGGCCAGCCAGCCGCCCTCGTAGGCCCCCGCGAGCTTCGCCGGGTCGCCGTCGAAGCCGAAGTCCGGGTCGGCGGGGAGTTCGGCGGGGGTCCGGCCGTCGCGGACCGCTTCGGCCAGTTCGGGGGCGATCGTGTCGGCGGCGCGGTCCTCGCCCCGGTAGGCGGTCCAGTCGGCGAAGCCCTCGGAGAGCCAGACCGGGGTGGCGGTGGAGGTGCTGGTCCGGGTGGCGACATGGGTCGTCTCATGGGTCAGGACGATCCGCTGGCCGAAGCTGCCCAGGGTGGCGTACGCCTGTGGGTTGACGATCACCCGGTCGGCGATGGCCGGGCGCTTGCCGGTGCCGCCGACCTCGCCGGTGGTGACGGCGGCGATGCCCCGGTAGCTGGCCTCCGGCGAGCCCAGCAGCCCCGCCATGTCCTCGACGGAGTCCGGGACGAGGACCACCACCCGGCGGGTCCAGGGCCGCGGCCAGGCGTCCGACACGGCCGGGACGGCGAGGTCCACGGTGTCGGCGATCTGCCGCAGCTCCTCCTCGCCCCGCCCGACGCCCAGGACGATGCTGTGGGCGCCCTCGACGACCGCCACGTCGCCCTGCTGCCAGAGCTGCCCGGAGGAGCCCTTGGCGGGCCGGTCGGCCGTGATGTACCAGCGTTCGCCGTCGCGCATCAGCTCCAGGACGCGGCGGGTGGCGACCGGGGCGGTGTCGTACCCGGCGATCCGGTAGCGCAGCTCCACGTCGGCGGTGGCCCACCGGCCGTCCTGCTTGGTGATGCCCTTGACCTCGTAGGTCCAGGACTTCAGGGGCACGTCGGCGAGATGGGCCAGTTCGGTGCGCTGGGCGGCCCGCAGCTTCGCGGCCTCCGGGGCGAGGTCGTCGAGGTAGCCTGCCGGGTCCTGGGCGAGGACGGCCGCCGCGCGGGATGCCAGGGTGGCGTCGAGGGCGCCGGCGGTGAGGAAGGTGTCCGGGTCGTCGGGGGCCGTGCAGGCGGACGCGGTCAGGAGCGCGGCGAGCAGCAGGCCCGCCGCACGCCGCCGTTCCCGGGGGCCTCCCCCGCGCGCTCCACGTCCTCGTACGGCCACCCTGCCGATCGTACGGTCAGATCCGGGTGACCGAGGAGACGGGCATCATGCCGACCGGATCGTAGCGGACCGGGGCGCCCGGGTAGGGGGCGTGGATGACCTGGCCGTTGCCGACGTACATGCCGATGTGGCTGGCGTCCGCGCGGTAGGCGACCAGGTCACCGGGGAGGGCCTGGGAGAGCGGCACCATGCGGCCCGCGTAGCGCTGGGCCTGGGAGGTGCGGGGCAGGCTCACCCCGGCCTGGGCGTAGGCCCACTGCATCAGGCCGGAACAGTCGAATCCGGAGGGCCCGTTGGCGCCCCAGACGTAGGGTCTGCCGAGCGCCTGGTGGGCGGCGGCCACGGCGGACATCGCGCGGCCGGAGCCGGGGGCGATGCCGGAGAGGTCGGGCAGTCCGTCACGGCCGGTGCGCGAGGCCCGGTCGAAGGAGGCCCGGTCCTCGGGCGGCAGCGCGTCGAGCAGCCGGCGGGCCTCGCGGAGCTTCCCCTCGACGGCGCGCTTGTGGCGGGTGACGGCGGCCCGGTTGCGCTCCAGTTCGGTCAGGGCGCGGGTGGCCTCGGCGCGGGTCTGGGCGATCCTGCGCTGGGCGTGCCGGAGTTTGTCCAGGGTCATCGCCTGGCGGGCGCCTGCCCGGTCGAGGGCGGCGGCCTGCTCCAGGTAGCTGTCCGGGTCGGCGGAGAGCAGCAGCGCGAGCGCCGGGTCGATGGAGCCGGTGCGGTACTGGGCGCCCGCCATGGCGCCGAGCGCGTTGCGCATCCGGTTGACGCGTTCCTGGCCCCGGGCCGTGGCGTCCTGGGCGCGGTCCGCCTCGCCGCGCAGCCGGGTCGCCCGCTCCCCGGCCTCGTTGAACCGCTCGGTGGCCTGCTCGGCCTCCGCGTAGAGCCGGTCGACGGCGGCCTTGGCGCTCTCCCGGGTGTCCTTCGGGTCGGCGCTCGCCGGGGCCCCGGTCAGGGTCGCGGCCGCGGTGGCGGCGGCCGCCGAGATGACCGTGACCCGGACGCCTCGGTTGAAGCCGGACTGTGTGGAACGGCGATGGGACACCACAGGTAGCCGCACTCCCTTCCGCTGACGCGGTAGTGCGCGGCCCCTGCCGCCCGGGACGGGCGGATCGACGACCGGGAGCCGCACAGCAGCCAGACAGTAATCGGACGACTACGCACCGGCCAAAGACCGCGCCGGTGGCGGAAGAGGCGCCCGAACGCCGCCGCCCCGCCGGTGACCTTGGTCTCCGGCGGGGCGGCGGCGTCAGCGTGGTGCGCGGCGATTCCCTCGTTCGGGCGTGCCGTGGCGTGCCGCCCGGCGCGGTCCGGTCAGATGCGGACGCCGAACTGGAAGGTGCCCATGTAGTCCATCGACTCGTAGCGGACGACGGTGCCCGGCTTCGGGGCGTGCAGGATCTGGTTGTTGCCGGCGTAGAAGCCGACGTGCGAGAGGCCGTTGAAGAAGACCAGGTCGCCCGGCTTGAGCTGGCTGCGGCCGATGCGCTGGCCGTCGTTCTGCTGGGTGTACGTGGTCCGGGTGATGGAGACGCCGGCCTGGGCGAAGGCCCACTGGGTCAGCCCGGAGCAGTCGTAGGAGTTGGGGCCGGAGCCGCCGGAGACGTACGGCTTGCCGATCTGGGTGGCGGCCGCGCTGAGGGCGGCGGCGCCACGGCCGGACGCGGGGGCCTCGTTGCCGAGTTCGACCCGGTCGCTGGCGGCGCGGCTGGCGCGCTGCTCCTCCTGCTGCATCTTGGCCCGCTCGGCCTGGGTCAGCGTGTTGAGGAGCTGCTGGGCGTCGGCCAGCTTGCCCTGGTACTTCTTCTTGTTCTCGCCGAGCGCCTTGCGGACGTCGGCGAGGTCGCCGAGCTTGTCCTGGGCTTCCTTGCGCTGCTGGGCGAGGGTGCGCTGCTTGGACTGGATCTTCTGCAGCGCTTCCGTCTGCTTGACCGTCAGCTGGTCGAGCGCGGAGGCCTGGTCGAGGAAGCTGTCCGGGTCCGAGGCGAGGAAGAGGGCCACCGAGGGGTCGATGCCGCCGGAGCGGTACTGGGCGGTGGCTATCGAACCGAGTTCGCCGCGCAGCGTGTTGAGCTCGGCCTGACCGCGGGCGACCTTGTCCTGGAGCGCGTCGACTTCCTTCTTCAGGTTGTCCTGCTGCTCCTTGGCCCCGTTGTACTTCTCGGTGGCCGCCTCGGCCTCGTGGTAGAGCTTGTCGACCTTCGCCTTGACTTCGCTCTTGCTCGGCTTGGGGTCGGCGTGGGCGGCCTGGGAGGTCAGGGCCACGGCCGCGGCGGCGGTCGCGGTGAGCACGGTCACGCGGGTGCGGCTCGGCTGCTTGGGACGACGGTGGGACGCCACGAAGGCGAGCTCCTTCTTCCTCAGAGCCGCCTACCGGGCTTGTGGGGGAAAGATTCCCCGGCTCCGTGCACATGACGGACTCGGCGGTTCCTTCGCCGTCACCCCCAATGGGTGATCAACCGTGCGAAGGTTCGAGGCCTGACCCTAGTGACCATCTTGTGATCAGTTCAAATCCTCACAGGATTTTTCTCGTCACACCAGGCACTTCTTTACTCTCACCCCACCGCGTGTAGCGGTGACTTGACGGTACGTTCCCAGAAATCCGGCATGTCACACATGCCGCGCAAAACCCTCTAGACGCGCGAAAGGCGCTTGAGGAGCATGACGGACGCGACCGGCCGCGCCCCGGCCTTCGCCACACCGTCCGCCACCTCGCGGTCGGTCGAGACGACGACCACGGGCCGCCCCGGCGGTTCCGCGCGGGCCAGTTGACGGATCACCTCGTCCGCCGTGACACCGGGCTTGCTGAACAGCACCCGTACGCCTCTCGGCGGGGCGAGCAGCACCGGGGCGGCCAGTTCGGCCCCGTCGAAGACACAGGTCATCTCCGCGCCGGTCTGCGCCGCGAGCACCGAGAGGCCGCCCAGCAGCCGCAACCGCTGCTTCTCCAGCGGCATCTGCGGATAGCCGGTCTTGGTGACGTTGTAGCCGTCCACGATGAGGTGGGCCTGCGGCAGCGCCAGCAGCTGGTCGAGGAGAGCCGGATCGGTCTCCGAAAGCGCCCGCGTGGCAATGTCCTTGGGCGACATCCGGCCCGGCTCCAGCGCGTCCACGGTGTCGGCGGGATGCGTCGTCGCCGGGGGCAGCGCCAGCTCGCGGCGCAGCCCCGAGGCCGCGTCCAGCACGGTGTCCAGGAGCAGCCGCAGCCGCATGTCCTCCACCGAGCGGCCCTCGCGGGCGGCCCGCCGGCTCGCCTCCAGGGCCGCCTCGGCCTCCCCCAGCCGCCCCTTGAGCCGCCGCGACTCGCTCTCCACGGCGGAGAGCTGGGCGGCCGAATCGGCCCGTACGGCGTCGGCCTCGGCGGCGCTGCGGCGCAGGGCGGCCTCGCCGCGCTTCACCTCGCTGAGCGCGCTGCGCAGCTTGCGGTGCAGCGACTCGGCCTCCTTGCGGGCCGCCTCCAGCTCGGTGCGCAGCCGCTCGGTCTCGGTGCGGGTGTGGGCGCGGGCCCGCTCCAGCTCCTCGCGCAGCTGCTCCAGTTCGCGCCGGGTCTCCTCGTCGGCCCGTTCGGCGTCGGCGCGCTGGACCTCCTCGCCGGCCGCCTCGACCAGCTTGACCCAGCCGGCCGGGCGCAGCACATAGGCGGCCGCGGCCACATCGAGGGGATCGGCGGCGGCGGGCGGCGAACCCGCCTCCAGCGCACCGGTCAGCTCCGGCTGGGACTGGGCCAGCCGTTCACCGATGCGCTGCCGGAACAGGGCGTCGCTCTCCAGCGCGGCGGCCATCGCGTTCCCGGCGAACTTGGCCCGCCGGGTCGGGGTGAACCGGGCGTACTGCCGCAGCTGGGCGGGCAGTTCGGAGACGGTCAGTCCGCCGAAGGCGTCCGAGACCAGCGCGACGACCCGCCGTCGCACACCCTCGGGCAGCGGACGGCCGAGCGCCTCTGCACCGCCGTCGGCCGCATCGGCCGGTCCGGCGCCGCTGGTCGGCTGATCCACCGTCCGTCACCCCATAGATATGTCGAAGGGTGCGCTCCCTCAGGAAGCGGCACCCGGCCTGTCCACCAGTTCGATCTGATCCACCGCGTTGCACCAACGACAGCGGACCGACTCGATGGTCTCACTGACGACCTCCCGCTCCTCGACACTCGACTCACCGGCCAGGTCGAGGTGCACGTACTCCACGACCTTGGAGGAACGGGTCACGTCGAAGCGCGTGAGGTTGCCGCACAGAGTGCAGCGCCAGCGGGTCGAGTCGGTCGGCAGGGGAACCGTCGTCATCGTTGCGTCCTCTTTCGTCGTCTCCAGGAGCCCGCGCCGGGCGCGCCGCCGCGACTCCACCTGTCTACGTCAAGGATCTCGCGGTGCGCCGTCGAACTGCGGAAGTCCTGGCGTAACCCTACGGCCTCGCGTATAGGCATCGGCACGGCGAGGCGCTCCGTCCCGTTCTCCGCCGGTACGTCATGCTCTGTACATGATCGAGTGGCGGCAGGCCGACTGGCGGACCACGGCGGGGAGGATCCGGGACGCGGCGGCGTCGAGCGGCGCCCCGGTCACGTACGGACTGATCGGCGTCTGCGGCGTGGTCTTCCTGATCAGCCCGCTCTCCGGATTCGGCGGCGCCGCCCACCGGAGCGAGGACGCGCTGCTCGCCGCGCAGGCCGGGTACTTCGAGCGGTGGGGGGTGATCCCGGCGGAGCTGTGGGAGGGCTCGGCGCACGCCCTGATCACACCGTTCACCGCACTGTTCGTGCACGGCAGCTGGCTGCACCTGCTGGGCAACCTGCTGTTCCTGTACGTGTTCGGCGCGATGGCCGAGGAACGCATGGGCCGGGTGCAGTTCGCGCTGTTCTACGTGGGCTGCGGCTATGTGGCGCTGGTCTGTTACGCGGCGGCGCACGCGGACTCCGCACAGACGCTGGTCGGCGCGTCCGGCGCGATCTCGGCGGTGCTCGGCGCGTTCCTGTACCTCTTCCCGAAGACCCGGGTGACCAGCCTGTTCCCGTTCCTCTTCTTCCTGCCGCTGCGCTTCCCCGCCTGGATCGTGCTGGTCTTCTGGTTCGCCCTCCAGTGGGCGGCGGCGCAGGGCGCGGACGCGGGGCCGGGAGTGGCGTATCTGGCGCATGTGGCCGGGTTCGCGGTCGGGTTCCTGTACGCGTGGGTGCGTTATGGGCGGAGGGCTAGAGTGAAGGTTCCAGCCACCGAGGGAGACAGTCAGCCGTGATCACCGCGATCGTGCTCATCAAGACCAGCGTGGACCGGATTCCGGAGATCGCCGAGGCCATCGCCGCGCTGGACAGTGTCAGCGAGGTCTTCTCCGTCACCGGCACCTACGACCTGATCGCCATGGTCCGGGTCGCCCGGCACGACGACCTCGCCGACGTCATCCCCGGCCGGATCAGCAAGATCCCGGGCGTCGAGGGCACCGACACCCATGTGGCGTTCCGTACGTACTCCCAGCACGACCTGGAAGCCGCGTTCGCCATCGGCCTCGACGCGTAACTCCGGCACACCTCGGCCGGGGACGGGCAGCGCGCCCGTCCCCGGCCGAGGTGTTTCCGTACGGTCGCGTCCTCAGATCTGGGCGGCCTCGCCGCGGTCCGGGACGCACCGGCCGTCCTCGGTGCGGTACTTCCACTGGGCGCCCTCGCGGACCAGCTCGGTCACCGCGCGCAGGAAGCGGTCGATGTGCTCGTCGGGGGTACCGGCGCCGAAGCTGACGCGGATCGCGTTGAGAGACCGCTCGCCCGGCTCGGCCTCGGGCGCGCCGCACTCGCCCGGGTCCTGCGGGTCGCTGCCGAGCAGGGTGCGCACGAGCGGGTGGGCGCAGAAGAGACCGTCGCGGACGCCGATGCCGTACTCCGCGGAGAGCGCGGCGGCGAAGTGCGAGCTGTTCCAGCCGCGCACCACGAAGGAGATGACGCCGACCCGGGGCGCGTCGTCGCCGAACAGCGAGAGCACCTGCACCTCGGGCACCGCCGCCAGACCCTCACGGACCCGGCCCACCAGCTCCTGTTCCCGGGCCACCAGGGAGTCGAAGCCCGCCTCGGTCAGGGCCTTGCAGGCGGAGGCGATGGAGTAGACGCCGATGACGTTGGGCGAACCGGCCTCGTGGCGGGCGGCCGTGGTGTGCCAGTCGACGTCCACACCACCGTCGGCGCGCCGGGCGACCTTGCGGGAGGCGCCGCCGCCGGCGAGGTACGGCTCGGCCTTCTGGAGCCAGTCGGCGCGGCCGGCCAGGACCCCGGAGCCGAAGGGCGCGTACAGCTTGTGGCCGGAGAACGCGACCCAGTCGACGTCCAGTTCGGCGATGTCGACGGGGTGGTGCGGGGCGAGCTGGGCGGCGTCCAGGACGATGCGGGCGCCGTGCGCGTGGGCGGCGGCGGCCAGTTCCCGCACCGGCCACAGCTCGCCGGTCACATTGGAGGCGCCGGTGACGCAGACGAGGGCCGGGCCGTAGGGGTCGCGGTCGGCGAGCGCGCGCTCCAGGGTCTCCACCGCCTGGGCCGGGGTGCGGGGCGCGTTGAGGTAGGTGACCTGGGCGTCGCGCCAGGGCAGCAGGGAGGCGTGGTGCTCGGTCTCGTACACGAAGACCTGGCAGTCGGCGGGGATCGCGGCGGCCAGCAGGTTGAGGGAGTCGGTGGTGGAGCGGGTGAAGACCACCTGGTCCTCGGCGCGGCAGCCGAGGAACTCCGCGACCGTGCGGCGGCTGTTCTCGAAGAGGTCGGTGGAGAGCTGCGAGAGGTAGCCGGCGCCGCGGTGGACGCTGCCGTAGTACGGGGCGTACGCGGCGACGTCGTCCCAGACCCGCTGGAGGGCCGGGGCGCTGGCGGCGTAGTCGAGCGCGGCGTAGGTGACCTCACCGCCGGTGACGAGCGGAACCGTGACGTCCTGCCCCAGAACGGGCAGCGGGGCACAAACCGACGAATCGAGGGCAGCGGTGGAGACAGACATGGCGAACTCCCGTAACAGGCAGGCGAAATCCACGCGCCTGCGGATACGCGACGGCGCGGAGAAGGAAGGAAAAAAGGTGCGCTGAAGAAGGGCGGTCAGCACAGGGCATGGAGAAGCCCTGGGACGAGCCCTAACGCATTCGCTTGCTCACAGAAGGCTCCCTAGGGACCAGGACCCCGGGGGCTGGCATCCGCTGGATGCCGAGGGGCCCGCGCTTGCCGCAGACCTCGCTGCCTACGGCCTGGTCTTCACCCGGGGCACCCCGCCACGGACGGAGGGTTGCCGGACAGCGGGCCGGGGCCGTAGTCGCTGTCACTCATGACCTGCGCAGCATCTTGCCATACGTGTGCACACGCGCAAGGGCGCAGTCCGGCATCCGGACTGCGCCCTGCGTCACACCGCGTGCGCCTGGGACTCCGCTCAGGCGTTGCTCGCCGCGATCCAGCGCTCCAGCGCACGTTTGGCGGCTCCGGAGTCGATGGCCTCGGCCGCCACCGCGATCTTCGCCGCGAGCTGCTCGGCCAGCGGACCGGCGCCCGGGTCCAGCGCGACCAGGGCGGCCGCCGAGTTGAGCAGCACCGCTTCCCGTACCGCGCCCGTCTCGCCGTCCAGCAGGCGGCGGGCCACATCGGCGTTGTACGAGGCGTCGGCTCCGCGCAGCGCCTCGACGGGCACGATGGGCAGCCCTACGTCGCGCGGGTCGAAGGCCTCCTCGCGGACCGCGCCGTCGCGGACCACCCAGACCCGGGAGGTGGCGGTGGTGGTCAGCTCGTCGAGCCCGTCGTCGCCGCGGAAGACCAGCGCGGAGTTGCCCCGGTCGGCGAGCACGCCCGCGACGATGGGCGCCATCCGGGCGTCGGCGACCCCGACCGCCTGGGCGCGCACCTGGGCCGGGTTGGTGAGGGGCCCCAGGATGTTGAACGTGGTCTGCGCGCCGAGCTCCTTGCGGGCCTTGGCGGCGTACCGCAGGGCGGGGTGGAACTTCACGGCGAAGCAGAAGGTGATGCCCGCCGCCTCGGCGACCTCGACGACCCGCTGCGGGGTCAGCTCCAGGTTGACGCCGAGCTTCTCCAGTACGTCGGAGGAGCCGCTCGCGGAGGAGGCGGCGCGGTTGCCGTGCTTGACGACCTTGGCGCCGGTGCCGGCGATGACGATCGCCGACATGGTCGAGATGTTGACCGTCTTGGCGAGGTCGCCGCCGGTGCCGACGATGTCGACGGTGCGGCCGGGCACCTGGATGGTGTTGGCGTGGGCGTACATCGCGCGGACGAGTCCGGTGACCTCGTCGACGGTCTCGCCCTTGGCCCGCAGCGCGACGGCGAACCCGGCGATCTGCGCGTCGGTGGCCTCGCCGCTCATGATGCGGTCCATGGCCCAGGCGGTCTCGTCGGAGCTGAGGTTCTCGCCGCGCAGCAGGGGGTTCAGGAGGCCGGGCCAGGAGTGGGCCGCCACGCTGTCGCCGCCGCTCGGGGTCACAACGTTCATGGTCCGCTCCAGGGTCCACAGCCGGTCAGAAGGATCGGCTCCACCCTATCCAGCCGGGAGGACCGCGAAGAGCCCCGTCCATCGAGTGGACGGGGCTCTCGCGGTGGCGATCAGGTAAGGCGATCAGTGGTGGCTGTGGCTCTCGCTGATCTCCTTGTACTCCTCGGGGGTCGCCTTGGGGATCTGGTTCCCGTCGGCGAAGTACCCCTTGCTGAGCTTGGCGCGCAGCTTCTGCACCGGGGAGATCTTGCGCTTGACGCCGTTCTCGTCGACCGCGGGGCCGAGTTCGAGCGGCGTGTACTGCTCGTGCGCCGTGAGCGTGTGCAGCTGCCCCTGGCTGAGCGGCTCGTGGATCTCGACGAACTCACCGTGCGGCAGGCGCTTGATGATGCCGGTCTCGCGACCGTGCAGCACCTTCTCCTTGTCGCGGCGCTGGAGGCCGAGGCAGATCCGCTTGGTGACGATGAACGCGATGACCGGTCCGGCGAAGAAGAAGATCCGGACGAACCAGGTGATCGAGTTGATCGACAGGTGGAAGTGCGTGGCCCACAGGTCGTTTCCACCGCCGACGAGGCCGACGAAGTACGCCGTGATCCAGGCGACACCGAACGCGGTACGCGTCGGGGCGTTGCGCGGGCGGTCCAGGATGTGGTGCTCGCGCTTGTCGCCGGTGATCCAGGACTCGATGAACGGGTAGAGCGCGATGACACCGAGCACCAGGCCGAAGGCGACCAGCGGGATGAACACGCCCAGGACGAGCGTGTGGCCCCACAGGTTGATCTCCCAGCCCGGCATCACACGCACCAGACCCTCGGCGAAGCCCATGTACCAGTCGGGCTGGGCGCCCGTGGACACCTGGTCGACGCGGTACGGGCCGATCCCCCAGATCGGGTTGATCGTGGCGATGGCCGAGATGGCCGCGATGACGCCGAAGACGAGGAAGAAGAACCCTCCGGCCTTCGCCATGTACACGGGCAGCAGCGGCATGCCGACGACGTTCTTGTTGGTCCGGCCGGGACCCGCGAACTGCGTGTGCTTGTGGTAGAAGACCAGGATCAGGTGCGCCACCAGCAGGCCGAGCATGATGCCCGGCAGCAGCAGGATGTGGATCGAGTAGAACCGGGCCACGAAGTCGTGGCCGGGGAACTCGCCGCCGAACAGGAACATCGAGATGTACGTGCCGACGATCGGCACGGACAGGATCGCGCCCTGGGTGAAGCGGACACCCGTACCGGAGAGCAGGTCGTCCGGGAGGGAGTAGCCGGTGAACCCGGTGAACATGCCGAGCACGAACAGCAGGAAGCCGAAGAGCCAGTTGATCTCGCGCGGCTTGCGGAAGGCGCCCGTGAAGAAGACGCGCATCATGTGCACGAACATGCCGGCCAGGAAGATCAGCGCGGCCCAGTGGTGGATCTGCCGGACGAGCAGACCGCCGCGGACCTCGAAGCTGATCTTCAGGGTCGAGGCGTAGGCCTCGGACATCCGGATGCCCTGCATGGGCTCGTACGGACCGTGGTAGACGATCTCGCCCATGCTCGGCTGGAAGAACAGCGTCAGATACACACCCGTGAGGATGATGATGATGAAGCTGTAGAGGCAGACCTCACCGAGCATGAAGGACCAGTGGTCCGGGAAGATCTTGCGCATGTTGGCCTTGGCCAGGCCGTAGATGCCCAGCCGGCCGTCCGCCCAGTCGGCCACCCGCTCGCCGGCCGGAGCCTTGCGTCCGCTCGCCGGTTCGGCGGCCGAGGGGTTCTTTGTCGCAGTACTCATCCGCGCTCCCAGAAGGCAGCACCGACGGGCTCGTCGAAGTCGCCGAGCGCCTCGAGGTTGCCCTCGCTGTTGACACCGATCCGCAGCTGCGGAAGGGGGTGGCCGGCCGGACCGAAGATGACGCGAGCGCCGTCGGAGAGGTCGAAGGTGGACTGGTGGCACGGGCAGAGCACGTGGTGCGTCTGCTGCTCGTACAGGCTGATCGGGCAGCCGACGTGGGTGCAGATCTTGGAGAACGCGACGATGCCCTCGTGGGCCCAGTCACGCTGGCGCTTGTCCTTGATGTCGTCCGGCTCGATGCGGACGATCATCAGGGCGGCCTTGCCCATCTGCGTCTGGAAGTCGTGCGCCTCCGGGTCGAGCCCCTCGGGCATGGCGAAGGCCAGCGACCCGACGGTGATGTGCTCGGGGCGCAGCGGCTTCATCGTGTTCATGTTGATGAGCTGCTTGCCCTCCGCCCAGAGGGTGTTGCGGAGCTTCTTCTCCGGCAGCGGACCGAGGTCGCGCAGCAGGACCACACCGGAGAGCGGCACCAGGGCCAGCGCACCGAACATGGTGTTGCGGATCAGCTTGCGACGGCCGATCGCGGACTCCTCGGCGCCGGCCGCGAAGTCGGCCATGACCTGGGCCTTGACCTCGGGCTCCGCCTCGATCGGGTGCCGGTCGGCGGCGACCTCGACGTCGGACATCAGGGTGCGCGCCCAGTGGACGGCGCCCGCTCCGATGAAGAAGAGCGCCGCACCCAGGGTGAGACCCAGGGAGAAGTTGAGCGCGCTCACATGGCCGAAGGGCCAGATGTAGACGATCTTGTCCACCGGGAAGATGACGTAGGAGGCGATGAAGCCCACCGTCGCCAGCATCGAGAGGGTGAACATGAACGCGACGGCGCGCTCCGAGCGGTTCGCGGCGCGTTCGTCGAGGTCCTGGATGCGCGGCTGGTGGGCCGGCAGTCCCGGGTCGGCGAACGGGTCGTCCGTACCCTCGACCGCGCCGTGCGCGGTCTCCTGCACCACGGGCAGGCTGTCTTCTGGAATCTGTTGGCTACTCATGACTTCTTGGCCTTAGCGGTGTGGGCCGCGACCCAAACGGCGACTGCGACGAGCGCGCCGAGTCCGAAGATCCAGGCGAACAGACCTTCGCTGACCGGACCGAGACCGCCGAGGGCCAGACCGCCGGGGCTCTCCGTCTCGTCACCGTTCACGGACTCGATGTACGCGATGATGTCCTTCTTCTCCTGCTCCGGCATCGTCGTGTCGGGGAAGGAGGGCATGCTCTGCGGGCCGGTCTGCATGGCCTCGTAGATGTGCTTCGGGCTCACGCCTTCGAGGTCGGGGGCGTACTTGCCCTCCGTCAGGGCCCCGCCCTTACCGGTGAAGTTGTGGCACTGGGCGCAGTTGGTGCGGAACAGTTCGCCACCGTTGGCGACGTTCGCGCCCGACGGGTCGACCTGCTTGTCGGTCGGCGTGACGGGACCGGCGCCGAGCGACGCGACGTACGCCGCCAGCTGGTCGATCTCCGCCTGGGTGTAGATGACCTTCTTCTTCGGTACCTGGGCGCCCGGCTGCTGCGCGGGCATACGGCCCGTACCGACCTGGAAGTCGACGGCGGCGGAGCCCACGCCCACGAGGGACGGCCCGTCGGTGGTGCCCTGACCGCCGGTTCCGTGGCAGCTGGCGCAGCCTACGGCGTAGAGCTTCTTGCCCTCTTCGATGGCGAGGGACTGGGCGGTTTCATCGGCCTGCGCCTTGCCCGCAGGCGCAAACGCGGCGTACAGCCCCCCGGTGGCCGCCAGCGCGAGGAGTAGTACGACGACCGCCGCCAGCGGATGGCGTCGTCGTGCGGAGAGCTTTTTCACGGATTACCCCGGTGTCAGGATCTTCTGCGTCGATGGTGGGCGGGTGCGAGCCCCGGTTACTTGATCATGTAGATCGTTGCGAACAGGCCGATCCATACGACATCGACGAAGTGCCAGTAGTAGGACACGACGATGGCGGCGGTGGCCTGATCGTGGGTGAACCTCTTGGCCGCGTACGTTCTGCCGAGGACCAGCAGGAAGGCGATGAGACCGCCTGTCACGTGCAGACCGTGGAAGCCGGTGGTCAGGTAGAACACCGAGCCGTAGGGGTCGGACGAGAGGGAGAGCCCCGCGTCCTTGACCAGCTCGGTGTACTCCAGGACCTGGCCGCCGATGAAGATCGCACCCATCACGAACGTGATGATGAACCAGGTGCGGAGCTTCTTCACATCGCCCCGCTCGGCGGCGAAGACGCCGAGCTGGCAGGTGAGTGAGGAGAGCACCAGGATCGTGGTGTTCGTCGCCGAGAACGGGAAGTTCAGATGGCCGGCCATCTCCTTCCAGTAATCGGGTCCCATCACCGATCGCAGGGTGAAGTACATCGCGAAGAGGGCCGCGAAGAACATCAGCTCGGAACTCAACCAGATGATGGTTCCGACGCTGGTGAGGTTCGGCCGATTGACCGACGGGTGCGCGTGCCCGGTTTCTACTGTCGTTGCTGTCGCCACGACCGACATTATGTCGGTCGCTTATCCCGCCCTCACCCCGGGGGGTGCCGTTCGGTGTGTCCGTACCGTCTGCAGGGGTCCTGCCCTGCGCCGAACGGCCCATCGAATCGTCGTCATTACCGGTGCTGACGGCCGGTCGGGCGGAGTACGATCCGCGCATCGGTTCATGCCCCGAGAGCCCCGACGACGTCGATGTCACGGAGGAACAATGCAGGCGACCGCCACGGTCCTGGTCTACAGCGACGACGCCAACATCCGCGAGCAGGTGAGGCTGGCAGCCGGTCGCAGGCCTGCCGCGGACGTCCCACCGGTGGAGTTCCTGGAGTGCGCGACGCTCCCGGCCGTCCTGAAGGCACTGGACGGCGGCGGCGTCGACGTCTGTGTGCTGGACGGCGAGACGGCTCCCGTCGGCGGCATGGGCGTCTGCCGCCAGATCAAGGACGAGATCTTCCGCTGCCCGCCGGTGCTCCTGCTGATCGGCCGCCCGCAGGACGCGTGGCTGGCCACCTGGAGCCGTGCGGACGCCGCTGTGACGCTCCCGGTGGACCCGGTGGAGTTCGCCGACGCGCTGGCGGCGCTGCTGCGCCACCGGCTCGCCGTGGAGGCCTGAGCGGCCCCTGTGCCCCGCTGAGGGCCGTTCCGCGCAGCGGGGCACTTACCGGCCCGGGTCAGACGTGGGGACGCAGCCGGGCGGCCTGGAGGGTCTGCGGGCTGTCCGGCGCCCCTTCGTTCAGGGCGCTGCCCTTCTGCCACTTCTCCCAGGAGAGGTTCCAGTCGCCGAACCCGTTGCCGAACGGGTCCATGTCCTCGCCGGCGCTGCCGACGACCTTGACGATGTCGCCCTCGCGCACGGTGTCGAAGAACCATTCGGCGTTGCTCGTGCTCATGCCGGTGCAGCCGTGGCTGACGTTGGCGTTGCCCTGGGAGCCGGTGGACCAGGGGGCGGCGTGGACGTACTCGCCGCTCCAGGTCACCCGGGTGGCCCAGTAGACCGGCAGGTCGTACGACTCCGAGGAGCCGGCCGCGATGCCGATGGACTCCCCGCGCATCCGGACGAACTGCTCCTTGGCGAGCACCACCTTGACCCCGTTGCGGGTGGAGAATCCGGGCTTGCCGGTGGTGACCGGAATGGTGTTGATCACTTCTCCGTTGCGGTACACCGTCAGGGAGTGGTCCGAGGCGTCGGTGATGGCCTCGATCCGGTCGCCCGTGGTGAGCTTCAGAGGCTTGGCCTCGGCTCCGTAGAGGGCGTTGGTCACCTTGATGCCCGCCAGGTTGGAGCGCACCTCGATGGTGGCGTTCGCGGGCCAGTACTCCTTCGGACGGAAGTGCAGTTTCTTGTCGTCGACCCAGTACCAGGAGCCGGTGACCGCCGGGGTGGAGCGGACCTTCAGGGCGCGCTCGACGGTGGCCCTGGCCGCCTTGTCGGTGATCGGAGCGCTGAGTTCCGCCGTGATGGGCTGTCCGACGCCGTAGGTGCCCGCCTCCGGGCCGAAGGCGACCTTCAGCAGCTTCTTGGGCGAGGAGGTGCCGAAGGAGAGCGTACGGACGCCTGGGGCGCCGTCGCCGTTCTCGGTGGAGACCCTGACGGTGTATCCGGTGCCGGCCGCGAGCGGGGCGGTGGAGCGCCAGCGCTTCCCGTCGGCGGAGAGCTCCCCCGCGAGGTGGCGGCCGCCGGTGTCCACGGCGCTGACGTCGGTGATGCGCCCGTCGTCACCCTTGACGGTGACTTCCAGGGGCTTGTCGGGGTCGGCCTTCTCCTTCTTGGAGGGGCCGTTGAAGGAGACCTGGTCGCCCGCGTCGTACGGCTTCGTCGAGAGCGGGTGACCGTCGGGCGAGCCACAGGCGGTCGCACCCGCGGCGAGGGTCACGACCAGCAGGGTGCAGCTCACTACGGTGCGGATGCGAGGCGTGTGGTTCATGCCGTCCACGCTAAGAAGGTTCATCCGTTCCAGCGCGTTCAGTGACTCCGAACGAGCGAAAGGCCCGCGTCGCCTTCGGCGATGCGGGCCTTTCCTGGTGTAGCGCGTGTCACCGCCGCTGCGGTGGCACGGAGTGCGGTGTCACTGGGTGCGATTCTCGCCCCGGTAGTACTCGAAGACCCAGCCGAAGAGGCCGATCAGGAGCAGGGGGGCGGAGAAGTACAGCAGCCACCAGCCGAAGACGACGCCCATGAAGGCGAAGGCTCCGCCGACCGCCAGGGAGAGCGGCTGCCAGCTGTGCGGGGAGAAGAACCCCAGCTCGCCCGCCTCGTCGGCGACGTCGGCCTCCTTGTTGTCCTGGGCCATCGCGTCGACCCGGTTGGCCGTGAAGGCCAGGTAGAAGCCGATCATGATGGACAGCCCGAAGGCCAGGAAGAGCGCCGTGGTGCCGACCGGCTCCTTCGACCACAGGCCGTACACGGCGGCCATGGCGAGGATGAAGACGCTCAGCCAGATGAACATCTGTCCCTGGATCTTCACTTGCCTGCCTCCTTGCCGCCGGCGAGGGCCTTGTCCGACTCGGAGAGGTGGTCGAACTGTTCGAGCGCCGTGATCTCCGGGTGGTGCAGGTCGAACGCCGGGGATTCGGAACGGATCCGCGGCAGGGTGAGGAAGTTGTGCCGCGGCGGCGGGCAGGAGGTCGCCCACTCCAGCGAACGGCCGTAACCCCACGGGTCGTCGACCTCGATCTTCTTGCCGTACTTGGCGGTCTTCCACACGTTGTAGAAGAACGGCAGCATCGACAGGCCGAGCAGGAACGAGGAGATCGTCGAGATCGTGTTCAGCGCGGTGAAGCCGTCGGCGTCGAGATAGTCCGCGTAACGACGCGGCATGCCCTCGGCACCGAGCCAGTGCTGCACCAGGAACGTGCCGTGGAAGCCCACGAACAGCGTCCAGAACGTGATCTTGCCGAGCCGCTCGTCCAGCATCTTGCCGGTGAACTTCGGCCACCAGAAGTGGAATCCGGAGAACATCGCGAAGACCACGGTGCCGAAGATGACGTAGTGGAAGTGCGCGACGACGAAGTACGAGTCCGAGACGTGGAAGTCCATCGGGGGCGAGGCCAGGATGACGCCGGTCAGACCACCGAAGGTGAAGGTGATCAGGAAGCCGACGGCCCAGAGCATCGGTGTCTCGAAGGACAACGACCCCTTCCACATCGTGCCGATCCAGTTGAAGAACTTCACGCCTGTCGGTACGGCGATGAGGAACGTCATGAAGGAGAAGAACGGTAGGAGCACACCGCCCGTGACGTACATGTGGTGCGCCCACACCGTCACGGAAAGGCCGGCGATGGCGATCGTCGCGGAGATCAGACCGATGTAGCCGAACATCGGCTTGCGGCTGAATACCGGGATGACCTCGGAAATGATTCCGAAGAATGGCAACGCGATGATGTACACCTCTGGATGGCCGAAGAACCAGAAGAGGTGTTGCCAGAGCAATGCGCCGCCATTGGCCGCGTCGAAGACATGCGCGCCGAATTTACGGTCGGCCTCCAGCGCGAAGAGCGCGGCGGCGAGGACCGGGAAGGCCAGCAGGACCAGAACACCGGTCAGCAGGACGTTCCAGGTGAAGATCGGCATGCGGAACATCGTCATGCCGGGGGCGCGCATGCAGATGATCGTGGTGATGAAGTTGACCGAACCGAGGATCGTGCCGAAGCCGGAGAAGGCCAGACCCATGATCCACATGTCGGCGCCGACACCCGGCGAACGGACCGCGTCCGAGAGCGGGGAGTAGGCGAACCAGCCGAAGTCGGCCGCGCCCTGCGGGGTGAGGAAGCCCGCCACCGCGATGAGCGAACCGAAGAGGTACAGCCAGTACGCGAACATGTTCAGCCGCGGGAACGCCACGTCGGGCGCGCCGATCTGCAGCGGCATGATCCAGTTCGCGAATCCGGCGAACAGCGGCGTCGCGAACATCAGCAGCATGATCGTGCCGTGCATCGTGAACGCCTGGTTGAACTGCTCGTTCGACATGATCTGCGTGCCCGGACGGGCCAGCTCGGCGCGCATGAAGAGCGCCATGAGTCCGCCGATGCAGAAGAACACGAACGAGGTGACCAGGTAGAGCGTACCGATCGTCTTGTGGTCGGTGGTGGTCAGCCACTTCACGACGATGTTTCCCGGCTGCTTGCGCCGCACGGGCAGTTCGTCCTCGTACGAGTCGTCTGCCGGAGCGGCACCCTGAGGTTCGTTGAGGATGCTCACAGTTGGCTCTTCTCCGCATTCCTGGCCGGGTCCGTCTGCGCGATGCCCGCCGGCACGTAGCCCGTCTGACCCTTCTCAGCGAGCTCCTTGAGGTGCTGCTGGTAACGCTCCGGGGAGACGACCTTGACGTTGAAGAGCATCCGGGAGTGGTCGACTCCGCAGAGCTCGGCGCACTTGCCCATGAAGGTGCCCTCGCGGGTGGCAGTGACCTCGAACGCGTTGGTGTGGCCCGGGATGACGTCCTGCTTCATGAGGAACGGCACCACCCAGAAGGAGTGGATGACGTCACGCGAAGTGAGGACGAAGCGGACCTTCTCCCCCTTCGGCAGCCACAGGGTCGGACCCGGGTTGCCGTTCTGCGGGTTACGGGTCCCGGGGATGCCCACGTCGTAGACGCCGCCGGCGCCCTCGGGGAAGTCCTTGCGGAACCGGTCGGGGATGGCGTCGAGTTCCTTGGGGAGCTCGGGGCCCGCCGCGGGCTGGCCGTCCACCTTCTCGATGTAGTTGAAGCCCCAGCTCCACTGGTAGCCGACCACGTTGATGGTGTGGGCGGGCTTGTCGGAGAGCTCGAGGAGCTTCGACTCATCACGCGCGGTGAAGTAGAAGAGCACCGAGACGATGATGAGGGGAACCACTGTGTACAACGCCTCGATGGGCAGGTTGTACCTGGTCTGCTGGGGTACCTCCACCTTGGTCCGGCTACGCCGGTGGAAGAAGACGCTCCAGAGGATCAGCCCCCAGACAAGGACACCCGTGACGAGCGCTGCCGCCCACGAGCCTTGCCAGAGGGAGAGGATCCGAGGGGCCTCTTCCGTTACCGGTGTGGGCATTCCGAGGCGGGGAAAATCCTCCCAGTTGTATGAACAACCGGAGGCTGTCGCCAGGACCAGGCCCGCAGTCAGCACCTGCGGCAGCTTCCGCCGCATCGGGCGCCGCGACGAGCGGTCGGAGCCGTTGGGACTCACGTAGCGCCTTCCCGAGAGTCTCGCCCGCACGGTCGGCGCGCCCGTATGTCTCTGGTCGGTCGCCGGCCCTGACGCGGGCAGGGGTTTGGATGTTTATGCGGACCAAACCCTACTGGACGCTATTTGGGGTCGCGCGGGGAGGGTGCCCAACGCGCCGCCCGACACCCCCTGGGGATGGAATCCGGCCCTCCGACCCTCATCTGACGGCCACTCGCCCGTCCGGAAGGGGCGGCCCCCGCCGAGGTGGGGGCGGGTGCGGGCTAGCGTGGCGGGGTGCCCTACTTCGATGCCGCCTCCGCCGCCCCCCTGCACCCCGTCGCACGCCAGGCGCTGCTTGCCGCGCTCGACGAGGGCTGGGCCGATCCCGCCCGGCTGTACCGGGAGGGGCGACGGGCCCGGCTGCTGCTGGACGCGGCCCGGGAGGCGGCGGCGGAGGCCGTCGGATGCCGCCCGGACGAGCTGGTCTTCACCTCCTCGGGGACGACGGCGGTGCACGCCGGAATTGCCGGGGCTCTTTCGGGGCGTCGGCGTGTCGGCCGCCATCTGGCCCTCTCCGCGGTCGAACACTCGTCGGTACTCCATTCGGCGGCGGCCCACGAGGCGGCGGGCGGCTCGGTCACCGAGGTCCCGGTGGAGCGGTCCGGGGCGGTGGACCCGGCGGTGTTCGGCGGGGCGCTGCGGGCGGACACCGCGCTGGCCTGTCTCCAGTCGGCCAACCACGAGGTGGGCACCGAGCAGCCGGTGGCCGAGGTCGCCGCGCTCTGCGCGGAGGCCGGGGTGCCGCTGCTGGTGGACGCGGCCCAGTCGCTCGGCTGGGGGCCGGTCCCGGCGGGCTGGTCGCTGCTGACGGCGAGCGCGCACAAGTGGGGCGGGCCGGCCGGGGTGGGGCTGCTCGCGGTCCGTAAGGGGACCCGTTTCTCGCC
>MUNB01000378.1 GCA_002154345.1 Streptomyces griseus
GCCCCGCCCCCCCGGAGGTCAGCCGTGGAACCCACCGAACCGAACGGCACCGCCCCGAAGACCGGCGAACGCGAAGACCTGCTGGCCATGGTCGCCGACCAGCGCACCAACTTCCTCTACACGGTCGCCGGGCTCACCGACGAGCAGGCCCGCACCCGGTCGACCGTCAGCGAGCTGACCCTCGGCGGCCTCGTCAAGCACCTCGCCGAGGTGCAGCGCAGCTGGCTGTCCGTGATCGACGGCAGCGCCGCCCCCGAGGTCGGCTGGGCCGATCTCGATCCGGACGGCAACCGCATGACCGACGGCGAAACCCTCGCCGGCCACCTCGACGCGTTCCGGGCCGGGGCGGAGGCCTTCGACCGGGCCGTCCGCGAGGAACCCGACCTCGACCGGGCGATCACCCTGCCGCGCTACCCCTGGTCGCCGCCGGAGCCCCTCGTCTGGACCGTCCGGCACGTCCTGCTGCACGCGTTCCGCGAGGTCGCCCACCACAGCGGCCACGCGGACATCGTGCGCGAGGCGCTCGACGGGGCCAGCACGACGGAGCGGATGGCGAAGGCGGCCGTGGGCGGAGAGTGACCGGCGGCGAGTGACCGGCGGCGCGGCGCGGCGCGGTGGGCGTCGCCCCGGCGGTCTGCGGTCTGCGGCCTGCGGCCTGCGGTCGGCAGTCTGCGGGCAGAAAATCATGCAAGCGTGCTTGATTGTTTCCTGGGGCGCTGCCATGCTCCTGGGCACCACACCCGGTCCCGAGGGGAGCGCACGTGTCCGCTGTCGTAGCCGTGATCGACGATCTGCGCGAAGAGAGCGACGAACTCGACGAGCTGGTGAGGGAGTTGGATGCCCCGGGCTGGCGTGGCCCCACGCCCGCCGAGCGGTGGACCGTGGCCCACCAGATCGCCCACCTCAGCTGGACCGACGAGGTCGCGCTGCTGGCGGCCACCGAGCCGGACCGGTTCGGCGACGAGGTGACCAAGGCTCTCGCCGCCCCCGAATCCTTCGTCGACGAGGCGGCCGACGCCCTGGTCGCCGCCCACGCCCCGGACGCCCTGCTGGCTCGCTGGCGGGAGGGCCGGCAGCGGCTCGACAAGGTCCTCCGCGACGCCCCGGACGGCACCAGGATCCCCTGGTACGGGCCGCCGATGAGCGTGGCGTCCATGGCGACCGCCCGGCTCATGGAGACCTGGGCGCACGGCCAGGACATCGCCGACGCCCTCGGCGTGACCCGGACCCCCACCGCCCGGCTCCGGCATGTGGCGCGGATCGGCGTACGGGCCCGGAACTACGCCTACGCGGTACGCGGCATCACCGCGCCCGAGGCCGAGTTCCGCGTCGAACTCCGCACCCCGGACGGCGAGATGATCGCGTACGGACCGGAGGGCGCGGACCAGCGCGTCACCGGGCCGCTCCTCGACTTCTGCCTCCTGGTCACCCAGCGCGCCCACCGCTCCGACCTCGCGGTCACCGCCGACGGCCGCGACGCCGACCAGTGGCTCTCCATCGCCCAGGCCTTCGCCGGACCTCCCGGACCGGGCCGGCTGCCCCGCGCGGAGCAGGCCGGGCGAGGTGACCGATGACCGCCTCCGATCCCGCGCCGCTCCGGATCGGCAACGCCTCCGGCTTCTACGGCGACCGCTTCGACGCGCTGCGCGACATGCTCACCGACGGCCCTCTCGACGTCCTCACCGGCGACTATCTGGCCGAGCTGACCATGCTCATCCTCGGCCGCAGCCGCCTCAAGGACCCGGAGAAGGGCTACGCCACCACCTTCCTGCGCCAGTTGGAGGAAGGGCTCGGCCTCGCCCACGAGCGCGGGGTGAAGATCGTCGCCAACGCGGGCGGCCTCAACCCGGCCGGACTCGCCGACGCCGTACGGAAGCTGGCGGCCAAGGTCGGCGTGCCCGTCACCGTCGCGCATGTCGAGGGAGACAGCCTGCCCGTGCCGGACGGGTTCCTCACCGCCAACGCCTACCTCGGCGGTTCCGGGATCGCCGCCTGTCTGCGAGCCGGGGCCGAGGTCGTCGTCACGGGCCGGGTCACCGACGCGGCCCTGGTCACCGGGCCCGCCGCCGCCCACTTCGGCTGGGGCCCGGACGACCTGGACGCGCTCGCGGGCGCCGTGGTCGCCGGGCACGTCCTGGAATGCGGCACGCAGGCGACCGGCGGCAACCACGCCTTCTTCGGCGCGTACGACCCCGCCCTCCTCCGCCGCCCCGGCTTCCCGCTCGCCGAGATCCACGCCGACGGCTCGTCCGTCATCACCAAGCACGACGGCACGGGCGGGGTCGTCGACCTCTCCACCGTCACCGCCCAACTCCTGTACGAGACCGGCGGAGCCCGGTACGCGGGCCCCGACGTCACCGCCCGCCTGGACACCGTGCGGCTCACGGCCGACGGCCCGGACCGGGTCCGTATCGACGGCGTACGCGGCGAGGCCCCGCCGCCCACGCTCAAGGCCGGGCTCACCCGGCTCGGCGGCTGGCGCAACGAGGTCGTGTTCGTCCTCACCGGTCTCGACATCGAGGCCAAGGCCCGTCTCGTACAAGACCAGTTCGCCGACGCCCTGGAGCGCGGCGGCGGCCGCCCGCCCGCCGAGGTGCGATGGGAGCTGTCCCGTACCGACCACGCCGACGCCGACACCGAGGAGCGGGCCGGCGCGCTGCTCCGGCTCGTCGTCCGCGACCAGGACGCCGAGGCGGTCGGCCGTGCCGTCTCCTCCGCCGCCATCGAGCTCGCCCTCGGCAGCTACCCCGGTTTCCATGTCACCGCCCCGCCCGGAAAGGGCGCTCCCTACGGGGTGTTCGAGGCCCGGCCCGTACCGGCGGGCGAGGTCGAGCACACCGCCGTGCTGCCGGACGGAAGCCGCTTGCTCATCGAACCTCCCGCGCTCACACAGGAGTTGGCCGAGGTCGACCAACCGCCGCTGCCCGACCCGTACCCCTCCACCGCCCCCACCCGGCGCGTCCCGCTCGGACTGATCGCGGGCGCGCGCAGCGGCGACAAGGGCGGCGACGCCAATGTGGGCGTCTGGGTGCGCGACGACGACGCCTGGCGATGGCTGGCGCACGAGCTGACCGTCGAGCGGTTCAAGGAACTCCTGCCGGAATCCGCCGACTTGACCGTCGTCCGCCATGTCCTGCCCAACCTGCGCGCCCTGAACTTCACCGTCCACGGCCTCCTGGGCGAGGGCGTCGCCGCCCAGGCCCGGTTCGACCCGCAGGCCAAGGCGGTGGGGGAGTGGCTGCGGTCCCGGTGGCTGCCCGTCCCCGTACCGCTGCTGGAAGGCATCCCCCTCCCGGAGGTGACCGCATGACCATCCTGCCCACCGCGCTCGACCTCAACAGCCCCGAGTACGCCGCCCATCGGGCCACCATGGTGGAGAAGCTCGCCGAGCTGGAGGCCGAGCACGCCAAGGCGCTCGCGGGCGGCGGCGAGAAGTACGTGACCCGGCACCGGGGGCGCGGCAAGCTCCCGGCCCGCGAGCGGATCGAGCTGCTCGTCGACCCCGACACCCCGTTCCTGGAGCTGTCGCCGCTGGCCGCCTGGGGCAGCGACTATGCCGTCGGGGCCTCGCTCGTCACCGGGATCGGGGTGGTCGAGGGCGTCGAGTGCCTGATCACCGCCAACGACCCGACCGTACGCGGCGGAGCCTCCAACCCCTGGACGCTGAAGAAGGCCCTGCGCGCCAACGAGATCGCCTTCGCCAACCGCCTCCCGACCATCAGCCTGGTGGAGTCGGGCGGGGCCGACCTGCCCTCCCAGAAGGAGATCTTCATCCCGGGCGGGGCGCTGTTCCGGGACCTCACCCGGCTCTCCGCCGCCGGAATCCCCACCGTGGCCGTCGTATTCGGCAACTCCACCGCCGGAGGCGCGTACGTCCCCGGCATGTCCGACCACACCGTGATGATCAAGGAGCGGTCCAAGGTCTTCCTCGGCGGACCGCCCCTGGTGAAGATGGCCACCGGCGAGGAGAGCGACGACGAATCGCTCGGCGGGGCCGAGATGCACGCCCGCACCTCCGGGCTCGCCGACCACTTCGCCGTCGACGAGCACGACGCGATCCGCCAGGCACGACGCATCGTCGCCCGCCTCAACTGGCGTAAGGCGCACACCGATCCGGGCCCCGCCGAGCCGCCGAAGTACGACGAGGACGAGCTGCTCGGCATCGTGCCGGGCGACCTCAAGGTGCCGTTCGACCCGCGCGAGGTCATCGCCCGGCTGGTGGACGGCTCGGACTTCGACGCGTTCAAGCCGCTGTACGGAACGAGCCTGGTGACGGGGTGGGCGCGGCTGCACGGCTATCCGGTCGGGATTCTCGCCAACGCCCAAGGGGTGCTGTTCAGCGAGGAGTCGCAGAAGGCCGCCCAGTTCATCCAGCTCGCCAACCAGCGCGACATCCCGCTCCTCTTCCTCCACAACACCACCGGCTACATGGTCGGCAAGGAGTACGAGCAGGGCGGCATCATCAAGCACGGCGCGATGATGATCAACGCGGTGGCGAACTCGAAGGTCCCGCATCTGTCGGTCCTGATGGGCGCGTCCTACGGAGCCGGGCACTACGGCATGTGCGGCCGCGCCTACGACCCGCGCTTCCTCTTCGCCTGGCCCAGCAGCAAGTCCGCCGTCATGGGCCCGCAGCAGCTCGCGGGTGTGCTCTCCATCGTCGCCCGCGCCTCGGCGGCGGCGAAGGGGCAGCCGTACGACGACGAGGCGGACGCCGGACTGCGCGCCCTGGTGGAGCAGCAGATCGAGTCGGAGTCGCTGCCGATGTTCCTGTCCGGGCGGCTGTACGACGACGGGGTCATCGACCCGCGCGACACCCGGACCGTCCTCGGCATGTGCCTGTCCGCGATCCACACCGCACCGGTCGAGGGCGCCCGCGGCGGCTTCGGCGTCTTCCGGATGTGAGGCCCAGATGACCATCACCACGTTGCTCGTCGCCAACCGGGGCGAGATCGCCTGCCGGATCTTCCGCACCTGCCGCGACCTGGGCATCACCACGGTCGCCGTGTACTCCGACGCGGACGCCGACGCCCTGCACGTACGGGAGGCGGACCTCGCCGTACGGCTGCCGGGGGCCGCGCCCGCCGACACCTATCTGCGCGGCGACCTCGTCGTGGCCGCCGCGCTGGCCGCCGGGGCGGACGCCGTGCACCCCGGCTACGGCTTCCTCTCCGAGAACGCCGCCTTTGCCGCCGCCGTGCAGGACGCGGGGCTCGTCTGGGTGGGCCCGCCGGTGAAGGCCATCGAGCTGATGGCGTCCAAGACCCGGGCCAAGGAGCTGATGGCCGGGGCCGGGGTGCCGCTGCTCGCCCCGGTGGACCCGGCGACGGCGGGCGAGGACGATCTGCCGCTGCTGCTCAAGGCGGCCTCCGGCGGCGGCGGGCGCGGCATGCGGATCGTCCGTGAACTCAACGCGCTGCCGGGTGAGTTGCTGGCCGCCGCCGCGGAGGCGGCGTCGGCCTTCGGTGACGGCGAGGTCTTCGCCGAGCCGTACGTGGAACGCGGCCGGCACGTCGAGGTCCAGGTCATGGCCGACGCGCACGACACCGTGTGGGCGCTCGGCACCCGCGACTGCTCGCTCCAGCGCCGCCGCCAGAAGGTCATCGAGGAGGCCCCGGCCCCCGGTCTGGACGAGACCCTGCGGACCCGGCTCCACGAGGCGGCGGTGGCGGCGGCCCGTGCCGTGGACTACCGGGGCGCGGGCACCGTGGAGTTCCTGGTCTCCGCCGACGGCCGCCCGTACTTCCTGGAGATGAACACCCGCCTCCAGGTCGAACACCCGGTCACGGAGGCCGTGTTCGGGCTCGACATGGTCGCCCTGCAACTGCGCGTGGCCGAGGGCGAGCCGCTGCCGTCGGCCGCGCCCCCGGAGCCGTCCGGCCACGCGGTCGAGGCCCGGCTCTACGCCGAGGACCCGGCCCGCGACTGGCAGCCGCAGACCGGGGCCCTGCACGCACTGGAGGTGCCGGACGCACCCGGTCTGCGCCTGGACACCGGGTACACCGGCGGCGACACCATCGGCGTGCACTACGACCCGATGCTCGCCAAGGTCATCGCCCACGCGCCGACCCGAGCCGAGGCCGTCCGGCTGCTCGCCCGCGCGCTGGAGAGGGCCCGGATCCACGGCCCGGTCACCAACCGCGAGCTGCTCGTACGGTCGCTGCGCCACCCGGACTTCGCGGCGGCGCGCCTGGACACCGGGTTCTACGACCGGCACCTGGCCGCCCTGACCGCCCCGGGCGCCGGCGACCCCGCCACCGCCGCCCTCGCCGCCGCCCTGGCCTCGGCCGTACGCAACACCACCGCACCCGGCGGCCCGGCCCCCACCCGCTTCGGGGCCTGGCGCAACGTGCCCTCGGGGCCCCAGCGCAAGCGCTACCGCAGCGAACCCGACGGGACCGAACACGAGGTCGCCTACCGCACCGGACGCACCGGCACCCCGGAACCGCACGACGCCCCCGGCGTCCGGGTCCCGGCCGCCGCACCCGACCGCGTCACCCTCGAAGTCGACGGTGTGACACGGCACTTCGCCATCAGCGCGCACGGCGACCGGATCCACGTGGACACCGCCGACGCCTCGCACACCTTCACCGCCCTGCCCCGCTTCACCGACCCCGCCACCCACACCGCCCCCGGCTCCCTGCTCGCGCCCATGCCCGGGACCGTCGTCCGCCTCGCGGAGGGCCTGGCCGCCGGGGCCGCCGTCACGGCCGGGCAGCCGCTGATCTGGCTGGAGGCGATGAAGATGGAGCACCGCATCCTCGCCCCCGCCGCCGGCACCCTCACCGCCCTGCACGCCGCCCCCGGCCACCAGGTCGAGGTCGGCGCGCTGCTCGCCGTGGTCCAGGAGGACCCGGCCGCCACCCCCGTACCCCTTTCCGTACCGGAGGAGACCGCATGAGCACCGCACGCACCGCCCTCGAAACCGAAGAGCACCAGGCCCTGCGCGCAGCCGTCGCCGCCCTCGGAAAGCGGTACGGGCGCGACTACATGACCACCGTCATCCGCGAGGGCAACCACACCGACGAGCTGTGGGCCGAGGCCGCGAAGCTCGGCTACCTCGGGGTGAACCTTCCCGAGGAGTACGGCGGCGGAGGCGGCGGCATGGCCGAACTCTCCATCGTGCTGGAGGAGTTGGGAGCGGCCGGCTCGCCGCTCCTGATGATGATCGTCTCGCCCGCGATCTGCGGCACGGTCATCGCCCGCTTCGGCACGGAGGAACAGAAGCAGACGTGGCTGCCCGGCCTCGCCGACGGCAGCCTCACCATGGCCTTCGGCATCACCGAACCCGACGCGGGCTCCAACTCGCACCGCATCACCACCACCGCCCGCCGCGACGGCGACGACTGGCTCCTCACCGGCCGCAAGGTCTTCGTCTCCGGCGTCGACATAGCCGACGCCACGCTGATCGTCGGCCGCACCGAGGACGCCCGCTCCGGCAAGCTGAAGCCCTGCCTGTTCATCGTCCCGCGCGACGCCCCCGGCTTCGGCCGGAACCAGATCGACATGGAACTCCACGCCCCCGAGAAGCAGTTCGAACTCGTCCTGGACGACGTACGCCTGCCCGCCGACGCGCTCGTCGGCGACGAGGACGCGGGCCTGCTCCAGCTCTTCGCCGGGCTCAACCCCGAACGGATCATGACGGCCGCGTTCGGCATCGGCATGGGCCGCTTCGCCCTCGGCAAGGCCGTGGAGTACGCCCGTACCCGCCAGGTCTGGAAGGCCCCCATCGGCTCCCACCAGGCCATCGCGCACCCGCTCGCCACCGCGCACATCGACCTGGAGCTGTCGCGCCTGATGATGCAGAAGGCGGCCCGGCTGTACGACGAGGGCGACGACATCGGGGCGGGCGAGGCGGCGAACATGGCGAAGTACGCGGCCGGGGAGGCGTGCGTGAAGGCGGTCGACCAGGCCGTGCACACCCTCGGCGGCAACGGCCTGACCCGCGAATACGGCCTCGCGTCGCTGATCACCGCGTCCCGGGTGGCCCGCATAGCCCCGGTCAGCCGCGAGATGATCCTGAACTACGTCTCGCACCAGTCGCTGGGCCTGCCGAAGTCGTACTAGGGCCTGTCGTCAAACTGCCGTCTGCCGGGCGACGCCTGGCACGCACGCTCGCGGCGTTGCCGAATTGCCCTAGTAGCTCCGCTACGAGGCCATTCCGGCGCCTTGCGATCGCACGCACCATGCGCCGCCCGGCCGCCCTTCGGGCGACGACGGCAGTTTGACGACAGGCCCTAGCCCCCGTCCTCCCTGATCTGATCCCGTCCGACCCCTCCCCCTACCTCCCCCACGGGGGCGATTCTGACCCTCCACACCCGCACGGCGTCCCGCGCCACCGCCCCGGCGGCGCGGGCGGCCGCGACGACAGGGGACCGCCATGGTGTTCCGCAGCGAGTACGCAGACGTACCGGCCCTCGACACGCCCATCCACGACGCGGTCCTCGGCGACGCCGCCGGGTTCGGCGACACCGTCGCCCTGATCGACGGGACGAACGGCACCTCCCTCACGTACGCCCAGCTCGACGGCTTCCACCGGCGCATCGCCGCCGCACTGGCCGAGGCGGGGCTCAGGAAGGGCGACGTGCTGGCCCTGCACAGCCCGAACACCATCGCCTACCCGGCGGTCTTCTACGGGGCCACCCGCGCCGGGGCCTCCGTCACCACGGTCCACCCGCTGGCCACGCCCGAGGAGTTCGCCAAGCAGCTCTCCGACAGCGGCGCGAAGTGGATCGTCACGGTCTCACCGCTCCTGGCGACGGCCCGCCGTGCGGCCGAACTCACCGGCGGTGTACGGGAGATCTACGTCTGCGACCAGGCGGAGGGCCACACCTCCATCCTCGACATGCTCTCCTCCACCGCCCCCGAACCGGAGATCGCGATCGACCCCGGCGAGGACGTCGCGGCCCTCCCGTACAGCTCCGGCACCACCGGCACGCCCAAGGGCGTGATGCTCACGCACCGGTCGATCGCGACCAACCTGGAGCAGCTGAGACCGTTCATCCCGATGGGCGAGGGCGACCGCATCCTGGCCGTCCTCCCCTTCTTCCACATCTACGGCCTCACCGCCCTGATGAACGTCCCGCTGCGCTGCGGCTCGACCGTCGTCGTCCTGCCCCGCTTCGACCTGGCGCAGTTCCTGGAAGCCATCCAGACGCACCGGATCAGCGGCCTGTACGTGGCCCCGCCGATTGTGCTGGCGCTGGCGAAGCACCCGCTGGTGGGGGAGTACGACCTCTCCTCGCTCCAGTACATCGTGAGTGCGGCGGCCCCGCTCGACGCCGACCTGGCCGCCGCCTGTTCGGCCCGGCTCGGCGTCCCGCCGGTGCGGCAGGCGTACGGCATGACGGAGCTGTCGCCGGGCACGCACGTGGTGCCGCTCTCCGTCGAGCAGCCGCCGCCGGGCACGGTCGGCAAGCTGCTGCCGGGCACCGAGATGCGGATCGTGTCGCTGGAGGACCCGGCGAAGGACGCCGAACCGGGCGCGGACGGCGAGATCCTCATCCGCGGCCCGCAGGTGATGAAGGGCTATCTGGGCCGGCCCGACGCCACCGCCGACATGATCGACGCGGACGGCTGGGTGCACACGGGCGACGTCGGCCGGACCGACGAGGACGGCTGGCTGTACGTCGTCGACCGGGTGAAGGAACTGATCAAGTACAAGGGCTACCAGGTGGCCCCCGCCGAGCTGGAGGCCCTGCTCCTGGCCCATGAGCAGGTGGCGGACGCGGCGGTGATCGGGGTGTACGACGCCGAGGGCAACGAGATCCCGAAGGCGTTCCTGGTCCGGAGCCCGGCGGCGGACGGCCTGACCGAGGACGACGTGATGGCGTACGTCGCCGAGCGCGTGTCCCCGTACAAGAAGGTGCGGCAGGCCGAGTTCATCGACGCGGTGCCCCGGGCGGCATCCGGCAAGATCCTCCGGCGCGAGCTGCGCGACCGCGAGAAGACGGAGAGGACCGACGCGAAGTGACCCTGATCGTACGGACCGGGGAGCGGGGCATCGCGACGCTGACGCTCGACTCCCCGGCCAACCGCAACGCGCTCTCGGCGGCGCTGGTGGCGCAGTTGCGCGACGCCCTGGCGGACTGTGCCGCCGACGACACCGTACGGGCGGTGGTGCTGGCCCACACGGGGTCGACGTTCTGCGCCGGGGCGGACCTGAAGGCGCCGCCGGACCCGGCGGTGTTCGTGGGCCTGATGCGGGAGGTCGTGGCGCTGCCGAAGCCGGTGGTGGCCCGGGTGGACGGCCATGTCCGGGCGGGCGGTCTGGGCCTGCTCGCGGCGTGCGACATCGCGGTGGCGGGCGAGGCGTCGTCCTTCGCCCTCACCGAGTCCCGCCTCGGCCTGGCCCCGGCGGTCATCTCGCTCACGCTGCTCCCGCGCCTGGACCGTACGGCCGCCAACCGCTACTACCTCACCGGTGAGCGCTTCGACGCGGCGGAGGCGGCCAGGATCTCGCTGGTGACGGAGGCCGCCGAGGACGTGGACAAGGCGCTCGTCCCGGTCCTGGACGGGCTGCGCCGGGCCTCGCCGCAGGGGCTGGCCGCATCGAAGGAGCTGGTCACGGCTACGGTGCTGAGGAGCTTCGACCAGTACGCCGAAGACCTCATCGCCCGATCCGCCGCGTTGTTCGCCTCCGACGAGGCGAGGGAGGGGATGACGGCCTTCCTGGAACGACGGGACCCAGCGTGGGTGCGGTGACCTCCTCCTCCACCACTCCTCGGGCTGCTCACGCGCCCAAGCAGGACCGCAGCCGGGCGACCCGGCAGCGGCTCCTGGAGGCCGCGGTGGCCTGCCTGGCCGAACACGGCTGGGCGGGCTCCACCGTCTCCGTCGTCGCCGAGCGGGCCGGCGTCTCGCGCGGCGCGGCCCAGCACCATTTCCCGACCCGCGAGGACCTGTTCACGGGTGCCGTGGAGTACGTCGCCGAGGAACGCTCCGCCGCCCTGCGCGCGCTGCCCGTCCAGGGCCGGGCCGAGGTGGTCGCGGCCCTCGTCGACCTCTACACCGGCCCGCTGTTCCGGGCCGCGCTCCAGCTCTGGGTGGCCGCCTCCAACGAGGCCCAACTCCACCCGCGCGTCACGGAGCTGGAGGCCCGGGTGGGCCGCGAGACCCACCGCATCGCCGTCGAACTCCTCGGCGCGGACGAGTCCCGCCCCGGCGCCCGCGAGACGGTCCAGGGCCTGCTGGACATGGCCCGCGGCCTCGGCCTCGCCAACCTCCTCACCGACGACACCGCGCGGCGGGCGCGGGTGGTGGCGCAGTGGGCGACGCTGGTGGAGGAGGGGCTGGGGCCACCCCAGGGCTGAGCTCGTGCGGACCTTCCGGTGTACGGGAGTTGGCGCGAGGGTGAGGAGTGGGCGGCGAACGTCCGCACAGCCGTCCGAACGACCGTGGGCCGCCGAACCGCTGGCTACGTTGACGCTGTGCGGAGGCAGCAGTGGTCAGCGAACGACGGCGCGGGCGCGAGCGCGCGAGGTGTGTCCACGGACGCCGAGCAGACGCGTCGGGCCGTGCTTCCGGCCGGTCCGGGGGTCTTCGGCGGCGGTCCCGGCGGTCTGATGCCCCTGCAGCGGATGCTGGGCAACGAGGCCACCACCCGGGCGCTGCGCCGCCAGAAGCGGCCCGCCGCCCCGCCCCCGGCCATCGACGAGCGGGCCGAACAGGGGCTCGTGCTGCCGCCGTACCTGATGGACCTGGAGGCGGGCGGACTGTCCACCGCGTACGGGCTGACCGGGCAGGAGTTCGTGCGCAGCGCCGTCGCGGCCGTCGTGGGCCACGGCGGTGGCACGGTGGCCGCCATCGCCGCCGAACTGGCCGGGCGGCCCGAGTCGTTCTTCGGCCGGGGCCGCGCGTTCGCGACGGAGGGCGGACAGGGCGGACAGGGTGGCGGCGACGGGTTCGACGTGACCGTGCGCATCGCGCCCGCGCCCGACGACCGGCCGCCCACCTTCCACCCGGCCGCCGACCTGCCGTCGGCCGCACCGGACCCGGGCGGTGCGCCGCTCGCCGCGGTGGACGAGGCCGAGGGCAAGGAGACCAAGGTCGACGTCCAGCACAACAGCGGGGCCACCGCGAGCAGAACGGCCGGCAACTCCTCCAGCACCGGCGTGGGCGGCACGGCCTTCGGGCTCGCCCCGGTCGCACCGGGGCTGTGGCTGGGCGGCGCGGTGACCGGCAGCGTCCAGCCCTGGCAGTCCTCGCGGGACTCCCGCGCCCAGCGGGGCGTCGCCGAACCACGGGTCCTGCGCAGTGACAAGGGCTCGGTGGAAGTGGATCGCCGGGTGGTGTACGTCGTACGGATCCGGCCCCAGGCGGGCGGCGACGAGCAGACATTCCGGGGCTCGGGCGGCCTCACCCAGCGGGTGCCCACCGAGCACCTCATCCCGGCGGGCACCGGGGCGCCGGACCGGCCGCGGCCGGTGGCCGACGACCTCGCGCACCGGGTCGCGCTGGCCGACTCGCTGGCCCCGGTCGCCGTCTCCGACACCGAGGGGCCGCACCAGGGCGGCGGCGGCCTGTTCGACGCGGTCGCCTCCGTCCTGCACCCCTCCGTGACCGCGCCCGGAGCACCCGGCCGCTCCCGGCTGTACGAGGCGACCGCCACCGCGACCGTGCTGGAGGACCTGCCCCGGCTGCTGGGCAACGGCGTCACCGGCGACGACCTGTACTCCAAGGACGGCAGCAGCGCGGGCAGTTACCGCATGCGCGCCGTCGTCACGGGTCTGTCGCCCGCCTGGTCCACCGGCAAGACGCAGCTCCGTACCCACCAGCAGGCCCAGCACACCGCGACCGAGTCGGCGGGCAAGGGGCGCGCCGTCGCGGGCGGCGTCGGCCCGGCGATCGGGGTCGGGGCCGCGGCCAACGCGGCCGTGGTGCGGGCCACCGCGATGCCGGTCGCCGCCGCCCGCAAGGCCAGGTTCAGCGTGAACGAGCAGACCGTCTCCAGCCGGCAGGGCGCGGAGGTGCGCGGCGAGAAGGCGCTGTACCTCGGGACGGTGGAGTTCACCGTGGAGGGCACCGGGCCCCGGTCGGTCCGGGCGATCCTGCTCCCGGAGGCACGGGAGGCCACCCACGCGATGCGCGTATGGGTGAGCCTGCGGGCGGACGAGGCCCAGGAGTTGGGGCTGCCGCTGCCGCCCGGGGTGACGGCGGACGCGTTCATCAAGAGACCGGAGCCGCGGCCGTCGGCCCCCGGGGCGAACGACGAAGAAGGCGAGGGGCGCGCGGCGGACGAACGCCACCTGCCCTTCGGTGCGATGGGATCGAGCGTCACGCTCGGCCGGCTCGACACCGCGCCCATGGTGAAGGCCGTGCAGGAGCTGTTCGCCACCGACCCCCGGCTGACCGGCTATCTGCCCGCCTTCGGCGCCACCGCGCCCCCGGCGGGCCTCAGCAGGGAGGAGGACGAGGCGCAGCGCACCAACCACCGCGAGCTGATGGCCGCCCTCTCCGAGGCCAACCTGCGGGTGAACAAGGACCAGTTGCTCTCGACCGGCATTCGGGTACGGCTGCGCCGCAAGTCCGCCATGCACTCCCACGACGTACAGCTCCGCGTCCACGGCGAGTTGGGCGAGGCGAGCCACCTCGGGGACATCGACGACTGGCTCGTGCGTGCCCACTCCGGCGTCGCCGCCAACGCGCAGAGCGGGCGCAGCAGTTCGCGCTCCATCGGCGGCATGGTGCTGGCCCAGGCCCGCCTGGTCCCCGGCGTCCTGACCGGCTCGGCCCGCTACGAGCGGCAGAGCTCGGGCTCCCGCCGCAACCAGGGCGGCCCCACCACCCGTACCGACGTCCTCACCAACGGGTCGGAGAAGGCGAGCGCGTTCGGGGCGGCGCTACGGCTGAACGTGGACGTCACCATGACCTCACGGCAGCGCAAGCTGGCCCGCGCCGTGACCCCGGGCGGCCCCGGGCGGGACGCGCCGGAGGCGAAGCTGCTGTCGGGCCTGCACATGGAGGAGCAGAACGTCCGGCTGCTGACGCCGTCCGAGTTCACCGTCGGTACGGAGGAGAAGGCGCGCCTGGACGCGGGCGGAGGCCAGGCCCCCGGCCCGGAGCAGGCCGTCGGCGCGGCGGGCATCGGCGAACTGTCCCGGGCGGCCCCGGCCCCGGCCACCGGGCAGCTCGTACGGGACTGGCAGCTGGTGGAAACGATCGGCGACGGGCAGCCGGTCCGCGATCTCGCCCTGGCCCTGCTGTCCCGGGCCGCCGCCCGCGGCAGGGCGGGCCGCCAGGACCCGGCGCTCGCCACGGAGGGCCTGGCCCCCCGGCTGGCGGTCGAGGAACGCTTCAGCCCCCGGGCGATCACGGCCGCGCTGCGGCAGGCGGCGTCTTCCGGCTGGGTGGTGAAGAACCTGCGCTACCCGCGCCGGCTGGCCGCGCTGAACGGCGCGGTGGGCACCCGGCTGGCGCTGGCCGCACCGCAGTTGGTGCACGAGGCGGCGGGCCCCGGCACGGAGACGTTCGTACTGGGCGGCCACCAGGCCGGCGGACAGCAAGGGGAGGGCACCTCCAGCACGGTCCAGGTCGGGGCCACCGGCGTACAGAACGGCGCGGAGTGGCGGGTCGGCGAGGGCCTGTCGGGGTACCGCACGACGGGCAGGGGCGACAGCGAGGCCGCCACGGTGTCGGGCACCGTGGAGCGCAACGCCCACACCCCCAAGAAGGCCCCGCTGTATCTGGTCCGCTGCGACCTGCTCGTCACGATGGTCGCGGAGGTCAAGGTCACCGGCGGCGGCCCGTACGTCGCGGACGCGGCCCGGACCCTGCCGGGCGCGGCGGCGGTGTGGCTGACGGCGGAGCAGCTGCGGGCGGCGGGGGTGGAGCTGCCGGAGTCGGCGCGGAAGGCGCTGAAGCTGGATGCGCGGGGGTCGACGTCGGCGGAGGCATCGACGTCGGCGGCACCGGCGGAGGCGTCCACGTCAGCGGCGGCCCCGGCATCGGCAACGGCATCCGCGTCCGGAGGGCCGGTCCCCGGCGGGCCGGCCCGCCCGGGACCGACCCTCGCCCGCGATCTGCCGCTCGGCTTCGGCATGATCGAGGAGCTGCCGGACTTCGTGCCGCTGCTGGACGGACTGCGCGGCACCCTCGCACGTACGGGCCAACAGGACCTGTCCGACGACCTGTTGCCCCGCCAGCAGCTCCGCGACCGCAACGACAACGTGCAGCGCCTGCTGCGGGTCCTGGGCCGGGATGGCTCCACCGGACTGCTGGGCAGCGCCATGGACGGCGGCGTCACCGTGGAGCTGCTGGACGGCCGCAGGACGCCGTACTGGGCGGTGTTCAAGGTGGACCGGGTCGGCGCGGGGTCCTGGGAGGGGGCGGCGGACGACGGCCGCGACATGGAGTACATCACCTCGGCGGCCGCCCAGCAGGCCACCTCGCACGACGAGGGCGCGACCACCGGTGTGGAGGGTGTCCTCGCGGGCTCCGGCAAACCGGACGGCGGGGCGGGACCGGTCAAGAGCGCCGGGGCCGCGGCCGGAATCGGCGTCGCCTCGGGCTCCGGACGCCGCCGGGGCGAGGCCGCGCGGGGCCAGCTGGGGATGAAGACGGTCGCGGAGGCGAAGACGGCGAAGGCGGCGAAGATGCGGGTGCCGGTCATCGCCACCCTCGAACTCCACCGGGGAGAACGCCGGTTGGCGTTCGCCGCCTCGGGCCGTACGTCGCTGGTCCACCGGATCCTGGAGAGCGACCTCACCGCGCTGCGCCGGATGACCGCCCCGCGCCGGGCGCCGGTGCGCGCCCCGTCGGACCGGCCGGCCGGCGACCCGGCCGGACTGGGCTCCTGGCGGGCCGACGGGGTGCCGCTCCCGATGGAGGCGCAGGTGAACGGCTTCCAGGGCGCGCCGCGCGTCAGGGAGTTGGTGAACACGGCGGTACGGGCGGCGGGCGGCGGCGACCGCTTCCGGCAGAAGGGCCAGGCCGCCGCCTACACCCTGGGCGAGGCGGTCTCCACCGAGTGGCTGATCTCGGCGCTGCCGCTGCTCACCAACGCCGGGGCGGAGCTGCCGCCGGTGCACGCGAGCGGGGCGTCGGGCCAGGACCTCCGGGCGTCGGTGCACGCGCGACTGCGGGCGGGGCGGGTGCTGGGCGCCGGGGACAAGATGACGTTCGAGACGGTCGCCCAGAGCCACCTGGGAGCGCCGCGCCCCGCCCAGGGCGAAGGCCAGAGCGCGGCCGAGCAGAGCAGGCAGGCGCGCGGGCTGCTCGGCGCGGGCGTGCTGAACGCCGACGAGTTCCGCCTCAACCAGCTGATGGGCAACACGGGAGGCGCGGGCTCGGCGAGCAGCGCGGCGGCACACGGCGCGGGCTCGATGCCGCTGCACAAGCCGAAGTTCACTTCGGTGCTGGTGCAGTTCACGCTGGACGTCAGGGTGGTGGCCCGGGTGACGGACCGGGTCCGCTCCTCCCGTACGACGGTGGCGGAGCGCGAACTGACGCTGCCCCGCCCGGTGGTGGTCCGCATGCCGCTGCCCACGGCGACCCGCCTCCTGGCCGCCCACCCGGACGCCGTCACCGACCCACGCGACCACCTGGGCCTGCGCGCCCCGGCCGCACCACCGCCGACGGGGCCGTGACGGGCTCCTGGCGGGCTCCCGACCTCAGGGAGTGTTGCGGCCCTGGGAGGCGCTGCCGTCGTAGACGTGGTCCGGGGTGGCGATCTGCGTCACCGCGCGGGCGAGCAGGGTGGACGGCTCCTGGCCCCCGCTGAGGGAGTCCGTGTTGATCATGATGACCATGGTGGCCTTCTGCGCGGGCAGGTAGACGGTCACGGTCTCGTACCCCGGCAGCGAACCGTTGTGCCCGATCCACCCGCCGGTCTCGAAGATGCCCAGGCCGTAGCTGAGCCCCGGGAACCCGGTCGGCAGGGTCGTGAGCCGCTGCGCCTGGGTCTCCGGGCTGAGCAGCTCACCTGTGGCGACGACCTTGGCCCAGCGCCGCAGGTCGTGCAGATCGGAGATCATTGCCCCGGCGGCCCACGCCCAGCTGGGGTTCCAGTCCGTGGCGTCCTCGGTCTCACCGCTCAGCGTCTGGTCGGTGTAGCCGTGGGCGTGCGGCTCGGGGAACTCCGCCCCGGTCGGGAAGAGCGTGCTGCGCAGGCGGGCCGGGCGGAGCACCCGCTCATGGATGACGCGGTCGAGGGGCTGACCGGTGACCTTCTCGATCACGAGCCCGAGCAGGACGAGGTTGGAGTTGGAGTACTGGAACTCCGCGCCCGGCTTGAAGGTGTTCTTGTGCTGCATGCCGTACGCGAGCACACCGCGCGGGGTGAACGAGCGGTACGGATCGCTCAGCAGGTCGTGCACGAAGCCGGCGTCGGCGGTGTACGGGAACAGACCGCTGCGCATCCCGGCGAGCTGACGGAGAGTGATCCGGTCGCCGTTGCGCACGCCGGAGACGTAGCGGGAGATCGGATCGTCCAGCTTGACGCGCTTGTCGTCGACGAGCTGGAGCAGCGCGGTGACGGTGAACGTCTTGGTCTCACTGCCGATCCGGATGCGGGTGCCGGCGGACATCGGCTCACCGGTGACCGTGTTGCCGACGCCGCTCGCGTGGATGTAGCTGCCCTTGCCCGGCATCCACAGCCCGACGACGGCACCGGGGATGCCGGCCTGCTCGCGGACGTCCTCGATGGTCCTGTCGAGCTCGGCGGTCAGCGCGGGGTCGAGACCCCCGGGCGGACAGCGGTCGTCGCCGTGCCGCTCATGTCTGCCGCCCTGCCCGCCCTGCCCGCTCTGGTCGTGCTGGTCGAGGGCCGCGGCGTGCACCGCCGGGGCGGGAGCCATGGCCATCGGGGTCAGGACGGACGCCGCGAGCAGCAGGGCGGCGA
>MUNB01000379.1 GCA_002154345.1 Streptomyces griseus
TCCGCCTCCCGGACCGCCCGGTCCGCCGCCGGGCTCCACGCCGCCTCCGGGCGGTCCGGGAGGCGGAGTGGAACCCGGGGGCGGCGTCGCGCCGGGAGCACCGGGCGGACCCGGAGGCGCGGGCGGCCCGGGCGGGCCGAGCTGGGAGACGAGCTGCGTCGGGACGTACCCGCCCGCCGGGGCCCCGGGCGCACCCGGACCCGAAGGCGGCGGCGTGGCTCCCGGCGGCATACCGGGGATCCCGGGCGCACCGGGCGGCGGTGGGGTCGACGGACCGCCACCGCGCGCTCCGCGCGGCGGCACCACGGCCTTGCTGGTGGCCGCGTCGGCGATGTCACCGGCCCCGTCCGAGGCGCCCTGCTCCGGCCGGAGCGCGGGCGCCACCTGCGTACGCGGCAGCTGGCTGCCCCCGGACATCAGCGCGGTGGGCGCCTCCGCCGGGACGACCGGCGGCGGGGCTTCCTCGTCGTCCGTCCCCGACAGCGGCGGCGCGAACACCGTCGCGGGCAGCGGGACGGCCGCGTCGTCGGAGTCGGAGTTGGTGTCCGTACCCGCCCAGGGGGTCGCCCCGGCGGGCACGCCGTCGGAGGCCGTGGGCTCGTAGGCGTCGCCACCACCGGCGGCGGGCCACGAGGCGGCGGAGCCCCCGACGGAAGGAGAGGAAGGAGAGGAAGGAACGGAGGGAGAGGAAGGAGGAGAGGGGGGCGGAGGCGTCGAGGACACGGCGACCGGACCGGGAACAGGAGTCCCGCCCGAAGCCGACGGGGCCGGGGCCACGGCCGGAGGCGGCTCGGCGGCCCGCGCACCCGGGTTCGCGCCCGAGTCCGCATGCGACGCCGGGGCCGACTCCGACTCCGGCCCCGCATCCCGCCGCTCCGCACGGTGATCCGGAATCCCCAGCTTGTCCGCCGCCTCCTGGAGCCACTCCGGCGGAGTCAGCAGGAACGACGTCTGGTTCAGATCCACCCGCTGCGGCGGCTCCGCGGCGGGGACCGGCGCACCGGCCGGAGCGCCGTACTCCTCCTCGTACCGCCGGATCACCTCGCCCACCGGCAGCCCCGGCCACAACGTGGCCTCGCCGCTGTCCCGGGCGATCACCAGCCGCTGACGGCCGCCGTCCGAGACGGGACCCTCGGCCCGGTCCTCGGCCCAGACCACGAAACCCAGCTCGAACTCACGGACCCGCACCTCACGGTGCTGATACGCGGGCACGTCACCGTTGACCCACTCGTCCGCCCGCTCCTGCGCCTGCGCGAAAGTCACCACCGCGCTCACCCCTCCACCGGGACGGCGCGCGCGAAGCCGCCGTCCACCATCAGGTTCGCCACGGTCTCCAGCTCCGGCGGATTGCCCGCCAGCCGCTGCAGGAAGGCGTCGAAGTCCGTACCGCAGGGCAGCAGCAGCCGCTCCACACGCTCCTGGACACTCCAGCCGTCCTGGTCCCGGGCATCGTCGTACGGGCAGAACCACACCGAACCGACGTCCTGGCCGCGCACCTTCACCGCCAGAATCCCGCCCTGGACGAACGCGACGCCCAGGTAGTCCTTGGTGAAGTGGTCCCGCAGGCACTTGTTCACGTACACCAGGTCGTTCATCGCGGCCTCGTCACGCACCGTGAAGAACGGCTGGTCCACCAGCAGCCCCAGCTCCGCGTCGAGCGCGGCGCCCACCGGGGCCGAACCGCCGGCCGCCTTGAGGAAGGAGCGGTACGCGCCGGGCAGCCGGTAGCCGAGGTCCTCCTCGACGCCCTGCACCTGCTGCTCGCTCACCGCGACCGCGCCCTTGGGCAGCCGGAAGTGCGCCGGACGGGTCTCCTGCAACGGGCGGGTGCCCCGCCGGTTCTGGTCCACGTCCGTACCCGCCAGACCGCCGTGATGACGCAGCAGCGCCTTCACCTCGACCGGCACCAGCTCCATCCGCCGGCCGCCCGGCACGTGGTGCCAGGTCCAGCCGTGCGGGGTCGCCACCGCGGGAATCGTGTCCCACAGGTCGTGACCGCTCGCCGCCATCGCCGCGTTCGCCGACACGTAGTCGGTCAGGCGCAGCTCGTCGATGCCGAAGCCCGGAGGCGGATCGGCGATCTCCGCGGCGGCGCGCGCGTACGGCGAAAGAACCGGGTGGCCGCTTCCGTCCATCCGCACCCCTGCGGGGTGGCGGGCCGCCCGGACCGGGTCCGGGAAGTTCACGACCTGCCCGGCATAGGCGGCGTTCGGTGGCGCGGCTTGCTGCCCGAGCCGACCTGTCGTCATGGCTGATGCCCCCTGCTGCGTCCGGTGTTCCGCACAGCCTAAGCGGTGGGGCAACAGGGGGTCCCGCCTCGCCGGTTCCGTCACGAACGGTCACATTCGCGTGACGGTGAGGCGACGGTCTCGCACCTTCGGGCGACACGCAGACACGTTTCCCCGCCCCAGCTTCCCCACCACCTGGCACATTTGGCAGGCTGTCCCCGCAACTCGGGGGATTGCAGGGAGGGACGTCAGCACGATGCATTCGACACAAACCGTCACATCAGGGGATCCGCGACTCACCTGGAGCAGCACCGAGACCAGCCGTACGCCACGACTGATCCACCGCCGCGACGGGATCCTTCCCGCGGTGGCCGCCGCCCTGTCCGTACGCGGCGAGACGCTGACCTGCACCGCGGGCAAGGGGGACCAGCCGCCGGTGCTGCACCCGCTCGTCCAGGACTTCCTCGACACCCTCACCAGCGGCCAGCGCGAACGCTTCACCGGGCGCTGCCCCGAAGCGATACTCCTCTCCCGTCAGCTCACCGCCGCCGAGAGCGGGCGCTCCAAACGCGCCCAGCGAAAACCCCTGACCAACGGGGAAGCGCGCCGTGCGCTCAAGCACTCACGGCTCACCGCCCGCCGAATCCGCGAGGACGGCGATCCGCTCCACGGCAGCTACGCACCGCCCTGCCGCTCCTGTTCGGCACTCCTGTCCCACTTCGGCGTACGCCCCGTCGACCTGACCTCCACCGGCGCCGCGACCACCGCCGAGAAGGGCTGACCGCCCACCGATGCACGACCGTCAGCAGCACAACACCTCCACCACCCGCTTCCCCGTCGCCGTCGACGCCGCCCTGCGCGAGGCGGGCTGGCAGCCCGGGCGCTGGGACATCCGCCAGGCGGAGGAATGGGCCGACGCGCTGCGCTCCCACGCCTCTCCGGCCGGCCACCGGCACGCGGTCTTTCCGGCGGCGGTGGAGGCCTGGGCGGAGTTCGGCGGCCTCCACATCACGGCGTCCGCGCCGGGCCGGCAGATCGCGCCCGCGTCGGTACGGATCGACCCGCTGAGCGGGCTGCACCTGGCCCGGACGCTGGGCGACCTCGGCCGCGCCCTGGAGACGGAGGTCAGTCCGCTGGGGGCGGAGGGGGAGGAGCAGGCGGTGCTGGCGATCGATACGGAGGGCCGGGTGTACAGCATCGATCACACGGGGGACTGGTTCCTGGGCCAGGACATCGACGAGGCCCTGGCCACGCTGGTAACGGGCACCCAGCCGTCCCGCCTGACGTCGCCCTAGCCCCCTCCAGCCCGTCCGGTGTTCAAGGGCCAGCCACTTCAAGCCCGTCCAGCGCTTGAGGGCGGCCACTTCCAGCCCGTCCGGCGCTTGAGGACGGAACCGTTGCTCGGGACGAACGGGCACCATCGCTTCCCGGCCAGGAAAAGGTGCCGCCACCCCACCACCAGGGTTCCGTCCTCAAACGCCGGACGGGCTGAAACGGGCTGGCCCTCAAACGCCGGACGGGCTGAGACGGGCTGAAAGGGGTCAGGCCTCGCCCGAGCCGTCCGGGAGCACCGCGGAGACCCGGAAGCCCCCCGCGTCCGTAGGGCCGGACACGAACACGCCCCCCAGCCCCTGCACCCGCTCGCGCATCCCCACCAATCCGTTCCCCCCACTCGGCAGCCCCGCATCCGCCGCCGCCGAGTCCGAGGGCCCGTTCTCCACCTGCATCGCGACCTCGGCGTCCCGGTGCGCCAGCCGCACCCACGTCTTCGCGCCCGCCGCATGCTTGTGCACGTTCGTCAGCGCCTCCTGCACCACCCGGAACGCCGTCTGCTCGACCTCCGGCGGATACGGCCGCACCGCACCGTCCACCGACATCTCGACGGTCATCCCCGCCTGCCGCGACTGCGCGACCAGCGCCTCCAGCTCGTCCAGCCGGGGCCCGTCCTCCGAGGCGGCGGCAGCGGCGGCCGCGGCCACCTGCTTCACCGACGCCAGCGGAACCGCACCCGCCGCGGCCGGCGCCGTCAGCGCGTCCCCGGTCCGCAGCACCCCGAGCATCTCGCGCAGTTCCGTGAGCGCCTGCCGGCCCATGTCGCCGACCAGCGCCGCGTTGCGCACCGCCTTCGCCGGGTCCTTCGGCGCGACGGCCTGGAGGGCGGCGGCGTGGACCACCATCAGGCTCACCCGGTGGGCGACCACGTCGTGCATCTCCCGGGCGATCCGGGTCCGCTCCTCCGTACGCGCCCACTCGGCCCGCTCCTCGGCCCGGTCCGCGAGCAGCGACAGCTCCCGCTCCAGCGAATCGGCCCGCTCCCGCAGGCTCTCCATCAGCCGGCGCCTGGCCCCTATGTAGAGGCCGAACAGCACGGACGGGGCCGTCAGCCCCACCGCCATGAAGACGGACATCAGCGGGACGTACCAGTCCCCCGGCCCGAAGTCGGCCTGCTCGGCGACGCTCTGGCGCAGCCGTACGTAGGTGACGATGAACGTCCCCACCAGCGCCATCCCGGCCAGGACGACGGTGATCCGGCGCGGCACCTCGGACGCGGCCAGGGTGTAGAGGCCCACGAGGGCCATCAGGAAGCCCATCTCGGCGGGCGTCATGGCGATCGTCACGAGCACCACGGCGATCGGCCACCGCCGGCGCACCAGCAGCACCGAACCGGCAAGAAGCCCGAACACCACGCCCACCGGCACCGGAATCCCGGTGTTCCGGGCGAACTCCACCCCCTCCAGGCCACACTCCAGCGCCGAAACCAGCGCCAGTCCCACGTCCAGGGCGACACTGCGTCGCCGCTCCCACCACCAGTAGCCGCGGGTGGTCGATCCCGCCGCTTCCCGGTCTGCCCCCGTTGCGGTCATGGCATCCAGCCTACGGGCGGACGCATCTCATTTTCGGGTGACCGGCAACAGCACGTTCCGCATTCGAGCGTGCACGAAAGTCGGGGTGGCGCTCCGTACTGTCGCGTCGGAGGCTCCGGGTGCGGCATAGTAAGGGCTGCGCAGCACAACCGATCAAGAGAATCGGACATAAACGGCGATACCATCCCGGGTCGTCTAATGGCAGGACAAATGGTTTTGGTCCATTGAATGAGGGTTCGATTCCTTCCCCGGGAGCAGCACACGCGGGCCCCGACCACACCGGTCGGGGCCCGCCCCCGTTTCCACCGGAAACACCCCCGGTATCCTGCGGATGACCACCACCCGAAGCCGAAGGGCACATCCGTGAGCGCAACCAGCCCGGCAGCCGTCGTCGTCCTCGCAGCGGGTGAGGGCACCCGCATGAAGTCGAAGACCCCCAAGGTTCTGCACGAGATCTCCGGGCGCTCGCTCGTCGGACATGTCGTCGCCGCCGCCCGTGAGCTGGCCCCCCAGCACCTCGTCGTGGTCGTCGGACATGCCAGTGAGCAGGTCACCGCGCATCTCAACGCCGGCGACGCCCCCGTGCGCACCGCCTTCCAGGCCGAGCAGAACGGCACCGGGCACGCCGTCCGTATGGGGCTCGAAGAGCTCGGCGGCTCCGTCGAGGGCACCGTGATCGTCGTCTGCGGCGACACCCCGCTGCTGTCCGGCGCGACGCTCGGCGCGCTCGCCGCCACCCACGCCGGCGACGCCAACGCGGTCACCGTGCTCACCGCCGAGGTTCCGGACTCCACCGGTTACGGGCGCATCGTGCGCGACCCCGCCACCGGTGCGGTCACCGAGATCGTCGAGCACAAGGACGCCACCGACGAGCAGCGGGCGATCTCGGAGATCAACTCCGGGGTGTTCGCGTTCGACGGGCGGCTGTTGGGCGACGCGCTGGCCAAGGTGCGTACCGACAACAGCCAGGGCGAGGAGTACCTCACCGACGTGCTCTCCATCCTGCGCGAGGCCGGGCACCGGGTCGGGGCGTCCGTGGCGGGCGACCACCGCGAGATCCTCGGCATCAACAACCGGCTCCAGCTGGCCGAGGCGCGCCGGCTGCTGAACGAGCGGCTGCTGGAGCGGGCGATGCTCGCCGGGGTGACGATCGTCGACCCGGCGTCCACGTTGATCGACGCGACCGTGACGTACGAGCGGGACGCGGTCGTGCACCCGGGGACGCAGCTGCTGGGGACCACGCATCTCGCGGAGGACTCCGAGGTGGGGCCGAACTCGCGGATCGAGGACACCCTCGTCGGCGCCGGGGCCCGGATCGACAACACCGTGACGCTCTCGGCCGAGGTCGGGCCCGGGGCGTCCGTGGGGCCGTACGCCTATCTGCGGCCGGGCACCCGGCTGGGCACGAAGGCCAAGGCCGGTACGTACGTGGAGATGAAGAACGCCACGATCGGGGAAGGGACGAAGGTCCCGCACCTGAGTTACGTCGGTGACGCGACGATCGGCGATCACACCAACATCGGTGCGGCGAGCGTCTTCGTGAACTACGACGGCGTCGCCAAGCACCACACGACGATCGGCTCCCACTGCCGCACCGGCTCCGACAATATGTTTGTGGCACCGGTCACGGTGGGGGACGGCGTTTACACCGCCGCCGGGTCGGTCATCACGAAGGACGTGCCCGCCGGTTCGCTGGCCGTGGCGCGGGGCCAGCAGCGGAATATCGAGGGTTGGGTGGCCCGGAAGCGTCCGGGCAGCGCGGCCGCTCAGGCCGCTCAGGCGTCCGGGCAGGAGACCGACGGCCAAAGCTGACCGGAAACAGGTGCGCCGGTGACGGCGTACCGTGATAGATGCTCACCCCATTTCGGCTGGCTCGTTGCACATCGGGACCTATGCGTGCAGCGCCAGATACACGTCTGAGGAGACTGTGCTGTGACCGGGATCAAGACGACCGGCGAGAAGAAACTGATGCTCTTCTCCGGCCGCGCCCACCCCGAGCTGGCCGAGGAGGTCGCCCATCAGCTGGGAGTCGGACTCGTGCCGACGAAGGCTTTCGATTTCGCCAACGGTGAGATCTATGTGCGGTTCCAGGAGTCGGCACGTGGCGCGGACTGCTTCCTGATCCAGAGCCACACGGCTCCGATCAACAAGTGGATCATGGAGCAGCTGATCATGCTGGACGCGCTGAAGCGCGCCTCGGCCCGCTCCATCACGGTGATCGTGCCGTTCTACGGGTACGCCCGCCAGGACAAGAAGCACAAGGGCCGTGAGCCGATCTCGGCCCGTCTGGTGGCGGACCTGATGAAGACGGCGGGTGCGGACCGGATCCTCACCGTCGATCTGCACACGGACCAGATCCAGGGCTTCTTCGACGGCCCGGTGGACCACCTGTTCGCGCTGCCGATCCTGGCGGACTACGTGGGCGCGAAGGTCGACCGTTCCAAGCTGACGATCGTGTCGCCGGACGCGGGTCGCGTGCGCGTCGCCGACCGCTGGTGCGACCGACTGGACGCGCCGCTGGCGATCGTGCACAAGCGCCGCGACAAGGACGTGCCGAACCAGGTCTCCGTCCACGAGGTCGTCGGCAACGTCGAGGGCCGCGTCTGTGTGCTGGTCGACGACATGATCGACACCGGTGGCACGATCTGCGCCGCCGCCGACGCCCTGTTCGCGCACGGCGCGGAGGACGTCATCGTGACGGCGACGCACGGGGTGCTGTCGGGTCCGGCGGCGGACCGGCTGAAGAACTCGAAGGTGAGCGAGTTCGTCTTCACGGACACCCTGCCGACCCCGGGTGAGCTGGAGCTGGACAAGATCACGGTGCTGTCGATCGCGCCGACGATCGCGCGTGCGGTGCGTGAGGTGTTCGAGGACGGTTCGGTGACGAGCCTCTTCGAGGAGCAGGGCTGACAGCAGTGACGATCATCCTCGGGTGATCCACTTTGGGGTGCGGCCTCCCCGCCGGGTAGACTCAGCGAGTTGCTCGGCGAGGGAGGCCGTACCCGTGTGTACGGCGGTCCGTTATCGACGCGCTCTTCGTAGCAGGTCTGTCGTGGGCCGGGTGACCGTTCGAGTTCCGTCACCCCCGACGGCTCTCCGTACCTGACGAGGAGTGCACCATGGCCGAGATCAAGCTCGCCACCGAGGTCCGTACCGAGTTCGGCAAGGGCGCCGCCCGCCGCGTCCGTCGTGACAACCGCGTTCCCGCGGTCGTCTACGGCCACGGCGCCGAGCCGGTCCACGTCACCCTGCCGGGCCACGAGCTGCTGCTGGCGCTGCGTACGGCCAACGTGCTGATCGGTCTGGAGATCGACGGCAAGGACGCGCTGGTCATCCCGAAGGCCGTGCAGCGTCACCCCCTCAAGGGCACCATCGAGCACGTCGACCTGCTGACCGTGAAGCGCGGCGAGAAGGTCCAGGTCGAGATCGCGGTGCACGCCGAGGGCGACCTGGCGCCGGGCGCCAACCTGCTGGAGTTCGTCCAGAACACCCTGCTGGTCGAGGCCGAGGCCACCCACATCCCCGAGTCCGTGACGGTCTCCGTCGCGGGCCTGGACGCCGGTGACTCGATCGTCGCCAAGGACATCGCGCTGCCCAAGGGTTCGACGCTGGCCGGTGACGAGGACGCCATCGTGATCCAGGTCGTCGCCGCGCAGGCCGAGGAGCCGTCCGCCGACGAGGCCGCCGAGGGCGAGTCCGCCGAGGCCTGAGCCTCACCGCTCAGCGTTCCACCTGCTTGACTGACGGGGTGGTGGTTCCCTTCCGGGAGCCGCCGCCCCGTTTGCCTGTGCCGTAAGCCGTAAGCCGTAAGCCGTAGTCGTCACCGAGGAGACCGAGCGCTGATGTCCGACGCCACCGACCCCTGGCTCATCGTGGGCCTGGGCAATCCGGGTCCCGACTACGCGGCGAACCGGCACAACGTCGGGTTCATGGTCGCCGATCTGCTGGCGGCCCGGATCGGCGGGAAGTTCAAGCGGGCACAGAAGGCGCAGGCGCAGGTCCTGGAGGGGCGGATCGGTCCGCCGGGTCCGGCGAGCCGGCGGGTGATCCTGGCGAAGCCGATGTCGTACATGAATCTGTCGGGCGGGCCGGTGACGGCGCTGCGGGACTTCTACAAGGTGCCGACGGACCATGTCGTGGCGGTGCACGACGAGTTGGACGTGGACTACGGGGCGCTGCGGCTGAAGCTGGGCGGCGGCGACAACGGGCACAACGGGCTGAAGTCGATGACGAAGGCGATGGGTCCGGACTATCACCGGGTGCGGTTCGGGATCGGGCGGCCGCCGGGGCGGATGCAGGTCGCGGATTTCGTGCTGAAGGACTTCTCGTCGACCGAGCGCAAGGAGCTGGAGTTCCTGGTGGACCGGTCGGCGGACGCGGTGGAGTGTCTGCTGGCGGAGGGGCTGGAGCGGGCGCAGAGCGCGTACAACTCCTGAGCGGCGGGCCGTTCTCCCCCGCCGCGTACAACTCCTGACATTCCCTTCCCTGGTGGGGCGTTTTTCGGCCACAGGTTGACCGGGGGTGCGGGTCTGGCCAAGGATCGGCCCCCATGAAGCGGAGCTCTTCCCGGCGTGCGGCGGTCGCGGGCCGTCGGGCGGCCATGGGGCTGGTCGTCCTGGTGCTGCTGGTCGCGGGTGCGTGGTCGTCGTGGGACACCGCGCACCACATCGTTCTGGCCAAGGGCCGTGACCACGGGACCGTGACGGTGACGGGGTGCGGCGAGGACACCTGCACCGGGTCGTACGAGCCGGACTCGGTGTCGCGGGAGCGTCCGCGGGTGACGCTGGACGCGTCCGTCGCGGCGCGGAAGGGGGATCGTTTCCCCGTGGTGGTGAAGCCCGGTACCGATGCGGTGGTCCGCACGGGGCTGCCGGGCTTTCTGCATGCCTGGGTGCCGTTGGGCGGGGCGCTGGTGCTGGCCGCGTTCGTGATCGGCGGCGGGCTGCGGCTGACGCGTACGGCATGGGGTACGGGAACGGCGGGGGCGGCCCTGCTGGTGGCGACGTTCGTCGCGCTGTAGCAGGACCGCCCCGGGGTGTTCCGTACGGCCGGCCGGTGTTGACCGGTCAGCTGGTGCTGACGGTCAGCCGGTGTTGCGCAGGCCCGCCGCGACACCGTTGACGGTGAGCAGCAGGGCGCGGGAGAGCAGCGGGTCGGGCTCCTCGCCGCGTTCGGCGGCCTGGCGCTGGCGGGCCAGCAGCGAGACCTGGAGGTAGGAGATCGGGTCCAGGTAGGCGTCGCGGATGGCGAAGGTCTGCTGGAGCACCGGGCTGGTGCCGAGCAGTTCGGTGGATCCGGTGACCTTGAGGACTTCGCTCACCGTGAGCGCGTGCTCGGCCTCGATGGCGTCGAAGACGTGCTTCAGCTCGTCGGGGACGAGCGTGTCGACGTAGTGCCGGGCGATGCGCAGGTCGGTCTTGGCGAGCGTCATCTCCACGTTGGAGAGGAAGTTCCGGAAGAAGTGCCAGTGCTCGTGCATCTCTTCGAGGACGGTGTCGAGTCCGGCCTCGCGCAGGGCCTTGAGGCCGGAGCCGACGCCGTACCAGCCGGGCACGATCTGGCGGGACTGGGTCCAGCCGAAGACCCACGGGATGGCGCGGAGGCCGTCGAGCGAGACGCCGGAGCCGGGGCGGCGGGAGGGCCGCGAGCCCAGGTGCAGGTCGGCGAGCTGGTCCACCGGGGTGGAGGCGAGGAAGTACGCGGGCAGGTCCGGGTCCTCGACGAGCTTGCGGTAGGCGCCGTGGGCCGCGTCGGAGACGGTGTCCATGGCCGCGTCCCAGCGGGCGAGGGCCTCGTCGGACTGGCGGGGCGCGGTGTGCAGGGCGGAGGCCTGGAGGGTGGCCGCGACGGTCAGTTCCAGGTTCTCGCGGGCGAGGGCGGGGATGAGGTACTTGTCGGAGATGACCTCGCCCTGCTCGGTCACCTTGATCTCGCCCTCCAGCGTGCCCCAGGGCTGGGCGAGGATCGCGTCGTGGGAGGGGCCGCCGCCGCGGCCGACGGTGCCGCCGCGGCCGTGGAAGAGGCGCAGCCGTACGCCGTAGCGGTGGGCGACGTCGCGGAGGCGTCGCTGGGCGCGGTGGATCTCCCACTGGGAGGTGGTGATGCCGCCGAACTTGGAGGAGTCGCTGTAGCCGAGCATGACCTCCTGGACGTCGCCGCGGAGCGAGACGAGGCGGCGGTAGGAGGGGTCGGCGAGCATCGCGTCGAGGATGACGTCGGCGGCCTTGAGCTCGTCGGTGGTCTCCAGGAGCGGCACGATGCCGATCTTGGCCCAGCCGGCGTGCAGGTCGATCAGTCCGGCCTCGCGGGCGAGGACGGCGGCGGCGAAGACGTCGTCGGCGCCCTGGCACATCGAGATGATGTAGGACTCGATGACCTCGGGGCCGAAGCGTTCGAAGGCCTGCTTGATGGTGTGGAAGACGCCGAGGGTCTTCTCGCCGGCCTCGTCGAGCGGGGCCGGGGTGGGGGCCAGCGGGCGGCGCGAGCGCAGCTCCTTGGCCAGCAGCTTCTGCCGGTAGTCGCGGGGCATGTCGGCGTAGCGCCAGGACTCCTCGCCGAGCCGGTCGAAGAGCTGGCCGAGGGCGTGGTGGTGGGCGTCGGCGTGTTCGCGTACGTCCATGGTGGCGAGCTGGAGGCCGAAGGCGGCCAGGGTGCGGATGGTGCGGTCCATCCGGCCGTCGGCGAAGAGGCCGCCGCGGTGCTCGCGCAGGGAGGTCTGGATGAGCTCCAGGTCGGCGAGGAGCTCGGCGGTGCCGAGGTAGTCGCAGCCGGGGCGGTGGGGGGTGCCTTCGGCGAGGCGCTCGCGGGTGTTGACGAGCTTCTGCCGGATGCAGGTGGCCTTGAGGCGGTAGGGCTCCTCGGCGTTCAGCCGCTTGTAGCGGGGGCTGATGCCGGGGAGGCGTTCCAGGTCGGCCTGGAGGGAGGTGAGGAGTTCCTCGGTGGCTCCGGCGTAGCGGATGGAGTTGGAGAGGAGGCCGCGGAGGTGGTCGATCATCTCCAGGGCGTCGGTGATGCCGTGCTCGTGCTGGAGGATCAGGACGTCCCAGGTGACGGCGGGCGTCACGTTGGGGTTGCCGTCGCGGTCGCCGCCGATCCAGGTGCCGAAGGTGAGGGGGCGGGTGCCGGCGGGGAGTTCGACGCCGACGCGGTCCAGTTCGGCGGCGAGGTCCTCCAGGACGTCGCCGACGGCGTTGGCGTGCAGCTCGTCGAGGTAGTAGATGGCGTTGCGGGCCTCGTCGGCGGGCTCCGGGCGGACGACGCGGAGTTCGTCGGTCTGCCAGATGAGGTCGATGTTCTCGGCGAGCCGGAGGTCCAGGCGACGGCGGTCGGCCTCGATGGCCGGGGTCTCCAGGAGGGCCGCGATGCGGCGGAGCTTGTTGAGGACGGAGCGGCGGGCGGCCTCGGTGGGGTGTGCGGTGAAGACGGGGCGGACGTTGAGGTTCTTGACCGTCTCTCGCAGGTGCTCGGGGTCGGCGTCCTTGAGCCGGTCGGCGGTGCGGGCCAGCAGGCCGCCCTCGGCCGAGCGGCGGTCGCGCATCTCGTGGGCGCGGTGGACCTGCTCGGTGACGTTGGCGAGGTGGAAGTAGGTGGAGAAGGCGCGCACGAGCTGGGCGGCGGTCTCCAGGTCCGTGTCGCCGAGGAGCTCGGCGGCGGCCTCGCCG
>MUNB01000038.1 GCA_002154345.1 Streptomyces griseus
CGTCCGGTGAAGCCGCCGCACCGTCGCCGCCACATGCGCCAGCAGCGCCGGGTCGACCCTCATGCCGTGCGGCGGCTTCACCGGACGGGCGGGCGGCGCCCAGAGGACCTCCACCGGGTACGAGACGCCCTCGGCCTCGACGACCGGGGCGTCGCCCAGCAGCCGCGCCCAGCCCTCCGCGTCCGTCGTCGCGGACGCCGCCACCAGCCGCAGATCGGGCCGGATCGCCTCCCGTACGTCCAGGAGGAAGGCCGCGACCGTGTCCGCGTCCAGATGCCGCTCGTGGCACTCGTCGATGATCACCGCGTCCACCCCGGCCAGCTCCTGGTCCCGCTGGAGCCGCTGGAGCAGCACCCCCGTGGTCACGACCTCCACCACGGTCCCCGGGCCCACCGCACGCTCGCCCCGCACCGTGAACCCGACCCGCTCGCCCGGCCGCTCGCCCAGCAGCCAGGCCATCCGCCGCGCCGCCGCCCGCGCGGCGATCCGGCGCGGCTCGGCGACCACGACCCGGCGCACCGGGCCCGGCCCGGTCAGCCCCGCCAGCACCAGCGGCACCAGCGTCGTCTTGCCGGTGCCGGGCGGGGCGCACAGGACGGCGACGCCCCGGTCGTCGAGCGCACGCTCCAGGGCGGGCACGGCGGTGCGGACGGGGAGGCGGTCCAGGGCTTCGGTACGGATCACGCCCCCAGTGTCGTACGGGCGCACCGGGTACGGACGGTCGGTCCCGCCCGCACCCGTATGCCTCAGGCCCGCTCGCAGACGAAGATCGCCGTGCCCGGGATCAGATTGCCGCGCAGCGGGGACCAGCCGCCCCACTCCTGGTCGTTCCAGGCGGGCCATTCCGGTTCCACCAGGTCGACCAGCCGGAAACCGCCCGCCACCACGTCCCGGACCCGGTCGCCCAGCGTGCGGTGGTGTTCCACATAGACGGCGTCGCCGTTCTCGTCCTGCTCCACATAGGGGACGCGGTCGAAGTAGGAGGCGGCGACGGAAAGGCCCTCGGGGCCGGGCTCGTCGGGGAACGCCCAGCGGATCGGGTGCGTCACGGAGAACACCCAGCGCCCGCCGGGCCGTAGCACCCGGTGGACCTCACGGAAGACCTGGACGGGGTCGGCGACGAACGGCACCGCCCCGTACGCGGAACAGGCCAGGTCGAAGGAGCCGTCCCGGAACGGGAGCCGGCCCGCGTCCGCCTCGACCAGCGGCAGGCCCTCGCCGATCCGCAGGGCGTGCTGGAGCTGGCGGTGCGAGAGGTCGAGCGCGACCGGACGGGCGCCCTGGCCGGCCAGCCAGCGCGAGCACTGGGCGGCCCCGGCCCCGATCTCCAGGACGTCGAGGCCCTTGAGGGCGGCGGCGGGCCCCAGCAGCGCGGCCTCCGCCTCGTCCAGCCCTTCCGGACCCCAGACGAAACGGTCGTCCCCCAGGAAGCCGCCGTGGTCCGACTGGTACTCGTCGGCGTTCCGGTCCCACCAGCCGCGGCTGGCCCGGCTGCTCTCCGCGTCGTCCGCCGCCCGGCGGGTGGCCTCGGGCTCCGCGGGCTCCTCGGGTGCCGGGAGCCCCGGGTGTTCCGGGCGTTCGGAGGAGTAGGTTCCGTGGATCTCTTGGCTCATCGTGCCCGTCGTTGTAGTTTGCCTTCACCCGCCGCGCGCGGTACGTACCAGGGGGCGCACCCCGGAGGTACGGACGTGCGTCCGCGGCGCTGTGCCGTAGTGTTCTCGGCCCGATCTGGCCTCGGAGAACATGAGTTGTGCCGGGATTGGGGCGATGTGCCCCGGGTGTGCGCCTTCGCGCATTGACCCTGTCCGGCTGCCCCCGTATGCTACAAGTTGCGCTGCGAGCCTGCGCGCCTCAGACCTAGCAGGCCGCGCTCGCGTCTGTTGCATGTCCCCTCGGTTGTCGAGGCGTCTCTCCGGAAACGGATGGCGCTTTCCAGGCTGTCCGGCTTCTGCAGAGGCGATACGGGCTTTCGGCGTAGCAGTACCTACGACTCTCTGTCCGTACCGGAGCCCTTTCCCACATGACGAGCAGCACCGAGACCACCGCCACCACTCCGCAGGTTGCGGTCAACGACATCGGCGACGCGGACGCGTTCCTCGCGGCGATCGACGAGACGATCAAGTACTTCAACGACGGCGACATCGTTGATGGTGTCATCGTCAAGGTTGACCGGGACGAGGTTCTCCTCGACATCGGTTACAAGACCGAAGGTGTCATCCCGAGCCGCGAGCTCTCGATCAAGCACGACGTCGACCCGAACGAGGTCGTCAAGGTCGGCGACGAGATCGAGGCCCTGGTTCTCCAGAAGGAGGACAAGGAAGGCCGCCTGATCCTCTCGAAGAAGCGCGCTCAGTACGAGCGTGCCTGGGGCACCATCGAGAAGATCAAGGAAGAGGACGGCATCGTCACCGGTACCGTCATCGAGGTCGTCAAGGGTGGTCTCATCCTCGACATCGGCCTCCGTGGCTTCCTCCCGGCGTCGCTCGTCGAGATGCGTCGTGTCCGCGACCTCCAGCCCTACGTGGGCAAGGAGCTCGAGGCCAAGATCATCGAGCTGGACAAGAACCGCAACAACGTGGTCCTGTCCCGCCGTGCCTGGCTCGAGCAGACCCAGTCCGAGGTTCGCCAGACGTTCCTCACCACCCTGCAGAAGGGTCAGGTCCGCTCCGGCGTCGTCTCCTCGATCGTCAACTTCGGTGCCTTCGTGGACCTGGGTGGCGTCGACGGTCTCGTGCACGTCTCCGAGCTGTCCTGGAAGCACATCGACCACCCCTCCGAGGTTGTCGAGGTCGGTCAGGAAGTCACCGTCGAGGTCCTCGACGTCGACATGGACCGCGAGCGCGTCTCCCTGTCGCTCAAGGCGACGCAGGAAGACCCGTGGCAGCAGTTCGCCCGGACGCACCAGATCGGTCAGGTCGTCCCGGGTAAGGTCACCAAGCTCGTTCCCTTCGGTGCGTTCGTGCGCGTCGACGAGGGCATCGAGGGTCTGGTCCACATCTCCGAGCTGGCCGAGCGCCACGTGGAGATCCCGGAGCAGGTCGTCCAGGTCAACGACGAGATCTTCGTCAAGGTCATCGACATCGACCTCGAGCGCCGCCGCATCAGCCTCTCGCTGAAGCAGGCCAACGAGTCCTTCGGTGGCGACCCGGCCTCGGTCGAGTTCGACCCGACGCTGTACGGCATGGCCGCGTCGTACGACGACCAGGGCAACTACATCTACCCCGAGGGCTTCGACCCCGAGACCAACGACTGGCTCGAGGGCTTCGAGGCGCAGCGCGAGGTCTGGGAGACCCAGTACGCCGAGGCGCAGCAGCGCTTCGAGCAGCACCAGGCCCAGGTCATCAAGTCCCGCGAGGCCGACGAGGCCGCTGCGGCCGAGGGCGCTGCTGCCCCGGCCGGCGCTGCTCCGGCCGCCTCCGGCGGCAGCGGTGGCGGCGGCGGTTCGTACTCCTCGGAGTCGGCGGACAACTCCGGCGCCCTGGCGTCGGACGAGGCCCTTGCCGCGCTGCGCGAGAAGCTCGCGGGCGGCCAGAGCTGACGCTCTGACCCCGGCGGCTCATCGGCTGCAGTAGCTGTAGAGCGTGGAGAGTGAGGCCCGTTCCCTTCGGGGGCGGGCCTCACTCGCGTGTTCAGCCCGTCATGGCGTCACGGCGATGTTGGTCAGCCCCTTGCCGCCGGTGACGGTATTGCTCGCGTACACGGTGGTGCGGCAACTGGAGCTGTTGTTGGTGACGTTGATGGCGAGCTGCTTGTCGCCCGTGGCCCCGGTCAGGTTCGAGGAGTTGTTCCGGAAGACGGTGCCGCAGCCCCAGCCGCTCTGCTGGGTGTGCGTCTCGTAGCCGTTGTTGGTGGTGCGGGACCCCTTGTTGCCCTCGACCAGGACGTTGTTGCCCTTCACATCGACCCAGGAGTCGTCGTAGTTGGCGCCCGTCAGCCCGTGGCCGTCGAAGGTGTTGCCGATGATCCTCGCGCCGGTCGTGCCTTCCTTGATGTCGATGGACTCGCCGCCGACGTCGGGGCCGATGGTGTTGTTCAGGATCTGCACGTTGTCGCTGCGGTCGGAGAGATCGCCGGCCGAACCGACGTACACGCCCTCGCCCATGCCGCGCCCGTTCTGCCCGGTGTCGTGGATCCGGGAGTTCTTCAGGACGCCGTCCTTGCTGGACTTGCGGAAGTGGACGCCCTCCATGTCGAGGTCGTGCACGGTCACCGAGTCGATCACGACCCCGTTCGCCGCGTCGGCCATGATGCCCTTCTGGCCGCCCTTGATCGTGACGCCCTGGACGGTCCAGTACGAGGCGCCGTTCAGGTGCAGCCCGTAGCCGCCGCCCGCCGTCAGGACCGCGCCGCTGGAGCCGGTGAGGGTGATCCGGGCCCCGGAGGTGCCGGGCCGGGTGGCCTTGAAGTTCCCGGTGTACGTGCCGTCGGCCAGCCGGATCGTGTCGCCGGGGGAGACGGTGGTGAGCGCCGCCTTGAGCTGGGCGGCGGTGCTCACGTCGATGACCGCGGCGTTCGCGGGCCCGGCGCCGGCCAGGGTGAGACCGCCGGCGGCCAGGGCGGCGGCGAGCAGGACGGTGAGGGGGGAGCGGGTGCGCATGGGGGTGCCTTCCCGTCGGAGGGGTCCAGGGTGTTCTCGTACATGAACATGGAACGTGTGTCTGAACGTGTTGCCTCGTGACGGTAGGGACGGCGGCGGGGCGCGTCAAGGTCTGGACCAGGATCGGCGGGCGGGGCCGGGCGCGGCGAAACGCTCACGCGGCGTGGGCGGCTGACATGCCGTCACCCGCTCGTTCCGGGGAAAGGTCCGTGTACGGGGAATGCTGGTGCCGCCGGTCGCGTTCTTCCCTAGGAACACGAGGAGGAGCGGTAACCGTGCCTGATCCGCAGAGTTTGTACGAATGGGAGCCGAAGGGCCTGGCCGTCGTCGACATGGCGCTGGCGCAGGAGTCGGCCGGCCTGGTCATGCTCTACCACTTCGACGGCTACATCGACGCGGGCGAGACCGGCGAGCAGATCGTCGACGGCCTGCTGGAGACCCTGCCGCACCAGGTCGTCGCGCGCTTCGACCACGACCGGCTCGTCGACTACCGCGCACGGCGTCCGCTGCTCACCTTCCGGCGCGACCGCTGGACGTCCTTCGAGGCCCCGACCCTGGAGGTCCGGGTGGTCCAGGACGCCACCGGAGCCCCCTTCCTGCTGCTGTCGGGCCCCGAGCCGGACGTGGAGTGGGAGCGGTTCGCCGCCGCCGTCGAGCAGATCGTCGAGCGCCTCGGCGTCCGGCTCGCGGTGAACTTCCACGGCATCCCGATGGGCGTCCCGCACACCCGCCCCGTCGGCATCACCCCGCACGGCAACCGCACCGACCTGATGCCCGGCCACCGCAGCCCCTTCGACGAGGCCCAGGTGCCCGGATCCGCCGAGGCCCTCGTCGAGTACCGGCTGATGGAGTCCGGCCACGACGTCCTCGGCGTCGCCACGCACGTACCGCACTACGTGGCCCGGTCCTCCTACCCGGACGCGGCGCTGACCGCGCTGGAGGCCATCACGGCCGCGACCGGTCTGGTGCTGCCCGCCCTCGCGCACTCCCTGCGCACCGAGGCGCACCGCACCCAGACCGAGATCGACCGGCAGATCGGCCAGGGCGACGAGGAGCTCGTCTCGCTCGTCGAGGGCCTTGAGCACCAGTACGACGCCGTCGCCGGCTCCGAGACGCGTGGCAACCTCGTCGCCGAGCCGGTCGACCTGCCGTCCGCCGACGAGATCGGCCGCGAGTTCGAGCGCTTCCTCGCCGAGCGGGAGGGCGAGGGCTGAGCGCCCCGCCCCGGCCCGTAGGCTGCGGCCCATGCTGAAAGTGGGCCTGACCGGCGGCATCGGAGCCGGTAAGAGCGAAGTGTCGCGGCTGCTCGTCGAGTACGGCGCGGTCCTGATCGACTCCGACCGGATCGCCCGTGAGGTCGTCGAGCCCGGGACGCCCGGACTCGCGGCCGTCGTCGAGGAGTTCGGGCCGGGCGTCCTGACCGCCGACGGCGTCCTGGACCGTCC
>MUNB01000380.1 GCA_002154345.1 Streptomyces griseus
CCTCGCGTCACCCGTTCGCCGACGTTCGGCCCCCGCCTCCCCGGCCGCCCCGCAGTTCCCGACGGTCTCCGCGTTTACGCGGACCGCAATCGACCTACCCTGAAGATGTGACCCCTCGTTCCCAGGGGGGCTTCTCGCTGCCGCACGCCGCTCGGCCGAAGCAGACCGTTGCGCACCGAACCGACCGGTGTGGAGATCGGGAGAGAAGTCATGACAGGCCGCTCAGAACCGCCGGACGGCCCGCCCGAGAACCCCGCGGGCGGCGAGGACGAATACCGCTCGCTCGTCTTCGACGAATCGTTCATCCAGGCTGCCCGGATGCAGGAGTACTCGGCGCAGGAACGGATGGGCGAGCACGCCCGCGCCGTTCGCACCGTGCCCGAGGCAGAGGTCACCGTCCGCAGCGGCGGAGGCTCCCGGGCCGCCATAGCGCTGGTCGTCCTCATCGCCCTGGCCTTCGCCGTGGCCGTCTACATCGGATTCCGCAGCCCGTACCCCCAACCGGCCACCCGACGCGCCGAACCCCTGCGGACCACCGTCGTCCCCCTGGCCCCCCGGGGCGCCGTCCCGGGCGGATCACCCGAGCGGCTGTACCGTGCCGAGCCGGTCTCCGGACACCGCACGGGCGCGGCAGGAATCAACTTCCCCTCGGTGGAGCGCACCCAGAACTTCTCCGACAGCCAGATCACCGCCGCCCTCGCCACGGTCAAGGACTACCTGGTGGAGTCGTCCCTGAACCCCGATGTCCTCACCGGCTCCGTACGCCGGCCCGTCGAGCACCTCCTCGACCCGGACCAGCGCCCCCAGTTCGAGCAGAGCCTGAGCGACCCGGCGGACGACGGGAGCCACGCCGCCACCGGCTGGCTGGTGCGCTTCGACCCGGAGCGGGTGGAGCTCGCGGACCCGCAGATCCGGGTCCGGGGCACCCTCCGCTACGAGGAGGAGGCGGCGGGCGTCCTCGGCGTCGTCTCGGACCACACCTTCACCTACGCCCTGCGCCCGGCGGACGGGCCCCACCGGGAGGACAACGCGTCCCTGTTCACCGTGCGACGCGAGCTCCATTTCCGCTTCGACCGCGAGGATCTGCGACTGCACCGCCTGGAGGTGAGCACCGCCTATGTCCAGGCAGGTCCGCAGTCCTGCTCGGCCGACGCGACCGGGATGCTCCACCCGCTCCTGGCCGGGGAGCGGGCGGACACCCGTGGCCCCGCCGCCACCGACCCGTACGCCACGGGCCGGCCCACGGCGGCGCTGTGCGGAACCCTGACGGGTGTCAGCTCCCCGACGGGCCGGACCCCGTCCCCGAGCTCCCCTCCTCCGGGTCCTGAGGCCGACCGGACGCCCCGTTCCCGTTCGTAGCGGAACCGCCGCCGGACCCGGCTCCGGTGAACTTGTCGCGCAGCTTGCCGCCCAGGTCTCCCGCGCCTCCGGCGATGTCGCCCACCAGCTTCATCAGCGGGTCCTTGCTGGTGCGCACCGTGTCCGCGTAGTGCGAGGCGGACTCCCGGAACGAGTCGGTCACCGAGGTGTCCTTGTCCTCGTCGCGCCGGGGGTAGTGGCCGTCCATGATCCGCTGGAAGTCGCGGGTCTCCGACCACTTCTTCAGCTCGGCGGCCCGCACCGTGGTGAACGGGTGCGTCCGGGGCAGCACATTGAGGATCTTGAGGACGGAGTCGCGGAGGTCCCCGCCCTTCTCGTACTCGTCGGCCTGGGCGAGGAAGGCGTCCACGTTCATCTCGTGGAGGTGATTGCCGCCCGCGATCTTCATCAGACCGCGCATCGAGGCCGTGATGTCCTGGCCGACCAGCAGCCCGGCCCGGTCCGCGGACAGTTCCGACTTGCGGAACCACTCGCGCAGCGCCGTCACTATCGCCATGATCGCCACATTGCCCAGCGGGATCCAGGCGACCTTCACGGCGAGGTTGGTCAGGAAGAGCAGTATCGTCCGGTACACCGAGTGGCCGGAGAGCGCGTGGCCCACCTCGTGGCCCACCACCGCCCGCATCTCCTCCTCGTCGAGCAGCTCGACCAGGCCCGTGGTGACCACGATGATCGGCTCGTCCAGCCCGATGCACATGGCGTTGGGCTGCGGGTCCTGCTTCACGTACATCGGCGGGACCTTCTCCAGGTCCAGGATGTAACACGCGTCCCGCAGCATGTCGTTGAGATGGGCGAACTGCGCGTCGCTCACCCGGACGGAGTCGGAGAGGAAGAGCAGCCGCAGGCTGCGCTCCGGGAGCAGCCCGCTGAGCGCCTTGAACACGGTGTCGAACCCGGTCAGCTTGCGCAGGGCCACCAGGGCCGAGCGGTCGGCGGGGTGCTCGTAGGCCCGGGAGGAGATCCCGGGGAATCGCCGGCGCTGCCTGCTCGGCACGTTCTCGTGACTGCTGTCGGTCATGGATGGCCCCCTGTTCGTACGAGACGTTGCTCGTCCCCCGGACAAAACCCAGCGTAGGCGCTGGCGCTACGGTGTGCGGGGGGCTGTGGATAACTTTGAGGAGCGCCCGAATGCCGCACACCGCCGTACTGCTCGCCGCCGCGTCCGAGGAGCAGGGACCGGGCGACACCCTCCGGATCGTGCTGCTCGTCTCGATCCTCGGAGCGGTGCTGCTCGCCTGGTTCCTGCTGCGTGGATACCGCAACGACGACAACAACGACTGAGTCGCCGTGAGCGTGCCCGAGGCTCCCGCATACGATGTGCCTGACGTCTTCCTTCCGCCTCACGATCGATAGGTCCTGCCGAAGATGAGCCTCACGAGCACCGCACACGAGCTGGCCACCCTCGCTTCCGGAGGGGAGGGCGGCGGCAACCACGAAAGCCTCAACCCCTACCTCGTCGGCGGCCTGGCCTTCCTCGCGCTGATGTTCCTGCTGTGGGTCACCACCCGCTTCAACCGCGACCGCTGAGTCGAGGCGTACAGCTGTGCCAGTAGGCTCTGCACGCATGGGAGAGCAGGAAGTGCCTACCGGCCCCGGCAAGCGCCGTATCGGCGTGATGGGCGGGACATTCGACCCGATCCACCATGGACACCTGGTGGCGGCCAGTGAAGTGGCCGCCCAGTTCCATCTCGACGAGGTCGTTTTCGTCCCGACCGGGCAGCCGTGGCAGAAAAGCCACAAAAAGGTCTCCCCGGCCGAGGACCGTTATCTGATGACGGTCATCGCCACCGCGTCCAACCCGCAGTTCTCCGTCAGCCGCAGTGACATCGACCGTGGCGGACCGACGTACACCATCGATACGCTGCGGGATCTGCGCGAGGTCCACGGTGAGGCGGACCTCTTCTTCATCACCGGCGCCGACGCGTTGTCCCAGATCCTCACCTGGCGCGATGCGGAGGAGCTGTTCTCGCTCTCCCACTTCATCGGTGTGACCCGCCCGGGTCACGTGCTCACGGACGACGGACTGCCCGAGGGCGGTGTCTCCCTCGTGGAGGTGCCCGCGCTGGCGATCTCGTCCACGGACTGTCGTGAGAGGGTCGCGCAGGGGGAGCCGGTCTGGTACCTGGTGCCGGACGGCGTGGTCCGCTACATCGACAAGCGCCAGCTGTACCGCGGCGAATGAGCCACGGAGAGGGGCACCGGTGAACGACCGACAGAACCCGTACGACCCGTACTACCAAGAGCCGCAGATCATCGGCTACGACGCGTACGGGCAGCCGGTCTACCAGCAGCAGGGGCAACAGGGCCAGCAGGGACAGCAGCAGTACGACCCGCAGGGCCAGGGTTACGACCCCTACGCCGCCCAGCAGGGCCAGGGTCAGGGGCACCAGACCCAGGACGCCGGCTACGGCTACGACGCGTACGGCAACCCCCAGCAGCAGCACCAGAGTTACGACCCCTACACCGGTCAGCACCCGGGCCAGGCGCCCCAGGCCCCCCAGCCGCAGCACGGCCAGGGCGACCAGGGGTACGGCTACGGCTCCTACACCGACTACGGCTACGGCACCGGCCAGCAGCCCGCCGCGGTCGACACCGGCGAGCACTGGACCATCCCGCAGCAGGGCGCCGCCCCCGCGCCGGAACAGGCCCCGCAGCAGGCTCCCGCACCGCAACCGGCGCAGCCGCAGCAGTCGCCGCGGTCGGCCGAGGCGGAGGCGGATCCCGCCGTTCCGGGGCAGCGCAAGCCCGCACCCGACTACCGCACCGAGCAGTTCTCGTTCATCGAGGAGCCCGACGAGGACTCCGAAGACGTCATCGACTGGCTGAAGTTCACCGAGAGCCGCAGCGAGCGGCGCGAGGAGGCCCGGCGCAAGGGCCGCAACCGGATGATCGCCCTGATCGTCGTCGCCGTGCTCGTCGTCGTCGGTGGAGTCGGTTACCTCTGGTCCGCCGACATGATCCCGGGTCTGTCCGGCTCGGACGAGAAGAAGGCCGTGGCCGCCGGCGCCCAGCAGCGCGACATGATCGTGGTGCACCTGCACGACACGAAGAAGGGCGGCACCTCGACGGCCCTGCTCGTCGACAACACCACCACCAAGCAGGGCACCACGGTCCTGCTGCCCAACTCCCTCGCCGTCGCGGGCGACGACGGGACCACCACCACGCTCGGCAAGTCCGTCGAGGACGACGGCAGGACCGGCACCCGGGAGTCGATCGACACCCTCCTGGGCACCCGGATCACCGGCACCTGGCGGCTGGACACCCCGTACCTGGAGAACCTCGTCGAGCTGGTCGGCAACATCGAGGTCGACACCGACACCGAGGTACCCGGCGCGAAGAAGGGCGAATCGGCCCTGGTGAACAAGGGCGAGGGCCAGACGCTCAGCGGTCCGATGGCCGTCGCGTACGCCACGTACCGCGCACCGGGCGAGCCCGAGGCCAAGCAGCTGACCCGGTTCGGCGAGGTCATGCGGGCCACCCTGCGCAAGGTCTCCGAGGACCCCAAGGCCGCGACCGTCACCATCGAGACGCTGCTCCAGGTGCTCGACCCGTCACTGCCCGAGAAGGACCTCGGCGCCTCGCTCGCCAAGCTGGCCTCCCGGGCCAAGGTCGGCGACTACAAGACCGCTCTGCTGCCGGTCCAGGACGACGGCACCCTCACCGAGGCGGACACCCGCGGCGTCGTCAAGGACATCCTCGGCGGCACGGTGAAGGCCCCCGAGGCGGGCGCACCCCTCCGGGTCGCCGTACGCAACGCCACCGGCGACCAGAAGGCCGCGGAGGCCGCCCGGGTCCAGCTGGTCAACGGCGGTTACGCCTTCGTGGACAGCGGCAAGGCCGAGGCCGAGGCGTCGTCCGTGGTGCTCTACCGGTCCGCCGAGGACAAGGCGAAGGCCGTCGAGGTGGCCAAGACCCTGGGCCTCGCCGCGGGCGACGTGAAGAAGGGCGAGCCGGCCGCCAACGCCGACGTGTCCGCGGTCCTCGGCCAGGACTACAAGGTCAGGTAGCCCGCCCGTGGTCACCGGCCGACGCTCCGGCGCCGGCCGGTGACCACCGCGAACCCGGCCGGAGAAACGCAGTAAGGCGCTGTCGGCGGTCCGTGAGACCCTAGAGGTTGCATCCGACCGCCGACGAAAGCCTGCATGTGACCGCCACGGACCGCTCCATCGAGCTCATCAACGCCGCCGCTCAGGCGGCCGCCGACCGGCTCGCGCACGACATCATCGCCTACGACGTCAGCGACGTGCTGTCGATCACCGACGCCTTCCTGCTGGCCTCGGCCCCCAACGACCGCCAGGTCAAGTCGATCGTCGACGAGATCGAGGAGCGGCTCCAGAAGGAGCTCGGCGCCAAGCCGGTGCGCCGTGAGGGCGACCGCGACGCCCGCTGGATCCTCCTCGACTACGTCGACATCGTCATCCACGTCCAGCACAGCGAGGAGCGCGTCTTCTACGCGCTGGAGCGTCTGTGGAAGGACTGCCCGGAGATCGCCCTCCCCGAGGACGCGATCAAGACCCGCGGCAAGGCCGAGGAGCACGCACAGCTCAACGGCGGCACGGAAGGTGACCAGAGCTGAACGGCAGCAAGAGCGGCAAGGGCCGCAGGATCGTCCTCTGGCGGCACGGCCAGACGGCATGGAACCTGGAGCGCCGCTTCCAGGGCTCCACGGACATCGAGCTCACCGAGGTGGGCGTCGGGCAGGCCCGTCGCGCCGCCCGGCTGCTCGCCTCGCTGAAGCCGGACGCCATCGTCGCCTCCGACCTGCGGCGGGCGGCGGCCACGGCTGCCGAGCTGTCCGCCGTCAGCGGTCTCACCGTCGCCCATGACGCCGCACTCCGTGAGACGTACGCGGGCGCGTGGCAGGGGCTGACCCACCAGGAGATCGTCGAGCGCTTCGGCGAGCAGTACGCGGCGTGGAAGCGCGGGGAGCCCGTACGCCGGGGCGGCGGCGAGCTGGAGACCGAGGTCGCCGACCGGGCGGCCCCGGTCGTCCTGGAGCACGCCGAGAAGCTTCCGGACGACGGCACGCTCGTCGTGGTCAGCCACGGCGGCACGATCAGGACGACGATCGGCCGGCTGCTGGGCCTGGAGGCGCACCACTGGGAAGGGCTCGGCGGACTGTCCAACTGCTGCTGGTCCGTCCTCGGGGAGGGCGCGCGCGGCTGGCGTCTGCTGGAGCACAACGCCGGCACGCTCCCGGAGCCGGTGCTCGGCGACGACGACTAGTCGACGGGCGGGCCTGCCGACCGGCCGCCGCCGGGAGGCTGTTGAGAGGCCGTTCGCGGGCCGTCTTCGGGCGGCCCGGGCCGGATTTCACTTTCCGGCAGGTCACAGGCTAAAGTTCTTCTTGTTCGCAGCGCGGAAACGCAGGGAAACACAGCGAACAGCGGGGCTATAGCTCAGTTGGTAGAGCGCCTGCATGGCATGCAGGAGGTCAGGAGTTCAATTCTCCTTAGCTCCACACACGACAGGAAAGCCGGGCACTTCGTGCCCGGCTTTCCTCGTTCTCCCGTCCGGATCACGGTTCTCCCGGCCGGATCACGCGGGTCGTCCAGGGGCGGCGTAGCGCGCCCGCATCTGCTCGCCCGCCGCCGGGCCGGACCGGAACGCGAAACGCGGGTCCGACACGGACAGGCCGGTGACGGGGTCGACCGTCACCGGCTCCACCTCGCGTCCGGTATCGGTGTCGACGAGCACCATCGCGCGCTCGGACGGCGCCAGCTGCTCGTTCCGCCACGCGGCCATCGCCACCAGGATCGGCCGCAGCGAGCGGCCGAAGTCGGTGAGCACGTACTCGTGCCGCACCGGCCGCTCCTGGTAGACGCGTTTGGTCAGGATGCCGTTGTCGACCAGCGTCCTGAGCCGCGTGGTGAGCATGCTGGACGACAGGCCGATGTTGGCCTGGAACTGGTCGAAGCGGGTGTATCCGTCGAAGCAGTCGTGCAGGAGCAGGATCGTCCACCACTCCCCGACGTACGACATCGCCGTCGACAGCGGGCACTCGCGGTCCTCGACCCGGACGCGTGCAGGCACTCGAACCCTCCTCGAAACGGCCGGCCGTTTGGTCGGACCGTCGGCGTTCGACGCTCCAACCACTCACTGCTAATCTAGCAGCCATGATGACTTCGAAAATAGAAGTGACTTCCTCCGATGCGCATCGCGCCCCGTCGCCGCCCCGGGCGGTGGTCACGGGCGGAACCCGGGGCACCGGTGCGGCGGTGGTCAGCCGGCTGCGAGAAGCGGGAATGGACGTCACCGTCGTCGCGCGCACGTCGCGCGGCGATGACGGTGACGGTGATGCCGACGTGCGTTTCGTACCTGCCGATCTGGCCGACCCCGCGGCGGCCGTGGAGGCCGCCCGGCTCGTCCTCGCCGGGGGCGTGCCGGACCTGGTCGTCCATGTCGCGGGCGGGTCGCAGTCACCGCCCGGAGGCTTCGGTGCTCTGGGAGAGGCGGAATGGGTGCAGGAGCTCGACCTGAACCTGCTGTCCGCGGTGCGCCTGGACCGCGAGCTGGTTCCGGCGATGATCGAGAGGGGTCGGGGCGCGATCATCCACGTGGCGTCGATCCAGGCGCGCATGCCGTTGTGGGACGGCACCCTGGCGTACGCGGCGGCCAAAGCGGCCCTGCGCACCTACAGCAAGGGTCTGGCCGGGCAGCTCGCCCCGCACGGAATCCGCGTCAACACCGTCTCTCCGGGCGGCATTCGAACGGAGGGCGCCGATCACCTCGTCGACCGGCTCGCCGAGGGCTTCGACGGCGACCGCGATGCCGCCTGGAACTCGCTCCTCGCCTCCCTGGGCGGCGTGCCGCTGGGACGCTTCGCCACCCCGGACGAAGTCGCCGGCGTCATCGCGTTCCTGGCGTCGGACACCGCGGCCGGCATCCTCGGGGCCGAGATCGTCGTCGACGGCGGCACGATCCGCACCATCTGACCACCCTCGAAACGAAACACCCGCCCCCCTCGAAAAGGAGACTCCGATGAACGACACCTTCACCGCCTACGACCCCGCGACCCTGCCCACGCCGGTGCTCGCCTACCTCGACGCGCACGACGAGAACCGCTACGCCGACGTCGCGGCCGTGTTCGCGCCGGACGCGACCGTCCTCGACGACGGAAAGACCTATGAGGGCATCGAGGAGATCCGTGCCTGGGCCGAGAAGTCCTCGACCGAGTTCACCTACACCAGCACCCGTACCGGTCAGCGGATCGCCGACGACCGCCATGTGGTCGTGCGGGTGAGGCTGGACGGAAACTTCCCCGGCGGCACGGTCACCCTCCGCTATCGGTTCCTGCTCGATGCCGGACGCATCGGCAACCTGGCGATCGAGGTCTGAATCCTCGTCCGGCCGGTGCTAGCCCCAGAACCGGTCCTCGGCGGCCTGGTCCTCGCCGATCAGCCAGATCTCCGCGATCAGGTCGCCCTCGACGCGGAACACATCCACCCCGTGCTGGTCGAGCGCGGCCGCACCCTCACGCTCGGCCGTGAACCGCACCGTCGTGGCCACCAGGTTGCCGCTTTCGGTCGCCGACTCCGTCTCCAGGGCGAACGTGCCACCACTGAGCTCCATGAACCTGCCCAGATGCGCCACCACGGCTTCGGGTCCCACGTGGTCACCCGAGAGCCGGTTCGCGCCGGGCTGATGCCACACCACGTCCTTCGTCAACATGGCCGCCAGTGCGGCCATGTCCCCGGCCGCCGCAGCGGCCCCGTACCGTCCCACCACGTCAATGGCCGACATGCGCCTACTCCGCTTCTGTTCGATGGACCTCGATAGGCTGAGGGCTCAGTGTGTCGATGAGGTGCCCGGTTACCTCAACGTCACCACCGAGGAGGGCGGCGCATGACATCGGAATGGACCGTGTTCTCCGCCAAGTGCCCCTCGCGTCGATCGTTGGCGCGCATCGCGAACAAATGGACCGCGATGATCGTCGTTCTTCTCCATGAGGAACCCCTCCGATTCGGAGAACTGCACCGCCGGGTCGAGGGCATCACCAAGAAGGTCCTCACCGACACACTCCGGGCCCTGGAACGCGACGGCATGATCGAGCGCGTCCTTCATCACGACGGCCACACCCGTTACGGGCTCACCGATCTCGGCCGTACTCTGCACGCCCCCTTGAGGGCGTTGCAGATCTGGGCGGAGTCCCATGTCGAGGATGTGCTCGACGCGCAGGAGCGGTACGACGCCGCCGTCGACGACCAGGTCCTCGCGCCCTGAGCGCCGGCCTTCCGCCGTCGATCTCCGGACAGGTGGCGGCGAGCGGGCTGACCCCCTTGCGGGGTCATGGCAGAATCGGAACGCCGGAGGGGGCGACGTACCGATCGGGAGGGAGCGCGATGCCTGCGAGTCGCGAACACGTCCCCGACCAGCCGCTTGTCGCCGCCCCGCTCCCCGGTTCCGTACCGTCCGAAGATCGATCCCGGCTCGGCTGTCCGTCCTGCGGTTCGTCCCACGTGGCCCAGGTTCTGGGTGACAACGGAGGGGTCTCCTACGTGTGCACGGCCTGCGGCCACAGCTGGAGCTGACTGATGGGTGCACACAGGCGTAAGTGCGACTGGTGCGGCAGCGGTACGCCCATCGTCAGGGACATGGACCCGGTCAACGCGGAATACCAGTACTGGTGCGAGGAATGCGCACGGGCGCTGATCATAAAAGGCGACCCCATCGAGACCTACCGGGAGCTGGAGGGGGAGCCGATCTACGGGCGGCTCCTGGAGGAGCACTGCACCCTCAAGCGCTTCTACTCCTTCGCGACCGCCTGACCTGCGACGGACGGTCGACCAGTCGGGACGATTCGGGCATAACGGTGCGGACCGGAAACGATTTGGTGAAGCACCGGGGGGACCGTGTAATGTTCTCGATGTCGCCAAGGGAAACCGGGCGGCACACAGCAAGGGGCTATAGCTCAGTTGGTAGAGCGCCTGCATGGCATGCAGGAGGTCAGGAGTTCAATTCTCCTTAGCTCCACAGGATCGAAGTGAAGAAGCGGGTCACCCGGATCGGGTGGCCCGCTTCTTTGTCGTACCGGCTTCGGCCGGGGTCAGTCGCGGCCGCTGCCCAGGGCGCGCCGGCCCGTGGCCGGCAGGGCGGGGCGCTGTTCGGCCGGCGGCTGCTCGATACGGAGCGCCAGCGCGGGGCAACGCCGTACGGCCCGCTGGGCGCGGCCGCGCAGATGCATCGGAACGGCGGCGTCCGCCAGCGCCGGATAGCCGTCCGGGCCCAGCCGGATGAGCTCGGGGACGATGTCCGCGCACAGGCCGTGGCCCTGGCAGAGCGTCCAGTCGACCGCGAGCTTCTCGCCGCTCGGAATCGACTCCTCCAGGTCCTGGTAGCCGGGTGCGGGCAGCGGCAGCACCCCGACCGTCTCCCGGCCGCAGCCGCCGTCCAGGACATGTGCGGCGAGGTCGTCCGTGAACGCCGACAGCGTCGAGAGCAGGAACCGCGCGGAACCGTCCGGGTGTTTGCACGCCCCGCGGCCCTTCACAGCCTGGGTGACCTCGCGCAGGGCCTCCAGGGCGGCGGGACCGCCGCCGTTCAGTACGTCGGAGAGCCCGCCCGCCGCGGCGGGGAGCCCCAGTTTGCACGGGCCGCACTGCCCGGCGGTCTCGGCGGCCAGCCAGTTGGCTATCCGGAGGGACTCGCCGAGCGGGCAGGTGTCCGGTCCGATCGGCAGGATGGCGCCCGCGCCGAGCGCGCCGCCCACGGTGGCCAGGGACTCGCGCGAGACGACGGCGTTGTGCGAGGAGACCGCGTCGATCCAGTTGCCGTGATAGCCGCCGGTCAGCACCCCCTGGGGGAGCGGCGGGGCCCCGGCCAGCTGCAGGACGTACCGCAGCGGCACCCCGGTCGGCACCTCGATGACCATGGGCCGCGCCACGGCCCCGGAGACGGTGAGCAGGACGGTGCCTGGTTCGCCCGGCAGACCGGTGTGCCCGTAACGGCGGGGGCCGATCCGGGCGGCGACGGCGAGTTGGGCGTACGTCTCCGCGTTCGACAGCAGCGTCGGGGCGCCGCCCACCCCGGTCTCGGCCGCCCGCTCGCGCCGGCCCGGCGGCAGGGCCGGTCCGCCGTTCGCCGCCCGGATCACCGAGGACGCCTCGCCCGAGACCATGCGCTCCGGAGTGCGAACCACCCGGGCGCGCAACTGCTGGCCGCGCCGGTCGGAGAGGCCGCGTTCGGCGAGGGCCGCCCGTACGGAGATCTCCGTGGAGTTTCGGGTGACGGCGACGACCAAGGTGCGCGCGCCGAGCGCCTCGGCGGCCAGCAGCGCACCGTCCAGGATCAGGTGCGGGGCGCGGTTGAGCAGGACGGTGTCCTTGCGGCAGGCGGGTTCGCCCTCACTGCCGTTGATCACCACGACGGGCCGCACCCCGCGCCGGATGGACGCCTTCGCCACGGCCCGCAGCTTCTTGCCGAACGGGAAACCGGCACCTCCCCTTCCGCACAGGGAGATCGCCTCGGCCAGTTCGGCCAGCCGCTCGCCGGTCATCGGCTCCAGCGGCCCGTGCACCTTGAGGTGCATGGCGAGGTCCAGCCGCTCCACCAGGTCGAATCCGGTGGTCAGTTGCGGCAGTCCGACGACGCGGACCTCGGGCACATCGGGGAGGGGGACGTTCACTGTCGGTCTCCTGCGGGTGCGTGCCAGGGTTCGCCGGCCGGGGGCGCGGAGAACCCTGGCACGCACCCGCA
>MUNB01000381.1 GCA_002154345.1 Streptomyces griseus
GGCCGCTTGCCGAAGGCCAGCGCACCCGCGTGGCCTTCGCGCTGGCCTTCGGCAAGCGGCCCGACCTGCTGCTCCTGGACGAGCCGATGTCGGACCTCGACCCGCTGGCCCGCGACGAGATGAGCACCCTGCTGATGGCGGAGGCCGTCGAACGCGGCACCACGGTGGTGATGTCCTCGCACATGCTGACCGAGCTGGAGGACATGTGCGACTACCTGCTGGTCGTCGCCGAGGGCCGGATCCGGATGGCCGGTGACGCCGACGCGCTGGTCCCGGCCCACGCCCTGGTCACCGGCGTGACCCGGGACGGCGCGCTGCCGCCCGAGCTCGACCACCACACGGTCGTCGAAACCCGCCTCCAGGGACGGCAGTTCCAGGCGATGATCCGGCCGAAGGGCCCGCTCCCGGCGGACTGGGAGACGGCCGAACCCTCCTTGGAGGAAGTCCTCCTCGCCCATCTCCGCTCCCCGGACGCGCCCTCCCTCTACACCCAGGGCGCCCGCGTCGAGGCCGAAGGGACCCAGGCCGCATGAGCACCACCCTCACCGAGAAGCCCTCCGAGATCAGCTCCGGGCGCCGTCTGCTGCGCGGCATGCCGTGGCTCGTCGTACGCCAGCACCGGGTCGCGCTGGCCTGCGTCCTCGGCCTCACCCTGCTGACCGCGCTGTGGATCCTGTACGAGCGCAATGAACTGGTGCAGCTGCTCGACGCGAAGGGCTGGCCGGAGAAGGACGCCGGACAGCCGATGGAGAACAACCGCGGCTACAACTACATCACCGGCATCATCAACGGCCTGCCGCTGATCCTCGCCGTCTTCATCGGCGCCCCGCTGATCGCGGGCGATCAGGAGAACGGCACGGCCCAGCTCGTCACCACCCAGTCCGTCACCCGCCGGCAGTGGCTGATCGCCAAGCTGGGTCTGGCCTACGGCCTCGCGCTGATCTCCGGGGTGGTGCTCTCGGCCCTGTTCACCTGGTGGTGGAAGCCGTACCGCTCCGTCTTCCTCAGCGAGTGGATCACCGGCGTGATCTTCGACAACACCGGCCCCGTCCTGCCCGCGTTCCTCCTCTTCTTCACCGCGGCGGGCATCACCATCGGCGCCGTGGTGCGCCGGATGCTCCCGGCGATGGTGGGCACGTTCCTCTTCACCGCGATCACCACCATGTTCGTCTGGGACGAGGTACGCGTACGGCTCGGCTCCCCGAAGATGTTCACGTACCCGCTGGACGCCGAGCTGCCCGCCCGCTTCGACGAGGCGTACGAGGTGGACCGCTGGGTCGGCAGCGCGGACGGCACCCTGTACGGCTGGGGCACCTGCGCCGAGGCGACCGAGAAGGCGCAGAACGCGTGCATCAAGGACCACGGCATCGTCAACAACGTCATCGAGTACCTCGACTTCGGCCAGATGGCGTCGATGCAGTGGACCGCGGCGGGCCTCCTGCTCGCCGGGACTGCCCTGCTCACGGCGTTCACCCTGTGGCGGGTCTCGCGCCGCCCGCTGTGAGCACGCCCCGGTTCCCCTACGTAAAGTGTCGGCAATCGAGCGGAAGGTGAAGTCCGTGGTCGTGTTCCGCATCGACCGGCGCAGTGGAGTGGCGACCTATCTCCAGATCGTCCGGCAGGTCGAGCAGGCACTGCGGATGGGCGCGCTGGAGGAGGGCGACCGGCTGCCCACCGCGGCCCAGGTCGCCGCGACCACGAAGGTCAACCCCAACACGACCCTCAAGGCCTACCGCGAACTGGAACGCATGGGCCTCGCCGAGGTCCGCCAGGGTGCGGGCACGTTCATCACCCGCACTCTGGCGCAGCCCCAGTCCGGCCCCGACTCACCGCTGCGCGCCGCGCTCGCCGACTGGCTGGCCCAGGCCCGTACCGAAGGCCTCACCGGCCAGGACGTCACGGCCCTGTTCCACGCGGCGTTCGAGAACGCGTACCCGGGCGAGGCACCGGACTGACGGGCCCGGGCTTCCTCGCCGCTCAGGCGCGGTTGTAGCGGTAGCCGCTGCCGTGGGCGGGTCCGACGTCGTGGAGGATGCCGGACCCGGCGACGGTGAAGAACGAGGGGTCGGTGTCGCGGCACATACTGCCGGAACGGGCCTTGTTCACCACGGCGGTACCGACGTTGATCCGGTTGCCGCCGTCCGCCACGGAGCCGAGCTTCGCGGTGTACTCGCAGTGCCCCGAGCCCTGTACGTCGGCGATGAGGGTCACCGCCGACTGCCCGGGCGACACCCGCCGGATGACCACGGTGTGCGGCTGGAGGACGTCGTACTGGGACGCGATGGACCAGGTCCCGACGAAGTGCTGCGGCACCCGGCCGTCCGGCGCGGGGTCCGGGTCCGCGGCGGGCGGCTTCGCGGCGCCCCCGGACCCGCCCGACGCGGACGAACCGGCCCCGCCCTGCGCGCCGCCTCCGCCGGACGAGCCGGACTCCCCGGTCCCGGACGAGCCCCCGCCGGAAGCGGAACCGTCGCCGCTGCCGGCGCCCTGCCCACCACCGGCGTCGCCGCCCTGGCCCCCGTCGTCGCCGTTCCCTTTCTCCTTCTCCTCCGCGCTGTCCTCGGCCTTGTCCTTCGCCTTCTCTTCCTCGCTGCCCTTGTCGTCCTCGTCGTCGCCCTTCCCGGAGGGCGAGGCCGTGGCACCGTCGGCGGGCGGGGCGGCGGACTCCCCGCCCCGGGCATCCGCGCCACCGCCGGGGTCGCGGTTGAGGAAGGCCGTGGTCCCACCGGCGGCCAGAACGGCGACGACGACGGCCGCGACGGCCCAGACCCGACGGCGGTTACGCCGTGGCCCGGCCGCGACCGGCGCGGCGACCGGAACGGCCGCGGCGGCACCGGTCGTTTCGGGGCTCGGCCCTGCCACCGGTTCCGGTCCCGGTTTCCGTCCCGGTTCCGGCCGCAGATCGACCGTGCCGAGGTCACGAGGAGCGGACACGGGATCGGAATCGGAACCAGAAGCGGGAGCGGACACGGGATCGGGATCGGAACCAGAAGCAGGAGCGGACACGGGATCGGGATCGGAACCAGAAGCAGGAGCGGACACGGGATCGGGATCGGGATCAGGCACAGGCACAGGCACAGGATCAGCAACAGGACCGGGAACAGCAGCAGGACCGGGAACAGCAGCAGGCTCCGCGCCCTCCGGTTCGTCCGCCTCCTCAGGGACACCCGGCTCCTCCGGGACCTCCGCGTCGAGCAGCAGGGCCGACTGCTGCGCCAGCCGGGCCAGGAGCACCGGCGGCAGCCACGCGCCGCGCGCGGCGTCCGAGGACTGCTCGGGCGTCAGGCTCTCCAACAGAGCCTCCACACGCGGACGTTCGGCCGGGTCCTTGGTCAGGCAGCGTTCGATCAGCGCACGCAAGGGGGCGTCGGACACCGCGGTGAGGTCCGGCGGGGACTGGACGATCCGGAACATCACGGCGTGCTGGTTGCTCACGCCCGCGCCGAACGGCAGCTGCCCGGTGGCCGCGTACATCAGCACACAGCCGAGCGAGAAGACGTCCGCGCCGGGTCCGGTCTCCTCGCCGAGGATCTGCTCGGGCGCCATGAAGCCGGGCGAGCCGATGACCATGCCCGTACTGGTCAACAGCGATTCCACGGAGACCTGGAGCGCGCGGGCGATGCCGAAGTCGATGACTCGGGGTCCGTCGACGGTGAGCAGCACGTTGGACGGCTTCAGATCGCGGTGGACGATCCCGGCCGCGTGGATGCCCCGCAGCGCCCTCAACAGCCCCTCGGCCAGGGCGTTCACCGAGTCGGCGGGCAGCGGGCCGTGTTCCCGTACGGCTTGCTCCAGGGAGGGTCCGGGCACGTAGCCGGTGGCCACCCACGGCTGCTCGGCGTCGGGGCCGGCGTCGAGCACAGGGGCGGTGTAGCGCCCGCCGACCCGGCGGGCCGCCTCGATCTCCCGGCGGAAACGGGCCCGGAACTCCCCGTTCGCGATGTGCTCCTCGTGCACCACCTTCACGGCCACGGTGCGCCCGCCCGCCGAACGGGCCAGGTACACCCGGCCCATCCCACCCGCACCGAGCCGGCCGAGCAGCGGATAGGGCCCGATCCGTACCGGGTCACCGGCCGCGAGCGGCCGTATGCCCTCCATCGCCGTGTACCGCCCGCTGTCCTTGCCTTTGCCCATGCTGAACCGATCCCCCGATGGCCTTTGCCCGTACGGTCGTTCGCGCGCGTCCGGAGCCGTTCACGCACGATCAGGATAGGCCGGAGACCGATCACGCAAGGGTCAGGCCCGCGCAGCCGCTGGACGCCCACGGGCATCGGCGCCGTGGCCGCGTGCCGATAGGGACCCTCCAAGCGCGGCTCGCCATCGTTGTGCCGGCCAGGATCACCACACCCAGCGGCCCGGCAGCAGACTGGCGGAACGGGGCGTCCGGCGCGGCCGGGGACTCGACGCGAACAGAAGTCGTGCAGCGGCACTCAACTCAGTTGAGCGGAAAGGTCGTTAGGAGCAGGCCAAGCGCCGCCAGCTCAGGCCTGGCGGTGCGACACGACCGTACGGGTACGGCCGTACGGAAATGACGCTCCGTCCGGTCAGTGCCCGCCCGGCTGGAGTCCCCCCGGCTGAAGTCCCCCCGGCTGGAGCCCTGCGTCGCGAGCGAGGAGAGCGGCCTGGACCCGGTTGTCGCAGTCGAGCTTGGCGAGGATGCGGCTGACGTACGTCTTCACCGTGGCCTCGCTCATATGCAGCCGCCGACCCGCGTCCGCGTTGGAGAGCCCCTCCCCGAGCAGCGCCAGCACCTCACGCTCCCGGGTGGTGAGCCCGTCGAGCCGACGCCGCGCGGCCTCCCCGCGCGTGGTGGCCCCGGTGGCGGAGAGCGCGTCCGCCACATGCCGAGTGGCCGCGGGTGAGAGATACGCGTTGCCCGCCGCCGCGGCCCGCACCGCCTCGATCAGCTCGCCGGGCGCGGAGTCCTTCAGCAGGAACCCCGCACCGCCGTGGCCGAGCGTCCGCAGTACGTTGTCCCGCTCGCCGAAGGTGGTGAGGATCAGGACCCGTACCTTCGGCGCGGCGCGGCCGAGCTCGACCAGCGCCGTCAGCCCGTCCATCACCGGCATCTGGATGTCCAGCAGCGCCACGTCGACCCCGCCGCCCCGGGCCTTCTCCACCGCCTCGCGGCCGTCCCCGGCCTCGGCGACCACCTCGATGTCGTCGGCCGAGGTGAGGATCATTCTGATGCCGGCCCTGATGAGCGGCTCGTCGTCGGCGACGAGGACCCGGATCACACAGCCTCCTGCGCGGTGTCGATCATGACGTTGTCAAGGAGAACGGACGGAGTGGCCCCGCCATCATGCCCTGTACCGGCCGACCCGCCGCACGGAGCCCGGCATCACTTCGCCTCGTACGTCTCCTTGGAGACCAACTTCCCGTCCTGGAAGCAGAACCGGAAAACGGTGAGGGCGTCGACCCGCTCGTCGTCCTCGGAGCCGAAGTGGCGGCACGTCGCTCCCTCGGCCGGCTTGGGCCCCTGGTCCGCCAGGTCCGAGGTGAGCCACGAGTCCCCTTCGGGGAGCCTGGCCCGGATGTCCGCCTCGGCATCCCCGACCTTCGCCTCCTCGTAGACGCTCGGCGAGATCTCCGCCTTCTTCACCTCTTCCGTCAGGACGCCGATCCCCCAGACGCCCAGGCCGATGACGCCCGCGACGAGGACGACGGCGGTGACTGCGCAGCCGATGGCGATGTTCTTCCTGGTACTCATGATGGTGGTGAACTCCCGCTGTGGATCGGCCCCGTTGATGACCGTTCCACCGTCGACCACCGCCCCCGGACGCCGCTGCCCCCGAACGTCGCGAGCCGGTACGACGGAGGTCGCGCCGTACGGCAGCATCCCCGCGATCCGGAAGCCGCCGTCCTCGGTGGGCCCGGTGTGCACCATGCCGCCGGCCCGGCCGACCCGCTCGCGCAGCCCTTTCAACCCCTGGCCGCCACTGATCTCCGGCGGCACCTCGGGCGCTCCACCCGGCACGGGCCCGTTGGTGACCTCCACGACCAGGCTGTCCGGTTCGTACCGCAGGGCAAGGCGTATCGGGGCGCCCGGCGCGTGCTTGTGGGCGTTGGTCAGCCCCTCCTGGACGATGCGGTACGCCTCGTGGTCGGCGGCGGGCGCCAACGGCCGCCGGACACCGCTCCGGTCCAGCGACACCGTCGTGCCCGCGCCCCGGGACGACGCGACCAAGCCGTCGATGGCGGCGGTGGTACGGGGCGCGTACGGCACCGAGGCGCCGCCGCCCACCGACTGCCGCCGACGCCCCTGGTACTGCTGCTCGTTCTGCTGCTCGTTCTGTTGCTCCCGATACTCCGCCTCGTCGTGGAGCACCCCCACCGCCGCCCGCAGCTCCGCCATCGCGGTGACGGAGGCACCCCGGAGGATCCGTACGGCCTCCCGCTGGTTCCCGGTCAGCTCCGGGTCGACCTGGAGGGCGCCCGCGTGCACGGAGATCAGGGCGAGCTGGTGGCCGAGGCTGTCGTGCATGTCATGGGCGATGCGGTTGCGCTCCAGCAACCGCGCCTCACGGGCCACCATCGCCTGCTCGCGCTGGAGTTGCTGGTTGTTCTGCCACAACGCGTCGAGCAGCCGTCGCCGTTGGTCCCGGTAGCGTCCGACGAGGGCCGGCACCACGGCCAGGGTGAGGAACGTGACGACGTTCCACCCGAGGGTGACGGGCAGCACGGGCGCGGCCCCCGAGGTGATGTCGTGGTACAGGCCCGGGACGGCGTGGAGCACACACGCGGCCCCGAACGCCGCGGTCACCCGCCAGGGTTCCGTGATCCGCCGCCCCGCCGACCAGGCGGCGCAGACCAGCAGCACGGAGGCCATGACGTTCCACCCTCCGGCCAGCGGGGCGGAGAGGATCAGGACGGTCGCGGGCAGCGCGTGGCGTGCGGGCGCCAGCAGGGCCATCGCCCCGGCGAGGAGGACGGTCCGCGCCCCGAGCGTTTCCATCCACGCGCCGACGCCGGTGGCGAGCCCGGCGAGGG
>MUNB01000382.1 GCA_002154345.1 Streptomyces griseus
CTTCCGCTCGGCGGCGCAGGGAAAGACCCCTGCGCCGCCGAGCGGAAGCGGGAGAGAAAGCCGGAGGACGACGGGAGAAAGCCGTGGAGGCGAGCGTCAGTTGTCGGACGCGCCCCGGGTCAGGTGGCTGAACGCTTCCAGGTTCCGCGTGGACTCACCGCGCGACACCCGCCACGCGTACTCCTTGCGGATCGAGCTCGCGAAACCGAGCTCCAGGAGGGTGTTGAACGCCCCGTCGGCCGCTTCGAGCACCACGCCGAACAGCCGGTCCAGCTCCTCGGCGGTGACCACCGACAGCGGCAGCTTGCCGACCAGATAGACGTCGCCGAGCGAGTCGATCGCGTAACTCACGCCGAACAGGCGGAGGTTGCGCTCCAGCAGCCAGCGGTGCACCTCGGCGTCGTTCTCGTCGGGGTGCCGGACGACGAACGCGTTGAGGGAGAGCGAGTGCTTGCCGACGATCAGCGAACAGGTCGTCGACAGCTTGCGGGTGCCGGGCAGCGTCACGACGTAGTTGCCGGGACCCGGGCTCTCCCATACGAGCCCGGCGTCGTTCAGCGTCGCCTCGATGACCTGGGCCGCTGCTGTCTCGTCGGGTACGTCAGCCATGCAGCGAGCGTACGACAGCCCGGTGCGGGCGGCAGGAGCGGCCTCGGCCGTGGTGCGACGTGGCCCGGCTCAGCCGTGGTGCGCCGTGGCCCGGCGGCGGTGGTCGGCGAGCGCGGCGGTGTACACGTCGGCGGTCGCCGACGCGGCCGTGTCCCAGCCGAAGGACTGGGCGTGCGCCGCGGCGGCCGCCCCCATCCGCTCGACCAGCTCCGGCGCGTCCGCGAACCGCCCGAGCGCGCGGGCGTACGCCTCCGGCTCGTGCCCCTGCACCAGGAAGCCGCCGATCCCGTCGCGCACCGCCACCGGCAGCCCGCCCACGGCCGCCGCGACCACCGGCGTACCGGTGGCCTGGGCTTCTATGGCGACCAGGCCGAAGGACTCGCTGTACGACGGCATGACCAGCACCGACGCGGCCCGGAACCAGTCGGCGAGCCGGTCCTGGCCCACCGGCGGACAGAACCGTACGACGTCGGCGATGCCGAGGCGGGCGGCCAGCTTCTGCAGCCCCTCCGGCTTGGCGAGCCCGCTGCCGCTCGGGCCGCCGACCACCGGCACGACGATGCGGGACCGCAGCGACGGATCCCGGTCCAGAAGCACGGCCACCGCGCGCAGCAGCACGTCCGGGGCCTTCAGCGGCTGGATGCGGCCCGCGAAGAGCGGGATCAGCGCGTCCTGCGGCAGACCGAGCCGGGCCCGTGCGGCGGCGCGGCCGTCGGCGGGGCGGAAGCGGTCCAGATTGACGCCGGGGTGCACGACGGCGACGGACGAGGGGTCGGCGTCGTAGAAGCGGACGAGCTCGTCCGCCTCCTCGGCGGTGTTGGCGATCAGCCGGTCGGAGGCGTTCACGATCTGGGTCTCGCCGATGACGCGGGCGGCCGGCTCCGGGGTGTCGCCCTCGGCGAGCGCGGCGTTCTTGACCTTGGCCATGGTGTGCATGGCGTGCACGAGCGGAACGCCCCAGCGCTGGGCGGCGAGCCAGCCGACCTGGCCGGAGAGCCAGTAGTGGGAGTGCACGAGGTCGTAGTAGCCGGGGCGCTGACCGGCCCAGGCCTGCATCACGCCGTGCGTGAACGCGCAGAGCTGGGCGGGCAGGTCCTCCTTGGCCAGGCCCTCGTACGGACCGGCGTCGACGTGCCGGACCAGGACGCCGGGGGCCAGCTCGACCTCGGGGGGCAGGGAGCCGGTGGTCGCCCGGGTGAAGATCTCGACCTCGATGTTGATCGCGGCGAGGCGTTTGGCCAGTTCGACGATGTAGACGTTCATCCCGCCCGCGTCGCCCGTGCCGGGCTGGTGGAGCGGGGACGTGTGCACGGAGAGCATCGCGATGCGGCGCGGCTTGCGGGAGACCCCGGAGAAGCCTCCGGGGAACCTCAGGCGCGCGGCCCTCCGGGTGGAGCCGAGCCGGGAGACGTACTGGCTCACCTCGTCGGTCCTCCTCGTTCGGGGCATGCCGTAAAGAGGGCACGCTCACCCTCCGAAGGGCGAGAACAGCGGAATCCGACCTTTCATTTCCGGCTTTGCCAAATCATTACGTTGCCTTGCGGCGCGTCGCCCGGCAACGGGCCGGGCCGGGCCGCCGGAGCTCTTCGCGTACGGGCCGGGCCACCGCCCCGAACCCCGGACCGACCCCGTCGCATACGCTCGACCCATGCGCCAGCGCCCCATCGGCACCGCCACCCGCGGGACCACCAACCCGAACCGGCTGCGCCGCATGGACCGCTGGATCGCCGACGCGCACGGCCCCGCCCTGCGCCGCGCCGGGACGCCCGTGGCCGTCGATCTCGGGTACGGGGCGGCCCCCTGGACCGCCGTCGAGCTGCTGGACCGGCTGCGCACCGCCGAGCCGCGCACCGTGGTGGCGGGCATCGAGATCGACCCGGAGCGGGTCGCGGCGGCGAAACCGTACGAACGCGAGGGCCTCACCTTCGTGCACGGCGGCTTCGAGGTTCCGCTGGAGGTCCGGCCCCTGCTCATCCGGGCGGCCAACGTGCTGCGCCAGTACGACGAGGAGCAGGTCGCCGAGGTCTGGGCGCGGCTGTGTTCCCGCCTCGCCCCGGACGGAATCCTGGTCGAGGGCACCTGCGACGAGATCGGCCGCCGGCACGTCTGGGTGGCCCTGGGGCCCGAGGGTCCGCGCACGGTCACCTTCGCGACCCGGCTCGGCTCGCTGGAGCGCCCCTCCGACCTCGCGGAACGGCTGCCGAAGGCGCTGATCCACCGCAATGTGCCGGGCGAGCCGGTCCACGCGTTCCTGCGGGACTTCGACCGGGCCTGGGCGGCGGCCTCCCCGTACGCCTCGCTCGGCGCACGGCAGCGCTGGATCGCGGCCGTGCGCGCGGTGGCGGCCGACTGGCCGGTGACGGACGGGGTACGGCGGTGGCGCCAGGGCGAGATCACCGTGCCGTGGGACGCCCTGCGGCCCAACAGCCGCTGAACAACTGCCCGGAAGGGCAGAAGTCGGCCGTTCCGGGAACGCCTCGGTGGCATCGTTCGTCCCTGTGGGTGGGGATGACGAAGTAGCCCCGTGCGGGCGGTATGTGACGTACCGGGTGCCGTGGACCTCTGTTGCTTTGGAGGACGACATGGCACGATCGCGACGTCGCCCAGAAGTTACTGACGGTAAGTCAGGTACGTGCCCGGAGGGGGAGCCCGTGAACCGACGCCACTGCGCCACTGCCGCCATCACGCTGGTCTGTGCGCTGGCCCTGCTGACGTCCACGGGCCAGGCCATGGCCGCCCCCGTCCCGGACCCCTCGCCCTCCCCTTCTT
>MUNB01000383.1 GCA_002154345.1 Streptomyces griseus
CCACATACGCCGCCCCCGGCCCGCACCAAGGCTCCGGCCCCGCAGCACAGCGACCCCGAGTTCGGCTGGGACGAGGAACCGCCCGAGTACGAGTGAGTCGCGTACCGGGCGGCGAGGCTTACTCCGTCTCTGCCGCCCGGGGCGTGGTCGGGTTGATCGCCGTCAGGTCCAGGTCCACGGGGAACGGAACGGCGACCTTCATCCGGTCGTGAAAGATGCCGGTAGAGGTGTACGTACCTGTAGCGGGTTCCAGCTCGAAGACGTAAACCACGGCCCGGCCGTCGTGATTCTCCACCCGCCAGTAGTGGGGGATTTTGACCCGGGCGTACTTGACCGGCTTGGTCTCCCGGTCACGCGAGCGGGACTCCGGCGAGACGACCTCAATAGCCAGCCGCACGGAATCGGCCGGGTAGCGGGTCTGGCCCGGCTCCGGGGCTACCAGGCTGTCGAAGACCGCAACGTCGGGTTCGGGCCGGTTGTACCGGTCGATGTCGATGGTGCACTCACGCACGACTTGGAGCTCCGGTGGTGCGAGTGACCGCAGGTGCCAGGTGAAGAAGTCAACGGCCCATGAGTGGAAGAAGCTCTGCGGACTCACGAAAATCAGGCTCCCGTCGATCAGCTCCGTGTGCGGAGGCAGATTCGGGAGTGTGTCCAGGTCATCGGCGGTCCAGCCGCCCTCGGGCGGGACCGCCCACCGCGGCTCGGAGGCCTCGGGTTCGATGCTCATCATTGCTCCCATGGGGAGGAGTCTCGCGGGCCTGACCAGCGTATCCGCCGGGAACCGGATCCGGATGGCCCGAACGTGTGAACGCCTCGCGCGCCGCTGACCTGCACCGCACCCCAGTGCACCGCCTAGTCCCCGCCGCCTCCACAGCTGCTTCCTCCGCAGCTGCTTCCGCCGTCGCCGTCGCCCCAGCCGCCGCCACCGCTGTCGCCGCCGCTGGACCGGGTCTGGCGGACGTTGTGGTGGACGGCCGTGGCGGCCCACTGGGTGCGGCGGATCGCCTTCATCGTGATGCGGCCCGCGCGGCCGTCGGGGCTCAGGGTGCCCGCGAGGCCGATCGCCGAGATGAGGGCGGCCAGGGCGCGGTTGCGCCGGTCCGGGAAGCCCAGGGCTTCCGCCTGGCCGAAGCGCCGCCGGGCCGCACCGGTCAGGTCCGGGTCGGCCGGGAAGTGGCGCTGGTAGGGGAGTACGCCGAGGAAGCGGCGGGTCTCGCGGCGCAGGAGGCCGCGCTCGATCAGGGTGTCGAGGTGACGTTCCTCCGCGTCGCGGCCGTACTGCCGTATCCAGGCCTTGGCGCTGGTCCCGGAGCGGAAGCGGCTCTTGGACGGCGGGTTCAGCGTGCGGAGCAGCGAGGCGAGCAGCGGGTGGGCCGGGTCCAGGGGGTTGACCACCTGGACCCGGCCCCGCTTCTCGCTTATCCGGCCCTGGAGCTCCAGCTCGGCGAGGACCGCGCCGGCCGTGCCGTACCGCAGATGCGTGCGGTCGCAGAGCGGCTTGCCGCGCAGCGGGTCCAGCGTCAGCAGGATCAGTTCCTCGGGCAGCGTCAGCTCGGGGGCGTCGTGCGTCATGGTGCGGTGACGATCCTTCCGGTCACGTCGCCGAGGCCCACCCTGGTGCCGTGCGGGCCCGGGGCCCAGGCGGTCAGCGTGACCGTGTCGCCGTCCTCCAGGAACGTCCGCTTGCCCTCGGGGAGTTCGAGCGCGTCGCGGCCGTTCCAGGTGAGCTCCAGGAGCGAGCCGCGCTGGGTGGGCTCGGGGCCGCTGACGGTGCCGGAGCCGTACAGGTCGCCGGTGCGCAGCGAGGCGCCGTTCACCGTCATGTGCGCGAGCTGCTGGGCCGCCGTCCAGTACATCGAGGCGAACGGCGGCTCGGCGACGACCTGGCCGTTGATCTCGACGGTGATCCGGATGTCGAAGCCGCCCGGCTCCTCGTCGTTCGCGTCGTCGAGGTAGGGGAGGAGCGGGAAGTCGCGGGCCGGCGGCGCGGTGCGGGCGGCGTCCAGGGCCTCCAGCGGGGTGACCCAGGCGGAGACGGAGGTGGCGAAGGACTTGCCGAGGAACGGGCCGAGCGGCACGTACTCCCAGGCCTGGAGGTCGCGCGCGGACCAGTCGTTGAGGAGGAAGAGCCCGAAGACGTGCTCGCGGAAGTCGGCCAGCGGCACCGGGGCGCCGTGCGCGGAGGGGACGCCGACGACGAAGCCGACCTCGGCCTCGATGTCCAGCTTCACCGAGGGCCCGAAGACGGGGGCCGGGTCGGTGGGCGCCTTGCGCTGGCCGCTGGGGCGGACGACGTCGGTGCCGGAGACCACGACGGTGCCGGAGCGGCCGTGGTAACCGATCGGGAGGTGCTTCCAGTTGGGCGTGAGCGCGTCGCCGTCCGGCCGGAAGATCTTCCCGACGTTGGTGGCGTGGTGCTCGCTGGCGTAGAAGTCGACGTAGTCCGCGACCTCGTACGGCAGGTGCAGCGTCACCGCGTCCACGGGGTGCAGCAGCGGCTCGATGTCCGCGCGGTGGGCGGGGACGGTCAGCCAGGCGGTGAGCGCGCGGCGCACGTCCCGCCAGGCGGTGCGGCCCGCCGCGAGCAGCGGCGTCAGGCTCGGCTGCGCCAGCAGCCCCGCGTACGGGGAGCCCAGCGCGTGGGCGGCGGCCCCGGCGTCCAGGACGTGGTTGCCGATGCGGACGCCGACCCGGCGGACGTCGGGGTGGTCGGGGGTGGAGAACACACCGTACGGAAGGTTGTGCGGGCCGAAGGGGTCGCCCTCGGCCAGATCGAGCGGGCTGCTCTGCTCGGGCATGTGGTGCTGCCTCGCTTTCCAGGTCGCGTGGAGGACACGTTACGTCGGGGCTTCTACCCAGCGGCAGTGCCCTGACCATCCCCAACTGTGCGTATTGCCCGGAAAGTTCACCGGTTACCGTCGGTTCCCCCGGAAATCCGGGGGAACCGAGCGGGAAACACGCGCGCCGATCAGCCCGCTGATCAGCCCGCCGTGCGCGGGATGCGCTTCTCCCAGGTGCGGTGGAAGACGACTTCCCCGCCGTCCTTGCAGATCACCTCGTCGGAGGTGATGAAGTCCTGGTCGTCGGCGGCGATCTCGGAGCGGGTCTCGATCTCCACGTCCCAGGCCGTCTCCGGGCGGTGCAGCCGGATCCGCCAGTCGGAGCGGGTCCTCGCGGAGAGCGGGTCGTCCTGCTGGACCGTGTACGTCTCCAGGGCGTCCTCGGTGAATTCGAGGCCGTCCGGGTAGACCCGCGTACCGCCGTAGCGGGGGTCGACCTCCAGACGCCATTCGCCCTTGGCGACATCGCGGACCACGAGGCGTTCGGGGCGCGGCTCCTCCAGGGTGACCGGGTAGACCACGCCGAGCGGTTCGGACTGTTCCGGTTCGCCGAAGGTGATCGCCGGGTCCTCGGTGTGGCGGCGCACCGGCAGCTCGACGAAGCTGCCGTCGGCGTCCAGGGTGAAGCCCGCCGAGCCCGCCTGCGGCCAGATCCAGGGCCAGTACGCGGAGGAGATCGCGATCCGGATGCGGTGGCCGGGCGGGAAGGTGTGGCCGATGCCGTTGAGGTCGAAGACGACGTCCTCGGTCTCGCCGGGCGTCCAGTCGTCGGTGCGGTCGCGGCCGTGCCGGGCGGCGAGGTTGAGGACGCCGCGGGTGACCAGGGTGGAGGAGCCGTCGGGCGCCACGTCGCAGAGCCGGGCGATGGCCTGGCCGCGCGGCACGTCCATCCGGATGCGGAGCTTCACCCGGGGGCGGCCGAGGATCTCGATCGGCGCGTCGGTGACCGGGAATTCGAACGACACCGACTTGGCGTCCTCGTCGCGCTGGTCCGGCGGCAGATCCGCCTCGTTGCCGAACGGGAAGAAGCGGCCCGCGTCCAGGCCGGTCTGCTGCGGCGAGGCGACGATCCGCTCGCCGCCCTGGAGGGCGTACGCCATCGGGTTCACGTTCTCCGACGGCCAGGAGGCGTCCCCGACCCAGCGTCCCGGCAGCGTCTCGTACACCGTGGCGGGCGGGTGCGAGCCGCTGATCCAGGACCGCAGCAGCGGCTCCCGCATCACGCCCGTCTCCTTGCCCTTGAGGTGCTGGTCCCACCAGCGCAGCGTCTCCTGGAGGAAGCCGATCGCCGGCCCCGGCGGCAGCCCCCGGTCCGGATACTGGTGCGACCACGGCCCGATGATCCCGCGCACCCGCCCCGGGTCGAGGTGTTCCACCAGCCGCAGGACGGTGTCGCGGTACGGGTCGTGCCAGCCGCCGACCGCGAGGACGTTCGCCTTGATCGCGCCGTAGTCCTCGCAGACGCTGCCGTGCTTCCAGTAGGCGTCGCGGCTCTGGTGGGCCAGCCAGGTGTGGATGAAGGGGTCGACGGCCTCCAGCCGCTTCAGCCACATCTCCTTCCAGTCGTCGCCGGCCTGCGCCGGGTCCGGCGGCCGGCAGACGAAGGCGAGCATGGTGGCCGCCCAGGCGTGCATGTCCACGGCGAGGACCGAGCCGCCCATGTAGTGGACGTCGTTGTCGTAGCGGTCGTCGGCCGAGCAGACGGTGACGATCGCCTTCAGCGGCTCGGGGGCGAGCGCGGCGATCTGGAGCGAGTTGAAGCCGCCCCAGGAGATGCCGAACATCCCGACCCGGCCGGAGCACCACTCCTGCTGGGCCAGCCAGTGGATGACGGCGACCCCGTCCTCCAGCTCCTGCGCGTCGTACTCGTCGCCCGGCAGCCCCTCGCTGTTGCCGTGGCCCCGCACGTCGACCCGTACGGAGACGTAGCCGTGGCCCGCGTACCAGGGGTGGCGCTGCCAGTCGCGCGGGGCGGTCCAGTCGCTGAGCCGGTAGGGCAGGTACTCCAGCAGGGCCGGGACCGGTTCGTCGGTCACCGGCCGCCAGATCCGGGCGTAGAGCCGGGTGCCGTCGGGCAGCGGGATGCGGACGTCCTCGCGGGTGGTCTCGTACGGGAACTCGGTCGTGATGTTCATGGGTCACCTCGGTGGGGGACGGGGTGCTTTCAGGCGTACGGGTCAGTGGACGGGGTGCATCGTGCGCTTCAGCCAGGGCGCGGCGAGGATCATCGCCACGCCGGCCGCCACGGCGATGGCCCCGTTGACGCCGAAGTACGCGGGGTTGGAGACCTCGCCGTACAGCTTCACGATCTGGGCCTGGATGCCGTTGGCCAGCGCGAGCGAGAGGAACCACAGGGCCATCGTCTGGCTGGCGAACGCCTTCGGGGCGAGCTTGGTGGTGGCGGACATGCCGGAGGTCTCCAGCAGGATGTCGCCGAGCCCGAGCAGCAGGTACGAGCCGACGATCCACCAGGCCGCCATGCGGTACGTGTCGCTCGCGTGGCCGGAGGTCGGCAGGACCATCAGGAGGAAGGAGAGCCCGCCGAGGATCACGCCGAACGCGATCTTGTTGGAGGCGTGCGGCTGGCGCGGGCCCATCTTCGCCCAGACGGCGGCGACGACCGGGGCGAGCGCGACCTCGAACGCGCCGAGCGCCGAGGCGTACCAGCTGGCCGGGAAGGTGAAGCCGAAGATCTCGGTCCGGGCGTTCGTCGACGCGAGCAGCATCATCGTGGAGTACGCCTGGAAGAGGATGAAGTTGAAGACGACGGACCCGAGGAAGAGCACCACGTACGGGCGCAGCCGGCCGCGCTCCTCGGCGGTGACCCGGGGCGAGCGGAACATCACCACGAAGTAGACGGCCGGCGCGATCACCGAGATGACGGTGAGCACGTCGACGAACCGGTCCATCGTCAGCCAGCCCGCCAGGGCCAGCGCGGTGGCGACGAGGGCGACCACCACCGCCCCGCCGATGATCAGCCGGACCGCGCGGCGCATCGCGTCCGGCGCCAGCGCGAATTCGGCGGCGTGCTTACGCCCGGCCAGGTGACGGCGGCCCGCGACGTACTGGATCAGACCGAAGGTCATGCCGATCGCGGCGGCCGAGAAGCCCCAGTGCCAGCTCCAGTGCTCGCCGAGCCAGCCGGTGATCAGCGGTCCGGCGAACGCGCCGATGTTGATGCCCATGTAGTAGAGGGCGAAGCCGGCGTCGCGCCGTTCGTCGTCGGTGCGGTAGAGCTTGCCGACCATGGAGGCCACATTGGGTTTGAGCAGGCCCGTTCCGGCGCTGATCAGGCCGAGGCCCACCCAGGTCATGGCGTCGGTGGGCACGGCCATGGAGTAGTGGCCGCAGGCGATGAGGATGCCGCCGTACAGCACGGCCCGGTACGAGCCGAGGATCCGGTCGGCCAGCCAGCCGCCCGCCACGGAGACCAGATAGACCAGCGTTCCGTAGGCGGCGGAGACGGAGGCGGCGGTGCCCGGGTCCATGTCCATGCCGCCGTTCGCCACCGTGTCGGCGAAGAACAGCACCAGGATGGCCTGCATGCCCAGGAACGAGAACCGCTCCCATACCTCCAGGCCGGACAGGGTCATCAGCCCCCGTGGCTGCCCGAAGAAGGCGTGGTCGTCCTCGGGCGGGGGCTTGGCCGGTTCGGTGTCGGCGGTGCTGTGGGACAAAGCGGAGACTCCTGATCGTATGAGCTGATCCCGAACATACCGGCGGTGATGGGAAGCCGCCCACGGTGATCCATAGCGGACCGGATACGCTGAAGTTGCCAGGAGAGACAGCGACACATCGACATTGAGTGTGATCGTCAGCAGACAGGAGATGCCCTCGTGACCGTCGTCGGGCCGTTCGGACTGCACGTGCGGGACCAGGCTCTTGAGGCCGGTGTCCAGTCGGGCCTGGCAGCTGTCGAGGCGGGGCTGCTCGAAGCCACCAAGAGCGACGTCCCCTTCATCACGGACGCCGCCCAGCACCTGGTGCGGGCGGGCGGCAAGCGGTTCCGTCCCTTGCTGGTCATGCTCGCGTCACAGTTCGGTGATCCGGACGCGCCCGGAGTCGTGCCCTCCGCCGTCGTCGTCGAGCTGACCCACCTGGCCACGCTGTACCACGACGACGTGATGGACGAGGCCGACGTGCGGCGCGGGGTGCCCAGCGCCAACACCCGCTGGGGCAACTCCGTCGCCGTCCTCACCGGCGACTTCCTCTTCGCCCGCGCCTCCCACATCCTGGCCGACCTCGGCCCCGAGGCCGTCCGCATCCAGGCCGAGGCCTTCGAACGGCTCGTCACCGGCCAGATCCTGGAGACCGCGGGCCCGCGCGACGGCCGCGACCCGGTCGACCACTACCTGGACGTGCTCAGCGGCAAGACCGGCTCGCTGGTCGCCGTCTCCGGCCGGTTCGGCGCGATGATGTCCGGGGCCGACGAGCGGACCGTGGACATCCTCACGCAGTACGGCGAACGGCTCGGCATCGCCTTCCAGCTCGCCGACGACGTCCTCGACATCGCCTCCGACTCCCACGAGTCCGGCAAGACCCCCGGCACCGACCTGCGCGAGGGCATCCCGACCCTCCCGGTCCTGCGGCTGCGCGCCCAGGCGGCGGAGGACGGCAAGCCCGACGACCTGGAGCTCGTCGAGCTGCTCGACGGCGACCTGAGCGGCGACGCCGCCCTGACCGAGGTGCTGCGCCGGCTGCGCGCCCACCCGGCGCTGGAGCAGGCCCGCCAGGACACCGTGCGCTACGCCCAGGAGGCGCGCGCCACGCTCGCGCCGCTGCCCGAGTGCTACGCGAAGTCGGCGCTGGAGGAGCTGTGCGACGCGGTGGTGCACCGCGCGGGCTGAGTCCGTGCGGGTGCGGTGAGGCGCCGCGCGGTGCTGCGGGACGTCGCTTCGGCGCGGGTTGACGTGGTGTCACCCGGTGGCCTACCCCTACTGGATGGCCCAGGTGCCCCGTCCGGTTGTCATACCGGAGCAGTAGGCGGAGTTGATCCCCCGGGCTGACGCTTCAAGCCGTCCGTTTTGGTCAGATGGATACCAACGGAAGCGCCGACCACGGAGGTAGGGCACACATGGACCCGAACGACAGCGCACAGACCACCGGCGAGGCCACGGGTACTGTCGTGGGCCGCCGGAAGGCGGCGCGCTACATCGTCCCCGTCGCGGTCGCGGGGGTGGCGGCCGCGACCATCGGACTCGTCCCGGCTCTCGCCAACTCCGGCGACCCCGACCTGCCGAAGATCAGCGCACAGGAACTCATCGAGAAGATCGCCGCTTCCGACGAGGAACAGCTCTCCGGCACGTTCAAGATCAGCACCGATCTGGGCCTGCCCCTCGACGGCCTCGCGGGCTCCTTCGTCCCGGGCGGCAAGGGCGGCGACAAGGACGGCGGCGCGGCGGCCCCGCAGGACAAGCTCATGGAGCTGACGTCCGGCACGCACACGCTGCGGGTGGCCGCCGACGGCCCGGAGCGGCAGAAGCTCTCCATCCTCGGCGACGCGTCCGAGTACAGCCTCATCCACAACCAGGGCGAGGTCTGGGCGTACGACAGCACATCCGACGAGGTCTACCACGCCGAGGCCCCCGAGGGCCGCGACGGCGGCGGCCACGCGGAGAAGGCCCCCAAGGGCGCTCCGGCGACCCCGAAGGACTTCGCCGAGCAGGCGCTCGCGGCGGCCGGGGACACCACCTCGGTCACCGTGGACGGCACGGCTCAGGTCGCCGGACGGGACGCGTACCAGCTGCTGATCAAGCCGAAGCAGTCCGGTTCGACGATCGGCTCGGTCCGGATCGCCGTGGACGCCGAGAACGGCGTACCGCTGAAGTTCACCCTGTCCGCGGCGAGCGGCGGCAAGGCCGTCGTCGACGCCGGGTTCACCAAGGTCGACTTCTCCAGGCCCGCCGCGTCCACGTTCTCCTTCACCCCGCCCAAGGGCGCCAAGGTGACCGAGGCCGACGAGCTGGAGACCGGCAAGGACGAGCGCGGCGCGGCGCAGAAGGCGCTGCCCGGCCAGCTGGCCGAGCTGGACGGCTTCGAGGGCCTCAACGTCATCGGCAAGGGCTGGACCTCGATCGCCGAGATCAAGACCCCCGGCGGCAAGGGCCTCCCGGCGGCCGGCTCGGACGAGATCCCGGCCGAGGCGCAGGGCTTCCTCGACGCGCTGGGCGACAAGGTCACCGGGAAGTTCGGCTCGGGCACGGTCTTCAAGACGCGCCTGGTCAACGCCCTGCTGACGGACGACGGCTCGGTGTACGTCGGAGCGGTGACGAAGGACGCGCTGGTGCGCGCCGCCGACGCGGCCGCGAAGTAGGACACGCCGGGCGACCGGCGCCGGACACCCGCCCCGTCGCACACTGTGCGGCGGGGCGGCAACGCCGTAAGGCCTGGCAGCCGCGCGGACGGAGAGGTGCGACCCGGATGACGACGACAGGGGAAGCCGCGGCCGATGCGGTGGGCGTGGCGGATGGGACGTACGGGGCGGGCGCGCCGGTCATCCGTACCCGTGGCCTGACCAAGCGCTACCGGGGCGGCCAGCTCGCCGTGGACGGCCTCGACCTGGCCGTGCCCGCCGGCAGCGTCTTCGGCTTCCTCGGCCCCAACGGCTCCGGGAAGACCACCACGATCCGGATGCTGATGGGCCTCATCGACCCGACGTCCGGCACCGCCGAGGTGCTCGGCCGCCCGATGCCCGCCGCCGCCCGTACGGTGCTGCCGGAGGTCGGCGCGCTGATCGAGGGGCCCGCGCTGTACGGCTTCCTGAACGGCCGGGACAACCTCCTGCGGTACGACCGGGCCGACCCGACCGCCGACCCGCGCACCCGCCGGGCCCGCGTCGACGATGCCCTGGCACGGGTCGGGCTCGCCGCCGCCTCCGGCAAGAAGGCCAAGGCGTACTCGCTCGGCATGAAACAGCGCCTCGGCCTGGCCGCCGCCCTGCTCCGGCCGCGCCGCCTGCTGGTCCTGGACGAGCCGACCAACGGCCTCGACCCGCAGGGCATGCGCGAGATCCGCGCCCTGGTCCGGGAGCTGGCGGCCGAGGGCACCACGGTGTTCCTCTCCTCCCACCTGCTGGACGAGATCGAGCAGGTCTGCACGCACGCCGCGGTGATGGCCCGGGGCCGGCTGATCGTCCAGGGCCCGGTCGCCGACCTCGCGGCGGGCGCCCGGGGCCGGCTCGCCGTCACCACTCCGGACCCCGCCGACGCGGCCCGCATCCTCCGCGAACACGGGCTCACCGGCCTGAGCGCCGACGGCGACCGGCTCACCGCCGATGCCCCGCCCGCCGCCGTGGACCTCGCCGACCTCAACGCGGCGCTGGTGACCGGCGGGGTGCGGGTGCGGTTCTTCGGCGTCGAGCGGGGTTCGCTGGAGGACGCCTTCGTCGCACTCACGGGAGAGGGATTCGATGTCGCAGGCTGAAGCCGAACAGGTGCGCTCCCGCAGTCCGCTGTGGACGCTGGGTCTCCTCCGCTCCGAGATCGCCACGCTGCTCCGCCGCCACCGCACCTACGCCCTGCTCGGCGTGCTCGCCGCCGTGCCCGTCCTCATCGGGATCGCGGTCCGGATCGAGACGGGCGGCGGCGGTGGCGGCGGTGCGGGCGGCCCGGACGGCGGGGCGGGGCCGGCGTTCCTCGCCCAGGTCACCAACAACGGCCTCTTCCTCGTCTTCGCCGCCCTCGCCGCGACCCTGCCGGTCTTCCTGCCGATGGCCGTCGGCGTGGTGGCGGGCGACGCCGTCGCGGGCGAGGCGAGCAGCGGCACCCTGCGCTATCTGCTGGTGGCCCCGGCGGGCCGGACCCGGCTGCTGCTCGTGAAGTACGCCTCCGTCCTCGTCTTCTGCCTGGTCGCGACGCTGGTCGTGGCGGCGTCGGCGCTGGCGGTGGGCGCGCTGCTGTTCCCGGTGGGGGAGGTCACCACGATCTCCGGGACCCGGATCGGCTTCGGCGAAGGGCTCGTCCGGGCGGCGCTGACGGCACTGGTCGTCGCGGTGTCCCTGACCGGGTTCGCCGCGCTCGGGCTGTTCGTCTCGACGCTGACCGGCAGCGGGATCGGGGCGATGGCGGCCACGGTCGGGCTGCTGATCACCGTGCAGATCCTGGACAGCATCCCGCAGCTGAGCGGCGCGCATCCGTATCTGTTCTCGCACTACTGGATGTCCTTCGCGGACGTCCTGCGCGAACCCGTCCACTGGGACGACCTGATCAAGAACTTCCAGCTGCAGGGGCTGTACGTCGCGGTGTTCGGCTCGGCGGCCTGGGCCCGCTTCACGGCCAAGGACATCACGGCGTAAGAGGCGCCCCGGAGAGGGGGACAAGGCGGCCTGGCTGGATCGGATCGTCGGGGTCCGCACGCGCCGTCGGCCGGGCGAGCCGTCCCCCGATCGGCTCGTCGCGGCACGAACGGCACGAACGGTGCGGACAACGGGAACGACACGACACGGTACGTTCCGTTTCCGCCTCGGTATGGTGCGGTCTTTGGCGACGAGATGTCAACAAGAGATTGGCTGGAACCCCCCTATGCTCACCGAATGATCACATCGCCGAGCAGCGTGCGACGCAGCGAACGATCACGCCGCGCGATCCTGCGGTCCGCTCTCGACCTCTGTACGGAGCGGGGGTACGGGCACGTCACCATAGAGGCCATCGCGGCCGGCGCCGGGGTCAGCAAGAAGACGATCTACCGCTGGTGGCCGTCGAAGGGCGCGGTGCTGCTGGAGGCGTTCACGGACGCCCTGATCGACGCCACGCCGTTCGTGGACACCGGCGACATCGGCGCCGACCTGCGCACCCATGTCGCCGGCGCGGTGAACCTGCTCTCGGTCCCGCCGTTCGGCCCGGCCTACGCGGGCATCCTCTCCGAGCTGCACCACGACGAGCTCCTGGCCCAGCAGCTGCGGGAACAGCTGGTCGACCCGCGCGTCGAGGAGGCGATCGGCCGGCTGCGCAGCGCCCAGGAGCAGGGCCAGATCCCGCCCGGCGCGGACCTCCCGCTGGCCGTCGAGATGCTGTACGGCCCCGTCTACTACCGCCACGTCCTGCGCAAACCCGTCCAGGACGAGGCGACGATCGCCACCCTCGTGGACCACGTCCTGCGCTCGCTGCGCGCGCCGGGGTACTGAGCCCGGACGACGACAGGCCCTAGCCGAAGCACTCCAGGGCCAGCGGCAGGTCGTCCAGCCACGCCTGGAGGCGGGAGCGCCTGCGGGCGGCGAGCAGGCACGGGTGGGCCGTGCCGTGGTGCGGGTGGACGACGACCTGGAGGTGCTTGGGGCCCGCGGCCTGGTACGTCACGGTGCTGATCTCGGCCCAGGTGTAGTGCACCTCCGCGTTCTCCGGGCCCAGGGTGACGCCCGTCTCGTCGACCAGGAGAGAGCTTCCCGGGCCGACCGCCACGAACGTGAGGTCGATGTCGTCCGGTACGCCGCCCGTCGGGGCGAGCCGCGTCGGCGCCTGGTGCGGCAGGAAGCCGTTGGACGGCGCGTACGCGGGCGGCGGCGGGGCCACCGCCACGGTGGGGGCGTACGAGTGCGGCGCGGCGGGCGAAGCGGCCGATTCGTCCGGTACGAACAGGTCCAGCAGACCCGTCGGCGTGGGCCGCTGGTCCGGCTCCTTGGCCAGGCACGCGGCCAGGACCGGCCGCAGGCCCTCCGGCACGGCGGCCAGGTCAGGCGGCTCGTGCACGGACCGGTACATCATGCCCATCGGCGTGCCCGCCCCGAACGCGCTGCCGCCCGCCGCCGCGACGAGCACCGCGCCCAGCGCGAACACATCGGCCGCGCCGCTGATGTCCTGCCCCTGGGCCTGCTCGGGCGCCAGGAACCCCGGCGTCCCGAACGCCATGCCGGTGGCGGTCAGCCGGGTCGACTCCAGGGCGCGCGCGATGCCGAAGTCCAGGACCCGCGGGCCGTCCGGGGCCATGATGATGTTGCCGGGCTTCAGATCGCGGTGCACCAGCCCGCAGCCGTGGATCGCGGCCAGGGCCTCGGCCAGCGCCGCGCCGAGCTGCCGCAGCCGCGCCTCGTCCATCGGCCCCTCGGCCTCCACCAGCGCGGCGAGCGTGGGCCCGGGTACGTACGCCGTGGCCAGCCAGGGCGCCGCCGCCTCCGGGTCCGCGTCCACCACCGGGGCCGTGTGGAAGCCGCCCACACTGCGCGCGGCCGCGACCTCGGCCCGGAACCGCTCCCGGAAGTGCGGGTCGCCCGCGAGCTCCGGCCGGGCCACCTTCACCGCCACCGCCCGCCCGCCGCGCGAACGCGCCAGATAGACGGTGCCCATCCCGCCGGCGCCCAGCTCCCGCTCCACGGCGTACCCGCCGATACGATCCGGCAGCCCGCCGCCGTCCGCCCCGTGCTCCATGCGCTGAACGCCCCCCTGTGATCCGGCGGTTCAGTATGCCGCAGCGTTCTGACGGCCTCTGATGGCCGTGGACGACCACGGGGTGGCCACCGACGGTCTTGGAGGGCAGGGCCCGCACGCCTCTGTTGGCCGTCCACCGGTGGCCGGGCCCCGGGGGCCGGGTGATGCTGGACCGGCGCGTGCCGGCACCGGTGCTCCGGCGCGCCGGAGCCGGAGGGCGGGTGGAGCCGTGTCGGACGCCGAGACCCCGGCCGTGCCCGAAGGGCCACCGAGTGGGGCGGATCAGCTGGACGAGGCGGTGCTGGCCACGCTGTTCGCCCAGTCCGCCGTCGGCCTGGTCGTCCTCGACCCGCGGCTCCGGCTCGTACGCGCCAACTCGCTCGTCGAGGGCGCGGAGACCGGGGAATTCATCGGCCGCCGGTTCACCGAGGTCTTCCGGCTCGACGACCCGGACGGCGCCGAGCAGATCATGAACCGGGTGCTCGCCGGTGAGGGCCCGATCCGCGATCACCTCGTCCGGGGCCGGCTGCGCCAGGTCCCCGGCGACCGGGAGTTCCTGGTCTCCGCGTACCGCATCGACGGCTCCAGGATCGGCCTCGGCGGCTCCGGCGGCGGGCCCGACGGCTCCGGTGGCGGGCCCGCCGACCCCTCCGCCCTCGGCCTGCTGGCCGCGGTCGTCGACGTCACCGAGCGGGAGCGGGCCCGCGCCCGCGAGGCCGCGCTCGCCGCC
>MUNB01000384.1 GCA_002154345.1 Streptomyces griseus
TCCATGCTGGAGATCGCCCGGCTTCAGGATCCGGGCGATCTCCAGCATGGAGGCCCAGAAGAACGGGATGTGCTCGAACGCCTGCCCGGACAGCACGACATCGGCGCTGTTGGAGCGGGCGGGGATGCGGTACGGCCTCTTCATCACGGCGTCCACGTTGGGCCCGTCCTGCACGTCGACGCCGAAGTAGTCGACGGGGTGCCCGGCGAGGAGCGCCCGGTGGGTACGGGTCTGCTTGCCGGAGATGCGCGACCCGAGGTCGACGACCCGGTACGTGCCGTTGCCGGAGGCAGGCCCTTCGACGGGCAGGTACTCCTTGACGCAGAGTTCCATCTGCTCGTAGGCGGACCGGTGCATGGACGTCTCCCAACATGGCGGGGTGAGCGAGCTGTTGGGCACAACGACCGGGCGGGGCGGAGGAATCGGAACGGCTCGGCCGCGGTGGGCCATCCGGGTGACGGGCGGGTGGCCCGGGGTCACCGGGCCGGGGTCACAGGGCCGGGGTCACAGGGCCGGGGCGAAGAACCGCCGGACGACGCGTTCCGCCGCGTGCCCGTCGTCGTACGGACAGAACCGCTCCCGGAACGCGGTGCGCAGCGCGGCCGAAGCGGGCGAGCGCCACTCCCCCGTCCGGAACACCTCCGCCAGCTGTCCGGGGGTGGTGGTGACGGGCCCCGGGGTGTCGCCGGGACGCCCGGAGAGCAGGTCGAAGTAGGTGCCGCGCGCGGCACGGTAGGCGGACCAGTCGGGGGCGTGGACGACGATCGGACGGTCCAGGCAGGCGTAGTCGAAGGTCAGGGAGGAGTAGTCGGCGATCAACGCGTCGGCGGCCAGGCAGAGTTCCTCGACCCGGGGGTGCGCGGTGACGTCGATGACGCGCCCGGTCGGCACGCTGTCGCCGAGTCCGGCGGACCGCCCGTAGAAGTAGTGGGCGCGCACCAACACGACATGGTCAGGACCGAGTTGGCGTGCCAGCCGCTCCGGGTCGAGGTCGGGTGCGAAGCCGGTGCGGTAGTCGCGGTGGGTCGGGGCGTAGAGCAGGGCGGTCTGCCCCTCGGCGATGCCCAGTTCGGCCCGGATCTTCGCGATGTCGTCGGCGGTGGCGGTGAAGTAGACGTCGTTACGGGGGTATCCGAGGTCGATCCGTTCGTACGCGCCCGGGTAGACGCGGTCCCACACCTCGGTGGAGTGCGGGTTGGCGGAGAGGCTGAAGTCCCACTGCCGGACATGGGCGAGGATCTTGTCGAAGTCGGTCTTCCGGGCGAGGGCGGGGTAGCCGCGCTGGTCGAGCCCCATGGTCTTGAGCGGGGTGCCGTGGTGGGTCTGGAGATAGCGCTGACCGGGCCGTTTGGTGAACCCGCCGGGGAAGCTGGAGTTGTTGACCAGATAGGTGGCGGTGGCGATGGCCCGCCAGTAGGGGCGCGAGCCCTCGATGACGTACGGCACACCGGCGGGCATCCGGTCGCGGTGCCGGGAGGAGACGGCCCACACGCCCCGGATGTGCGGGGCCAGTTCGCGGGCCTTGGCGTGGATCGCGGCCGGATTGCAGGCGACGCCCCGGTTCCAGTACGCCGCGTAGACGGCGAGGCCGGGGTCGAGCGGGCGGTGCAGGTCGGCGCGGTAGACGGCCCGCATGGCCTGACGGCGGACGAACCGCTTCACGGAAGCGGCGGAGGCTCTGGGGGGCATGGCAGCCGAGCGTAGTGGCGGGCCCGGTCGGCGGTCGGCCGCTGTTCACCCGTTCGGGTCAGCGCCGGTGACCCCCGGAGCCGCCCTCTGTTGACCAGGACATGAAGTCACCCCTCCTCAGCGTCGTCGTCCCCGTCCACAACGTCGAGGCCTACCTTGCGGACTGCCTGCGGTCGGTGGCGGAGCAGACCCTCGCGGCGATCGAGGTGGTCATGGTCGACGACGGTTCGACGGACGGCAGCGCCCGGATCGCGGCGGAGTTCGCCGCGCGGGACAGCCGCTTCCGGCTGGTCCGGCAGCAGAACGCCGGCCTGAGCGCCGCCCGCAACACCGGTGTCCGCCACACCACCCCCACCGTCCCCTACCTGGCGTTCGCCGACAGCGACGACATCGTCGTGCACGACGCGTACGAGCGGATGACGGCCTCGCTGGAGTCGACCGGTTCCGATCTGGTGACCGGCAATGTGTGGCGGCTGACCGGGCAGGGGCGGCAGCAGGCCTGGCAGTACCGCTGGCTGACGGGCCCCCGGTCGCGCACGCACATCACCCGTGACCCGCGCCTGCTGGCCGACCGGGTGGCGTGGAACAAGGTGTTCCGGCGCTCCTTCTGGGACGCGCACGGCTTCGCGTTTCCCGAGGGCCGGCTGTACGAGGACACCCCGGTGATGATTCCCGCGCACTACCTCGCGGGCGCGGTCGACGTCCTCGCCGAGCACGTCTACTACTGGCGGGTGCGGGAGGGTTCGATCACCCGGCGACGGACGGACGTCACGGGTGTACGGGACCGGATCGCGGCGTGCGAGCAGGTCAGCGCGTTCCTGGGCGGCCGGGACGCGGAACAGCGGCGGGCGTACGACGCGTCCTGTCTGCGCGACGACTTCGGGTACTTCCTGGACGGCCTGCCGATGGGCGGCGAGGCGTACCGGGCGGCGTTCCTGGAGGGGGCCGGGGCCTTCGTCGACCGGGCGGGCCCCAAGGCGCTGGAGGGGCTGCCGGTGGAGCTGCGCATCAAGTGGCAGCTGGTACGGGAGCGACGCCTCGCGGAGCTGCTGGAGGTCCTCGCCTTCGAACGGGCCAACGGGGCGGGCGCGTTCGCCGTCGAGGGTCTTCCGGGGCGACGCCGGGCGGCGTACCCCGGCGTGCACGGCGCGAGCGCCCGGCTCGCGGGCCCGGACATCCCGGCGGTGGCGCGGCTTTCGGAGGCGCGCTGGGGCGCGGACGGGAAGCTGCGGCTGCGCGGGTACGCGTATCTGCGCAACCTTCCCGCTGCCTCCGCCCGGCAGCGGCTCACGGTGGGCATGGTCCGGGCGGAGCGGGGCCGGCA
>MUNB01000385.1 GCA_002154345.1 Streptomyces griseus
CATAGTGACCAACCCAACACATCACGTCCGGTCAGGAAGGTCCCCACCAGCCCCAAGCACAAGAACCGGAAGCCCTGCATCTGCTACGGCTGACCCCCACCCCGCCGAGCCCACCAAAGCCCGGCCAGGCCCACCCGAAAGGAACCCGCACCACATGGACCCGATCAGACTCGCCACCTGCACCTACCAGGAGTTCACGCCCGACATGGGCACCCCCGTCCGCACGACCGCCGGGTACCCGCGGTTCGCCCTCCCGTACAAGCTCGCCGCGCACGCCAAGGTCATCACCCCGGCCTGGGCGCTCGTCCAGCAGGCCAAGAAGGGCCTCCCGGAGGACGCCTACGAGTTCCAGTACCGGCGCCAGCTCAACGAGGCCGGCATCGACCGCATCCGCGAGGTCATGACCGCCATCGCCGGGTCCTACGACCTGGAGAGCCCGGTCGTCCTCCTGTGCTTCGACAAGCTCGCCGTGCCCGGCAACTGGTGCCACCGAACGCACTTTGGCCGCTGGTACTGCGAGCAGACCGGCGATGAGGTCCCCGAGCTGGGCGGAAAGCCCAAGGAGATCCCGCCCACCCTGTTCTGACCGCTGCGCCCCTGGCGGGCGGGGCCGGGAATCCCCGCCCGCCAGGACCCACCCCGACAGTCACTCACCAAGGAGAACCGCGATGGCCCTCGGCCGCCCCGAGATCGAAACCCGCGTCTGCATCGACGACTTCGGTCCCTTCGACTGCACCCTTGACCTCGTCAGCCGGTGGAACGGCTTCGTGAGCCCCAGGTTCACGCTGACCACCACCCGCGATCTGTCCGCCCAGGTCCTCCAGATCGCCGACGAATACGGCAACGGATGCACCGACACGGTCCACGTGATCGACGGCCGCGCGGACAGCGCGGACACCGTCCACATCATCGACCTCGGTCTCACCCGCGACATCGACGACTACGGTGACCGGGAGCCCTTCGCGATCGCTGTGCGCGTCCCCTGGCGCGGCCTGGACCGTGGCAAGAAGGCCACGGCCGACTTCGCCACTCCGGCCGCCCGGAAGGCGGCCCGCAAGAGCAAGGCCACCGGCCGGGGAGCGAGCCGCTCGGTAGTCGTCCACGTCCGCTGGCTCGGGATGATGGAAGGCGGCCCGCTGTCCGTCGAGATCGTCCAGCCCGACAAGAACGGCCGGTACCCCATCGGCGGCTATGAGTGGTGCTGGGCCATCGCCAGCTGGTGGTGCGTGTGCGGCGGTGGCGGCATGGCCTGGCACGACCTCCGGTGCGAGGTGTGCGACCTGCACCGCGACGACCGGCCCGGCGGCCCCCTGGGCGTAGCCACTTGGGCGGCCGGCGCGACCCTCCAGCGGCAGGCCCCCGGCGCGACCTCCGCCACGGTCGACCTTCACGACGGCCACGCCCGGATCATCAGCGTCTACGCCGGTGACACCGAGATCGACACGGCCGACGACACCGGCCCGTTCGACACCGAGACCCTCGGTGAGGCCGACGTCATCCTCCGCCAGGGCCTCGCCGAGTCCGGCCCCGACGCCCTCCAGGCCGCCGGATGGCAGCACGTCCCGGACGACCGCACGACCGAGCTCTACCGGATCACCTTCCCGGCCTGCTCGTAGCGGCCCGGCCCGGGGCTGGCACCCTGCCCGCCCCGGGCCCCAACTCAACCCCATCCCGAACGAACGAGGACGCCTCATGGCCGACCACGCCCCCCAGACCCCGCCCACCGGCGACACCGACCCGCTCGTCTGCACCGCCCTGACCGAAGGAGCCGTCGCGGCCGGCGAAGTGCTCCGCCAGGTCTTCCCCGACGCCCGCGCGCTCTGCGTCGCCATCGAGGGCGGCCGGGCCCGCCTCGTCTCCGTCGTCGACGGCGACCAGGTCGTCTGGACCAACGACATGCCCGACGGCGGGCAGCTCGGTGCCGCGCGCGTCGTCCAGGTCGAGGACGCGCTGTTCCTCGCCCTGCTCATCGACCCGTCCAGCGCCGAGCTGGAAGCGGTCGGCTGGACCATCCTGCGCAACGCCCAGGACGTCGAGGCGTACGCCGTGGCGCTCCCGCCCGCGCCGGAGCCCGCCCCGGCCACGGAGCCCGCCCCCGGTGGGAAGACCCCGATGGTCGAGGCCCTCGTCACCTGCAACGGCAACGACCGGTACACCGGCTGGATCGACCCGGCCGACCAGAAGGACGGTCACGTACGGCCCTGGTTCGACCTCGACACCGTCCGCCGGATCGCGGACGCCGCCCAGGCCGACGCCGAGGAGAACGGGCACGGCTCGGTCGACACCGTGCACGTCCTCGACGGCAGCGTGGACGGCGAGGGCCACGCGGTCGTCCTGGTCATCGTCTGGATGTACCTCGGCGGCGAGCGCCACCAGGACGCCGTGCGGGTCGTGGAGGCCAACGCGGACGGCCGGTACGACATCGGCGGCCACGACTGGCAGTGGTACGCGCTGGACGACTGGCTGAACCCGCTGATCCCGTACCCGACGGCCGAGGACACGCCGCGCGTCCCCCGGCAGGGCACCGCCTGACCTGCACTTTCCTCCCGATCTCCCGGGGCTATCCCGGAACCTCACGGGCCGTCACGCGTTGGACATAGTGACCAACCCAACACCACCCCGGCGGTGTGAGCCGGGCCGGGAATCCCGGCTCACACAGCCACCCCCGACAGTCACCAGAGGAGCCCCGCCTTGCCCTACATCGACTCCACCACCCGCTCCTGGGCGGAAGCCTCAGCAGCGGCCAAAGCCCCCGCCCGCGTCCGCGCCTACAAGCACGACGGCGGCGACCTCAGCGTCATGGACTGGTTCGCAGGCTGCGGCGGCTCCGGACAGGGAGCGGCAGCCGTCCCCGGGCTGCGCGTGTCCCTCGCAGCGAACCACTGGAAGCAGGCCATCCAGTCCCACGCCATGAACTTCCCGGGCGTCGCGCACTACATGGGCGACATCCGCAAGGCCCCCGTCTGGGCCTGGCCGATCACCGATCTGTTCTGGGCGAGCCCCGAGTGCTTCCCGGCCGGAACGACGATCCTCACCCGGCACGGCCTCACCCCGATCGAGGACGTCAAGATCGGCGACGAGGTCTTCACCCACGAGCGCCGGTGGCGACCGGTCACCATGACCATGCGCAAGATGGCCGAGACCGTCCGCGTGAAGGGCGTCGGCCTGGCCGGCGGCATCGAGACCACCCCCGAGCACCCGTTCCGGACCCGGACCCGCGCGAAGGTCTGGAACAACCGCGACCGGATCTACCGCTGGCAGCTCTCCGAGGAAGCCGAGTGGACCGAAGCGAAGAACCTCGACGGCCGACTCTGGGCCACCCCGCTCGACTTCGGCGAGACCCTGCCCGTCCCCCCGATCGGCGGGCGCGGCGGCATCGACTTCACCCCCGAGTTCTGGTGGCTGATCGGCCGCTGGCTCGGTGACGGATCGCTCCTCAACAAGAAGATGCCCCCGGGCGCCAAGAGCCGGTTCAACGTGATCGTCTCCTGCGGCCACCACGAGGCCGACGGGCTCGCGGCCGACCTCGCCCGCGTCACCGGCCTCCGCTGGGGGCGCAAGGACTACCGGACCGCCACGAACTTCACGACAGCCCACCGCGGGCTGGTCGAGTGGCTGGCCGAACACTTCGGCCAGGGCGCCGGAAACAAGTCCATCCCCGCCTGGGCGCTGACGCTGCCCGAGACCGAGCGGCGGGCACTCCTCGACGGCTACGTATCCGCCGACGGCAGCGTGAGCCCCCCGTACACCCAGATGACCACGGTCTCCAAGCGCCTCGCGATCAGCCTGCGGATGCTCGCCAACTCCCTCGGCCACGTGGCCAACCTGCACGGGCCGTACACACGCAAGGGCGTCCGGAAGATTGAAGGCCGCGTCCTCAACGAGCGCCCGTACTGGACGGTGAACTGGATCACGGACGGGCCCGCGCACGCCTTCCACCACGACGCGGACGGCGCCCGCTGGGCACCGGTCAAGTCCGTCGAACCCACCGGCCGGACGGTCCAGGTGTTCAACCTCAGCGTGGCCGAAGACGAGTCATACCTGGCCGACGGCACCGTGGTGCACAACTGCACTTCGTGGAGCATTGCCAAGGGCAAGAAGCGGTCGTTCGCGAAGGCCGTGCAGGGTGACCTCCTCGACCTCTACGCGGACGTGGAGGAGTCGCGGTTCAAGACGGGCGAGGACGACGACAACGAGCCGACCGCCGAGGAGGAGGCGTCGCGGGCGTTGATGGAGGAGGTGCCGCTCTACCTGCGAGGGGTGATCGAGCGCGGCGGGCTGGTCAAGGCGGGCGTGGTCGAGAACGTGGTCGATGTCCGCGCGTGGACCGAGTGGGATGCCTGGCTCCGCGAGTTCCACAAGATGGGCTACCGGACGAGGGTGATCGCGCTGAACTCGATGCACGCCGACCCGCGCAGCGTTCACAAGGCCCCGCAGTCCCGCGACCGCCTGTACGTCGCCTACTGGCACCGGAGCCTCGGCCGTACGCCCGACTGGGACAAGTGGCTGCGCCCCAAGGCGTACTGCCCGGCCTGCGACGAGGAGGTCATGGCGCTCCAGGTGTTCCGGACGCCCGGCAAGGACATGGGCCGCTACGGCTCCAGCTACGACTACCGGTGCCCCAAGACGTCCTGCCGCACGCTGATCCACCCGGACGTCCTCCCGGCCGCCGCGGCGATCGACTGGTCCATCAAGGGCACACCGATCGGCAGCCGGCCCAAGAGCAAGGACTGTCCGGAGGGCCTGGCCCCGAACACGATGGCCAGGATCCGCGCGGGTGCCGCCCGCTACTGGCCGCAGCCCGGTGGCCAGTTGGGCGACGCCCAGGGCGACCTGTTCGCGGAGGCCGAGCCGAAGGGCGGCCGGATGATGCCGCTCCTCGTCCCCACCGGCGGGACCTGGCGGAACGCCGGGACCAGCGTCGACACCCCGATGCCGACCCGGACCACGGTCGAGAGTGACGGGCTGGTGGTCCCGCCCATGCTGATCCCGTGCGAGGGCCGCGACGGGAAGAAGGCGATGAGCCTGGAGGACCCGCTGCGCACGCAGACCGCGCGCGCGGAGACTGCCATCGCCTACGCCCCGTTCATCGTCCCGATGCGCGGCGGCGGCGACAAGGAGAAGGCCCGGCACCTCGGCCACCCGGTCCACACGGTCTCGGCCGGCGGCAACCACCACGGGTTGGTGACGCCGTTCGACGGGCTGCTGGTCCCGTACTACGGCAACGGTCAGGCCCGCCCGGTGAGCGACCCGGTCGGGACGCTGCCCACCCGTGACCGGTACGGGCTGCTCGACGGGGCCGGTGAGTACGACTTCTCGAAGGTCCTGTTCAGGATGCTTCAGCCTCACGAGATCGGTCGGGCTATGGCCTTCGCGGACGACTACCGGGTGCTCGGCTCGAAGCGCGACCGGGTCCGGCAGTACGGCAACGCGGTCACCCCGAACGCGGCCGAGGTCCTGATGTGCGCGCTCGTCGAGTGCATCACCGGCGAGCCCATCGACCGGTACTCGCTGGCCGCCTGACCTGCGAAAACTCTGCGATCCCTGGGGGTGCAACCGGTACCCCCAGGGTCACCAAGCGTTAGACATAGTGACCAACCCAACACACCTGCCAGTCACCACAGGAGGCCACATGCCCGCCAAGATCCTCCCCGCCCACATCGCGGCCGCCATCACCCAGGAAGCCGCGAAGCACGAGAGCAACCCGCTGCGTCAGGCCCGGGTGCTCGGCGTCCTCGCCTCCGCCGGGTACGGCGCCCGCGAGATCGCCGGCTTCGCCGGAACGTCCTGGGACCGGGTGGAGCTCCGCCTCGCCCTCCTCCGCCTGGTCGACGAGGGCAAGGGCGCGGTGAGTGAGGGCGCCCTGCCGGTCGACCTCGCCGGATGCATCGCCCGGCTGAGCGAGGCGAACCAGCGACTGATGCTCACCCGGTGGTTGCGCGGGGACTTCCGGAACGCGCGCCACGCGGAGCGGTACGCGCTGTCGATCGAGGCCGACGAGCAGCCCCAGGTCAGCTTCTGACCCATAAGAGTGATCCCTTAATCCATCACCCATAATGGGTTAACCAAAAGCAGTTAAGGGAATGATGGAAGTAGATCCACTCACCACCCCACACCACACAGGAAGGCCCCCCATGCGCGCCACCATCCGCACCCAGAACCGCGACCTGCGAACCGAGGACGCCAAGGCGGCCGTCGCCCGCCTCGCCATCACCCCGGACGCCTCCTACGAGGTCCACATGAGCCACGCGGAGCCCGGCCGCCCCACCCGCACGGGCCTCAGCACGCTCCCCGGAACGTCCCTGCCCCGCCTGATCGAGATGTTCCTCAAGGGCCTGGTCGACGAGATCGAGCAGGACGACACCGGCCGGATCACCACCTGGTCGATCAACCCCCGCACGGGCGCCGAGGACCGGCACATCTTCACCACCGTCTGACCCACCCCACCCCGGCGCACCGCGAAGGAGCCCCATGCGCATCAAGATCCGGCACACCATCACCGGCCACACCACCGACGACGTGAACCGCGCGCTCCGCGAGCTGGGCATCGACGACCACGCCACGTACCGGGAGGTCCTGGTCGTCAACGAGCCCGGCCAGCCGACCGCGACCCGCGAATCGCTGCTCGTCGGCCTCTACGCCCGCGCGTTCATCCGGATCCAGCTCCAGGACTCGATGCGCCTGGTCGAGCAGGACGACCCCGCGGCCGGCTCCCCGATCACGCTCCGGTGCGACCGGCCGACCAAGGCGAACCACCACCGCACCCAGACCTGCACGTACACGCAGGTCCGCTAGCTGACGGCGGCCGGGGGGCCGCGAAAGCGATGGGAATCCCCCCGGCCGCCAACTCCCCGACAGTCACGGGCCTTGCGACCCCAGCAGGAGAGCAAGGCCCACCGTACCGCCACTTCTGATCACTGGAGGAACGCGTGAGCACCAACCCCACCGGCCCCGCCCGCTCCACCTGGACCACCCAGACGATCCGCGCGAGCGACCTGACCGGCACCGACACCGTCCTCATCGAGGGCGTCTGGCGCGAAGTCCTCGACGTCTGGACCGGCGACGACGACCCGGCCGCCCAGTTCGGCGAGGACAACCCGACCACGCTCGCGATCCTGGCCAAGACCGACTGGTCCACCCCCTGCTGGATCGCCGTCCGCTTCGTCGACGAAGACCGGTCGAACGACATGGAGTCCATGGACTCCCTGCACTTCTTCCGCCTCCGCGACCTGGTCGAGGTCCAGAAGGAGATCCCGCCGACCCACTTCACGACGCGCGTCCCGAACCAGCGGACCACCGAGTGACCCGCCCCGCTGGTCACCCGAACCCCACCGCTGCCCCGAAAGGACACGCCCCCATGACCACCATCACCACCGCCACCGCCACCGCCCGTGAGTTCGTGATCGTCGGCCAGATCCGCACCGGCAGCTACTGCCTGATGGACGTGGCCCCCACCCCGACCGACGCCACCGCGCGGGCCATCGCCCTCGAAGAGATCGGGGTCGACGCCATGGATGCCCTCGCCACCGTCCACACCGAGACCGGCACCACCGCCCGCGAGGCCGTCGACAAGCTCGTCGCCCGCCTCGGCGCCCGGTTCGGAGACAGCGACTTCGCCCTCTCCGGCGACAGCCGGCTCGACGCGTGCAACGCGGGCGCCCCGGCCCTGGCCGAGGAGCCCGACCCGTACGGCACGGCGACCACGACCGGCGCGACTCGCGACTCCGCGTACACGATCACCGCCACCGTCACCCCCGGCGTTCCCCGGTTCACCCTGGACGGGATGCCGGTGAGGACCATGGGAGCCAGCTGGGCCCGCGACCGTGTGCGCGCCGCGATCTGCAACAGCGGCCTGGACTGGCCCACCGGCAACGTCCTCGTCCACGCCGCCCCCGACCACCACGACGAGAACGGCCTCAGCAGCATCGGCACCAGCGGCCTGGACCTCGCCATCGCCGTGTCCGTCCTCGCCGCAGCCGGCCAGGTCCCCGCCGAGTGCCTGGAAGGCGCGGCCCTCCTCGCCGAACTCGGCCTCGACGGTCAGCTCCGCGCCCCGTACGGGCTGCCCTCCACGGTCAGCAGGCTCGCCGCCAGCGGCACCACCACGGTCATCGTCCCGGACGCCTCGGTCGCCGACCTCCGCCACACCGGCGCCCGGGTCATCGGCGCGAGCTGCCTGAACGAGGTCCTCGCCATGCTCTCCGGCCACTGGCACCACCAGGGTTGCGCCCCCTGCGACAGCGGCGTCACCGCCCCCCACCGGCCCCGGGCCGCGCGCGCCCTGCGCGACGAGCACCTGGTCGACGGCCCCGCCTGACCCGCACACCGGGCGGCCCTCCGTGAGGGCCGCCCGGTGCCCCTCACCTCTTCGCGCACCACGAAAGGCACCACCATGGACATCACCGCCGAGACCACGAAGTTCACGCCGTACGGTCCGGACCTCTTCGCCGAGCACATGCCGTTCGCCCGGCGCGGCTACCTGTTCACCGTCCCCGGCGAGTTCCCGGAGGACACCCCCGCGCACACCAACGTCCCCGACTGGGAGATGGTCGTCTATCGCACCCGCGGCGAATGGGAGGTCCGGGACGTCAATGGCCACCGCCGGGTCTGGGGTACCGGCCCCAGCCGCAGGGTCGCGGTCGGCCTTGCGCTCCTGGAGATCGCCCGGCTCCGCAAGATCCAGGCCGCCGAGATCGGACGGCGGCGCGTCAGCGTCCTCGGACTCGAGGAAGTCCCCCCGTACGAGATCGAGGTGACCAGCGAGGTCACGCTCGTCGTCACCCCCGACCGCGTCGGGCACTACGTCCGACTGGCACCCGGCGAGGACGGCGGGACCGCGCGGTACCTGACGCGCGACCCGCACACCCGCGCCCTGTACGAGGTCGAGGCCAGCAACGGCGTTCAGCTCCAGACCCTCCGGGCCGGGCTGCTCCACATCCGCTGCACCTGCAACCCGGCCGCCGACGGCCGGTACGAGACCGAGGGCGATGCCCTGACCGCCGTGCGGGAGTTGCTGAACACCTGGACCGTGTGCGGCGGCTCCCTCGACGCCCCCAGCCCCGACGACCAGCAGGCCGACGACGAGGACCAGGCCGACGCCGAGCCCGCCCCGCCCGCGCCCGCCGAGGCTGCGCCCGAGCACGAGCCCGCCCGGGACCGCAGCCGGGATCGGGTCTACGACGTCTTCGAGAACGCCTCCTACCAGGCCCAGCACGCGCGGGACATGGTCCAGACCGCCGGGCTCGCCGTCATCGCACAGCTTGTCCGGGACGACCTTCCGACCGCGGCCGGCATCACGATCCGCCCGAGCGACCTCGCCCTCATCGCGGTCACCTCGAAGGACAGCACCCTGTGGACCGAGGGCGGCCCGGAACTCCAGTACACGGCGCGGCTGAACGTCAACGCCTTCCTCGCTGACACGCTGGCCTTCGGCCGGGACACGGACGTGCTCACCGACACCGGATGGCTGGAGCTCGGCACCGACCTCTTCAGCGCGAAGCTCCCGCCCGCCCTGTAACCCCCCGCCCCCTGTGAGGCCGCGACCGAACCCCCGGTCGCGGCCTCACAGGCGTCCTCAGTCCCCCCAC
>MUNB01000386.1 GCA_002154345.1 Streptomyces griseus
CGGTCACCCGGCCGGGGCCGTCGCGCCCGGCGCAGTACCAGCAGCACCGGGGCGACCACCAGAACCCCCATCGCGTCGCCCGCCCACCAGGACGACCAGACCAGCCAGAACCGTCCCGGCGGAACCTTGTCGTCGAGCAGCAGCGTGAAACTGCCGAGGGTGGCACTGATCAGCATCCCCGCGAACGCGCCGAGGAAGACCAGACAGACTCCGTCACGCAGCCGGACCAGCTCACTGCGGAAGCCCACCTTCCGCAGCAGGGCGTACGAGGCGAGCGGCGCGATCGTGTTGCCGAACATGATGGCCAGACGGCTCACCGTGAACGCGTCGCCGATCTCGGAGACCGTGACCAGCGTGCCCAGCGCGATCCCCGGCCAGACCCGGGCGCCCAGGCACAGCAGCGCGGCCAGCGCGATGCCGGTGGGCGGCCACAGCGGTGTGACGACCGCGCCGTCCACCACGACCTGGCGCATCAGCCCGAGCCGCCCCGACAGGTAGTAGGCGCCGGCCACGCCCAGGACCTGCGCCACGTACACGGCCCGACGTCTGGCTTCCTTGCTGCGGATCACACCACTCATCAGACACCGACCGTGACGGGACTCGGCAGGTGACACGCGCGGTACGGCCCGGCGTCACCGCGGGCCGCGCCCCGAGGCGGCGTGCCGCAGGACCAGTACGGCGGCGTCGTCCTCGTGCCCCGTCACCTCCGCCGCGCCCAGCACCTCGTCGGCCAGCTGCGCCGCGCTCGCCCCGCTGTGCGCGGCGACCAGCTGCCGGACCCGTTCGAGACCGTCCTCGATCAGAAGTGACGGCCCCTCGACGACCCCGTCGGTGAGCAGCACGATCGCCCCGTCGGAGTCGAGAGTGCGCCGCGTGACGGGGTAGCACTCGCCGGGCTCGATGCCCAGCGGCATGCCGCCCGGGTCCTCCGTGATGCCGGACCGGCCCTCCGTGGTGGCCCAGACGCACGCCACGTGCCCGGCCCGGGCGCTGTGCAGCTCCCAGGTCGTCGGGTCCAGCCGCATGAAGGTGCAGGTCGCGAAGAGTCCCGAGTCCACGGACAGCAGCAGATCGTTCGTCCGGCCCAGGACCTCGCCCGGATCGGACGCCGTGCCCGCGATGGCGCGCATCGCGATGCGGACCTGTCCCATGAAGGCGGCCGCCTCGACGTCATGCCCCTGTACGTCGCCGATGGCGAAACCGAGCGCCCCGTCCGCGAGCGGGAAACCGTCGTACCAGTCGCCGCCGATGTCCAGACCGTGGCGGGCGGGTGCGTAGCGGGCCGCGGCCTGGAGGCCGGGCAGCGTGGGCAGGGTTGCCGGGAGCATGTCGCGCTGGAGCGCCTGCGCCAGCTCCACCCTGGCCTGATGGAACTCCACTTCGCGCCGAGCGCGGGCGGTGAGGTCCTGCAAGGTGTTGAGCAGGTCTTCGGCGCTGGCCGAGCGGTGACTCCGACGCCGGTTCATGTGCCGCTCCGCGGTGCGTTCGGTCCCTGAATCATATGGCGGGCGGCCCCGAGCGGCGACCGCGGCGACCGTCGGGGCCGTCACGGCGATGGTCGCCGGGGCGTCGCTCAGGACGGCCGGGCGCGGTACAGATCGCGGAGCAGGGCGATCTCGGCGCCGTGGTGCAGCACCTCCTGGTTGACCCACCAGACGATGTCGACGAACGGGTCCTCGGCGTCGCTGCCGTTCGGATACGTGCTGTACCCGACGGTGTCGAGGGCCGTGTCGTCCGCGCCTGTCAGGGCCTCGCGCCAGGCGGCG
>MUNB01000387.1 GCA_002154345.1 Streptomyces griseus
TCCCCCACCAACTCCGGCTCGGAAATCACCCCGGCACCTCCCCCTGGTCAACGGTTACGGTACCGGCCACCGCCCCGCCGCCACACTCCTCGTCACACGGGATCGAGTACCGGCCGGGCCTCCAGCCCACCGTCGTTCTCGCAGCCCAGCTCCTTCGCCATGGCGAGGGCGAAGGAATGGGCGACGGTCGCGTAGGCGTCCTTCAACTTCTCCGGATCACCTTCGGGGTCCTCGGGCGACCAGCGCTCCACATTGATATCGATGTGAGCCGGTTGGGAGCCCGGCAACTTCTCGCTGCGGCGGCGAATTGGACGGAGCCGGCGGCCAGGGCGCGCTCCCCCACCGGGACGCCCCCCGTGATCACCTTCAGCGCCCTGCCCGCCTCGGCTGAGATCTCGTTGCCGCCGCAGAGTTCCATCGGCCCCGTGGACGGGTCATGCGCTGCGCCAGTGCCCTCACGTCCGCGCAGCTGACCGCGCCTGCTGGCAGGGAACCCGCGATGACCGCGCCGGCAAAACCGAGGCGGCCACGGCTAGAGGTCCTGCTCATGCTCCTGCCGGGAGCGCGGAGGGAATGACAGGAGGCTTCGTGCAATCCATCGCTTCCACGACCGACCGAGCGAACGTACTGAGCAGTTCCCAGCGGAGTTCCGTTCTCAAGTCCTTCGCCGCCACCTCGAACTGGAGCGGCAGATCCAACGGCTGGGAGGCGACGGCACCGGGTACGGCGCAAACCGCAAGCAGCTGCATGCGTGCCGGGCTTGCTTCCGGTGCCAAGAAAAGCGAGTCGTTCACCCGGCGCCAGGTCCGACTGATCTGCGGGCTGTCCATCATCTTCAGTGAGAGCACGGACCACTTCACTGATACATCGACGGTGCCGATGATCCGGTCACCTTCGAATGCACTCATACGACAAGCGGTGTAAGCGGTGTGCAGCAAGTCGGACTTCTGCCACCGCTTGGCCTCCTTCACGAGGAGGCCGGCCAGCACGTCGGCCTGAGGCGTCCCACTCGCCTTTACATCGCTGCTACCTATTGCATCGACGGCGGAATCCACGTTGCCGGAACCGAGCAAATTCTTACATCGTCGCAGCTGTGGCGAGTCGGCTCGGTCATCACCCCCGGAACAGCCTGCGAGCAGACCACCGACGAGCAGGGCCGCAATGAGTGTCAGCCGGTCTCTCTTGTGCAACTTCCTCGCCCCCTCCCGCTTCTTGGCCGTCGGCAGCAGATTTCCCGATCCCGTCATAGACCTCGATATCCAGGGTCAGCGGATCAACTGGGCCGGCACAACCGGATCTCCGGTGCAGGCCAGTTCATCGACCAGGGTTCGCGCAAACGTCGACAGCAGGGCCTGGCGCTGCTCGACCGCCAGCCCTGGATCCATGATCGTCATCTGCAGAGGAAGCTCCGCTTCCTGCTCCGGTGCGGCACCGGGGACACCGCATGCGACGAGGAGTCTCATGATGGGCTGCCCGGCTTGAGGCTCGACGAACACCTGGTCGTTCACCTGTCGCCAACTCTTCGCGTACTTCGGCTCGCTCATCGAATCGACGGTGAGTGCCGACCACTTGACCTGCGCCTGGATCACATGCGTGCCACCGCCGTCAGCTGGAATGTCAAGACGGCAGGCACTGTACGGGTGGTAAAGCAAATCATCGATTGACCACTTCTCGGCCTCGCGGGTCAGTGCCGCTGCCAGCTGAGCCGGGAGATTGCGCGCCGTGGCGTTCACGTCACCTCCGTCCACTGAATCGACCGCCTTGCGGACATTTTCCGCCCCCAGGAACTGATCATAGACTTGCAGGCCCTTGAGACTTTTCGATTCCTTGTCCACCTCGGAGTTTTCCGTACACCCGACCAATACCAGAGAACACAGAACAGAGCCGAACATCACTAGCACAGGTAATGAGCGATTCACCATCAGTATCAATCGACCTTCATCGACCGGCCCGTGGCCGTGGCGCCACTGTTGCAATTATGCCCTATTGGCCACCTCAGCCAGGCATTGCAGCTTGGTGACCATCTCCGACCAGTCGTCGGCAGCCTTCTTCAGCTTGCCGAGTGGTGCGTCGATGATGTCCTCGTACTTCAACACGCCAATTCCCCCGTGGCTTACTTCAGATACTCGTTGAGCTTCGACACGCTGAGCAGGTCGCCGACGATCTGAACGTCGTCCTTGTGATGGGCGGCCTTGGAGTAGTCGAGGTGGTTCGAGATCTGTGCGCAGGCATCGAGGAGCGTCTTGAGGTGCGTCTGCCAGCGGTCGTTAACCTTCAGCAGACCGGATCCGCTCACGAAGTTGCCATTGGTGAGCGCGATGGCCGCGTCGAAGGTCGTGGGCCTGGCGTGATCGCCGTCCTTCGACAGCCGCGTGCGCAGTTCGTACGCGTCATGCCCGATCGCACCCAGGTCGTCATCGTTGACGGCAAGGTCAGCCTGTGACGGGCCTTTCGGAGTTCCTGGTTCGGCAGGTACGCCATTGAGGCGCATATCAACCCTCTGGGTCGACTCCGTACGAAGTCCCGCCCATTCCGCATCAAACGTCATGGATTCCCCGTGATGATCTACTCAAGCGGCCGAGGCCTTGGACAGATTCACTGACTCAAGGCACCAACACTAGCCGTCGGAATTCACGGAGCGGCATCAAAACAAGACATCTCTGCGCCCCTGCCGCGGAACACCGAAAAGTAGCGCACGAACGCGGCTAGCTAGCCTTTTGGGGCGCCGGGCAGCCATTTCACGCCATGGCTGGCGCGATCGTGAGACCGACTACCTAGTGCGAGGTGTTCTCTGGCGCACCAGGAGGGGGAGCTGTTGGCGGATACGGCGGCTGGAACTGCGGCTGCACATACCCGTACGGAGGCTGATACGCCGGCGGAGCCTGTGCGGCAACGGCCTTTCGCCGACGGGAGCGGAGCACCACTGCTGTCACGCCGCCGCCGACCAGGGCTGCCGCGGCAACCCCCAGGCCAATCCAGAGAGCGCTATTGCCGCCTCCGTCCGCAGCCGCGGCGGCAGGCGCCTCGCTCTGATCGGCACCGCCCCCAGCCTTGGACGGCTGCGGTGAAGGCGCCTCGGACGCCGCTGCGGCGAGATCCGGAAGCGGGTACACATCGGCGGGCCCAGGGTCCCCGGGAGTCTTGAGCGCGATACGAGGTCGAACGATTCCGTAGCCGATCCCGTCGGACCGCTTCTTGCCGCTGACGGGGCCGCCTGCGGTGTTCAGCATGACCCGCAGGACCTGGTTGTTCGTCCAGTTCGGGTGCTTGGACCAGATCAGGGCCGCCGAGGCAGAGGCGAGAGCCGTTGCACCACTGGTGCCATTACCCTCGCACAGACCAGTTCCACCGCCGCAGGCGTGAACCATCTCCTCGCCTGGCGCGGCCAGGTCGACTTGGGGTCCGTAGTGTGAGAAATCGGATCTCGCGAAGTCGCGGCCCACTGCGCCGACGCCGACTACTCCAGGTGTAGCCGCAGGAAACATGAACTTGTTTCCTTTGTCAGCATCGTTCCCAACACCCGCGAACACAAGAGAGCCTTTACTCAAAGCGTACGCGACAGACTCGTCAAGATTTCGCGACCCCCGTTCAACGGCCATCGAAATATTAATCACTTTCGCACCAGAGTCCACGGCGAACCGGATAGCCTCAGGTGTCGACTTATTGAAAATCTTCAGTGATTCCGCCTCGTTGTTCGCTTTCTGACTGAGACGAATCGGCAAAATCTTTACCCCTGGGGCAAGCCCGAACGCCCCCTGACCTCCATCCCTTTCGCCTGTGCCGGCGATCAACACGGCCATACGAGTACCGTGACCGTCAGTGTCGGTGCGCTCGTCCCCCGGAGTGCTTTCCGCCAAGTCTTTCCCCTTGAGGACACGCCCTCGCAGGTCGGGGTTGGAATCATCGACACCGGTGTCGATCACGGCAACGGTGACTCCTTCTCCCGTACTGGAAGCCCACATCTCCTCCGCTTTCATAACGTCAAGATGCCACTGCTTGGACCTGATCGAATCCGCGCGAGCAGGTGCGGCAATTCCTACCAGCAGCCCGACCAGCGAGGCCAGTACGACAGGGACATGGATTCTGCGGCGGCTGCCGGTAGGCATACGGTTCCCTTAACAGGTGTTGGTCAGTCGATGACCGACGGCACGACACATCAGGCGCTCCGCTGCAGAATCACTTCGTCCTCCGCTGCACTCGAACAGGCCTCTCGCCTGCACCCTCGTTTGAGGCACGAGCAGGTTACGGAACCCACAGCCTCCTACCACACCGCCTGCGCGAGGGCTGGTGCAGCTCTTCAGCCGACGGAGCCTGGCCCTTGGCCGGGTGGAGGCCCGTAGGACGCATCGGAGTACGGGCTGTTCGGCGGTGAGCCGTAGGCAGAATGCGGCGGTTGGGGGTGCTGCGGGTGTGGATACGGCTGCTGATAGGCCTGCGGAATGCTTGCAGCAGCGGCCACAGCGCGCCGGCGCCGGGTGACCAACACGGCACCCACGACACCCGCCAGGGCCACTGCCCCGACACCAAGGCCGACCCAGAGGCCTGTGTCACCACCATCACCGTCACCCGAGGCGGACGTTGCAGGGTCTAGAGGCCTCGCCGAGCTATCAGCAGCCTTGGACGACTCTGCGGAGGGCTTCTCCTTCGCTGCGGCCTCCGCCTCGGCCAGGTCCGGAAGAGGATACTCATCGGCCGGACCGGGGTCGCCGGGCTTCGTCAACGCCGCCCCCGGACGCACTGCTCCGTAACCGACGTAGTCGTTGCGCTTGGCGCCGCTGGTCGGGCCACCAGCCGTATCGAGCATGACCCGGAGGACCTGGTTGTTCGTCCAGTCCGGGTACTTGGACCAGATCAGGGCGGCGGAGGCGGAGGCGATGGCGGTGGAGGCGCTGGTGCCGTAGGACTCGCAGAAGCCGGTCTTGCTAGTACAGGCCTGAACCATGTCTTCGCCCGGAGCGGACAGATCCACCTGAGGCCCGTAGTGAGAGAAATCGGCCTTCTTGAGGTCTCTACCGATCGCGCCGACACCCACCACACCTGGGGTGGATGCCGGGTACATGGTTTTGTTTCCCTTTTCTGCATCGTTTCCGACACCAGCAAAGATCAGAGACCCCTTACTTAGGGCGTACTTCACAGCCTCGTCGAGGTTCCGCGAACCCTCCTCAACAGCCTGAGAGATATTGATAACCTTCGCACCGGAATCGGCAGCGTACCGAATTCCTTCCGGCACAGATCTATTGAATTCTCTCAACCCGTCTGCCTGGGTATTCAGCTTCTCTCCAGGGGTCATTCGAATCGGTAGGATCTTCGCTCCCGGCGCCAGTCCAAAAGCCCCGCCTCCCCCGTCCCCCTTGCCTGTTCCAGCGATCAATGCGGCCATCCGGGTGCCGTGACCGTCCGGATCGGTGCGCTCGTCTCCCGGGGCACTCAAAGCCAAGTCCTTGCCCGTAAGCACACGGCCTTGCAGGTCAGGGACAGAGTCATCGACACCGGTATCAATCACCGCGACCGTGACACCCACCCCGGTGCTCATGGCCCACATCTCTTCTGCCTTCATGGCATCGAGGTGCCACTGCATCGACCTCATGGAATCCGCATGAGCCGGTGTGGCGATACCCACCAACAGTCCGATCACCGATACGAGAACGGCGTGGGTGGGCACTTTTCGCTGACTACCGATGGGCATGCGTTTCCCTTACCAGGTGTTGGTCAGTCGATAACTGGTGGCACTACGCGCCGGGCCCCCTGCTGCCACGTCTCTTCGTCCTCCGTCAGATAGTCAGGCCTCTCGCTGCCCTCATCCCGACGTGGGCCACCAGCACGTTGCGAGCCCGCGGCACCTCGTCCCATCGCACCCGTGCCGCGTGCGCCCTCGCCTGACGCCGCTCCTCGCACAAGTCCGGTTCCTCCGGGCGTGAATGGCCGTGCGCCGGTCTGGCCGGGCTGCTGTGGGCGGCCGCCCACCATTCCGCCTGCTTCGCCGGCGAGTCGGCGTCCGCCCACGATGCCGCTCTGCCCGCTTCCAACTGCACCTCCCGGCGCGTGCGTCATCGGTGCACGACCACCGTGAGCGCCTTCGCCGCCGACCACCAGTCCGCGCGGCAGGCCGCCTACCGGCCGCCCCGTGGCCTGCGGGGCAGGCCGGCCGCCGACGATACCGTTGGCCGGAGAGGGGCGTCCGACTTGCCCGGTACCAGGACCGTTGGGACCTGGCATGGCCAGAGAAGGCCGTACAGCACTTACCGACCGTCCTGAGCCGTTCGTCGACGGCAGCGGAACGACACCCTTGTTAAGAATGGGCGGAGCTCCACCTACAACAGGCGGAAGGCCAACATCGGGCCTTCCGCCACCAGGCTGCCCTTGAACTGGATTCGCTGGCGGCAGTGCAGGCGCGTCGGGAAGTGTCGCAACGCTGTTGATGCCCATCTCGACCGGCGGAACCACCGGCGGCGTCGGCGCAGGGGGCCTGATCGCATTTACTTCTGGAGCACCTCGAGTACCACTCCTGTCGGTACCAGATACGGGGCCCAACGTCTCGCCACTCGATGAGGAACCGCTACCGCCCGGCGTGGCTGAACCAATGCTCCTCACACCGTCGACGTTGCTCTCGTCCCTCGGCACGATCGCCATCGGCGGAGGCGGGAACGTGGGCTTTTCCAACCGGTCCATCTCCATCGTGGACTGGTTGTACGCCTCCGACAGAGCCTTCATGCGCTGCGCAGCCTCGTGGCGGGCGGAGTCGTTGGCCGCGATCTGGGCCTCCGCCTTCTTCGCGATGGCTGCGGCGTCCGGGTCGTTCCTAGCCTCCAGCGCCGCTTCGAGGTTCGCCTCGGCGCCCTTGTGGATGGTGCGGGGGATGGTGGTCTTGGCATGGGTGATCGCGTGGGACGCCTGTGTGAGCCACTTGGCCGCGCCCGCGCTGTATTCGCCGAGGCGCAGAGTCTCGTTTGCCAGGTTCGCCGTCCAGGTGCGGAACGCGTCGCTGCCGTCGCCCTTCCACTGCACGATCTGAGGACGGACCTTCAGCTCCTCGGCGATCTTGTGGATCTCCTCGGCCGCAGACTTCAGCCGATCCGCGGCCCCACGCACCGCACCGCTGTTGGCCTGGTCCAGCCACTTCAGCATTTCTTCGTGGGTCATGCCTTCGAACTTGCTAGCCATCCCGCTCCCCCATCCGGTCCGGTGCCGTACCCGTGATCACTATTCCCATGAAAGACCGTCTGTGCCCGAGGTGTCACCGCTGGACGACGGAACCTCCGCCGGCCGGTCACCGCTCTGCTTGGTCACAGGCGCTTCCGCCTTGTCCGGCTTCGGATAGTGCTCCTCCACACCAGACTTGATGGCGAGCATGCGTTCGCGGATGTCCTGGTCCATGTTGTCGTAGCCCTTGTGCGAGGCCAGGACCGCGATGCTCATGCCCTCGATGGAGTCCGAGAGGAGCTTCGACAGGGTCTCCAGCTCGCCGACGACCTTCTCGTACGAGGCGAACATGCCCTTCGCCTCCGGCCAGGAGACGTCGCCGAACTGGCTGTCCTTGATGGAGATCTCGCCCAGCTTCTTGGCGTCCGCCGGTGATGCCTTCAGGTCGACGAGGATCTCGTCGATGCGGTCCCGGAACTTGGTGAAGGACTCCAGCTCGGTGTAAAGCTCTGCGACCGCACTTTGCGCCGCAGCGACGGCGCCCCCAATGAATCCCCCGAAGAGCCCCCCGGAGGAGCCGGCCCCTTCGGAGCCCTCTCCCGTCGCCACAACACCCTCCCCGTTGTCCTGCTGGTACAGCTTCGAGGATCACTGTAGCCAGCATCGGTGACAGCTCGCACCCTTTGATTGCACGTGCAATGCGCGTCACACCGGTCCGACGGCGGTAACGAGCCAGTCAGGGCTTGGGTGTTGCCACCGCCGCCTGGGGCCTGATGGGGAGTCGGTTCACCGGGCGGCCCGTTGCGGAGCGGACCGCCGAGGCGACCGCCGCGGGGGCCGTGACGACCGGGACCGCCGAGGCCGGTTTCGCGCCGAACGGGGCCACCACGTCGCGTTCCTCGACCAGTTTCACGATGCGGATGTCGGGGGCGTCCAGCGAGGTCGGGAGTGCGTAGCCGGTCAGGTCGGGGTGGCGGATCAGGCCTCTCGCGGTGCGCAGGTTCTCCGTGAGGGCCGCGCCGATGCCCTGGGTGATGCCCGCCTCGATGCGGATCGCCAGCTGGGCGGGGTTGAGGACACGGCCCACGTCCTGGGCCACCGCCATCTCGACCACGCGGACCGAGCCGAGCTCGATGTCGACGTCCACCACCGCCCGTACCGCGCAGAACGCGAGGCCGACGAACGCGTCGCCCTGGCCCGACTCGTCCAGTGGTTCCGTGGGGTGCGGGCGGCACTGGGCGGTGGCCCAGAGTTCCTTGCCGTCCAGTGCTTCCGTGACGGTGGTGGAGAGCACGCCGTCGTACGAGGTGATCTTGCCGTCGGCGATCTGGAGCAGCTCCGTGGACATGCCGAACTTGTGCGCCAGCGGCTGGAGGAGCTGGGTGCGGACCATCTTCGCCGCCCGTTCCACCGCCCCGCCCGACACCCAGGTGTGGCGGCCGTGCGTCGCCGGGCCCGCCGGGGGCTGGTCGGTGTCCACCGCCGCTACGTGGACCTCCTCGACGCCCAGGGTCTCCTGGACGATCTGGCGGGCGAGGGTCGTGAAGCCCTGGCCTGTTTCGACCGCCGCGCAGATGACGGTGGCCACACCGTCGTGGACCCGGACCGTGGCCGTGGAGACCTCGTCCGTGCCCTCGGCGCCGAGCATGTGGACCATGCCGAGGCCGTAGCCCACGCCCCGGCGCACCGCCCCCGGCTCCCCCGCGCCCTCGGGCCCGCCCGGCAGCAGCCAGTCGTCCTCGGGGGCGTCCTTCGGGAGAGCGGGGAGGGGGTAGTCGCGGACCGCCTGGAGCAGTTCGGCCACCGGGGCCGGGCAGGTCACCGTCTGGCCCGCGGGGAGGATGTCGCCCGTGGAGAGCGTG
>MUNB01000388.1:0-778 GCA_002154345.1 Streptomyces griseus
GGTGGAGGCGTACGCGTTCCAGGGCGGCTGGGCGGTGGTGCTGCTGCTGGCGGGCCGGCTGCTGCAGACCGCGGCGACCAGGAGGGTGGTGGTGCAGGGTGGCTGACACGGTGGTGGTGCGGACCGGCGGGGAACAGGCCCCGGAACCGGGCGGCTTCGCGTTCGAGGAGCGGCCGCGGCTGCTGGAGGGCGTCCGGGCGTACGGGCTGATCATGGCGATGTGGGTGCGTTCGACGATGGCGTACCGGGCCTCGTTCGCCATGACGACGTTCGGGAACCTCGCGGTGACGGCCTTCGACTTCGTGACGATCCTGCTGATGTTCTCGCACGTCGACGCGTTGGGCGGCTACACGCTGGCGGAGATCGCCCTGCTCTACGGGGTGTCGGCGACGGCGTTCGGGCTGAGCGATCTGCTGCTGGGCTCGATGGACCGGGTGGGCCGCCGGGTGCGCGACGGCACGCTCGACACCCTGCTGGTGCGGCCGGTGCCGGTGCTGGCGCAGGTGGCGGCGGACCGGTTCGCGCTGCGTCGGCTGGGGCGGATCACGCAGGGGCTGCTGGTGCTCGGCTACGCGCTGCTCTCGCTGGACATCGCGTGGACGCCGCTGAAGGTGCTGATGCTGCCGATGATGGTGGTGAGCGGAGCGGCGATCTTCGGGGCGATCTTCGTCATGGGGGCGGCGTTCCAGTTCGTCGCGCAGGACGCCTCGGAGGTGCAGAACTCCTTCACGTACGGCGGGACGACGCTGCTCCAGTACCCGCCCACGATCTTCGCGAA
>MUNB01000388.1:848-1052 GCA_002154345.1 Streptomyces griseus
GGTCGGCCGGGACTACGCGGGAGAGCACGGGCATGGCGGACGACGGCTTCATCACCCTCGACGGCGTCGAGAAGGTGTTCCAGGTCCGCCGGAAGGCCGGCCTGGTGCGCAGGGAACGGCACGAGGTCCGGGCCGTGGACGGGATCAGCTTCCGGGTCGCGCGCGGCGAGATGGTCGGCTACATCGGCCCGAACGGGGCCGGCA
>MUNB01000388.1:1123-1807 GCA_002154345.1 Streptomyces griseus
CGGCTGATGCACCGCATGTACCGCATTCCCGACCGGCGTTACCGCGAGAACCTGGACCGCTGTGTCGAACTCCTCGACCTGGGCGAGCTGTTGGACGTCCCCGTCCGGCAGCTCTCGCTCGGACAGCGGATGCGCGGCGACATTGCGGCGGCGCTGCTGCACGATCCGGAGGTGCTGTACCTGGACGAGCCGACGATCGGCCTGGACGTGATCTCCAAGGCCAAAGTGCGGCAGTTCCTCAAGGAGTTGAACGCCGAGCGCGGGACGACGGTCCTGCTGACGACGCACGACCTCACCGACATCGAGCAGCTGTGCAACCGGGTGATGGTGATCGACCACGGCCGGCTGATGTACGACGGTTCGGTCGCCGGTCTCCACGAGGCCGGGGAGAGCGAACGCATGCTCGTGGTGGACCTGGAGCGCGAACTCCCCGCGATCGTGCTGGCGCCGGAGGCGGCGGGCGGGACCCCGGCGCTGCGGGCGGTCAAGGTGGAGGGCCCGCGCCAGTGGCTGGCGTTCCCCGCCGCGGTGTCGGCGGCCCCGCTGGTGGCGCGGATCGCCGCGGAGTACCCGCTGGTCGACCTGTCGGTGCGGGAGCCGGACATCGAGGCCGTGATCGCGAGGATGTACGAGTCCGCGCCCTGACGGGCACGCACGGGAGGGCAGCGGGGCCTGCCGGGGCGC
>MUNB01000388.1:1848-2591 GCA_002154345.1 Streptomyces griseus
TGCGCGAGGCCGTGGCCGAGGGCCGACTGGATATGGACGAGTTCGACCAGCGCCTCGAAACGGCCTACAAGGCCCGTACGCACGGGGAGTTGGAGCCGCTGGTCCAGGACCTTCCGGCACCGGGATCGGCGGTCGCCCCGGTCNNGCGGGGCTCCGCGGCGAACTGGCCCGCGCGCATCGGCGGCAACGCCACATCGAAGGGGGCGTTCGCCTTCTGGGGCGGGTTCAACCGGAAGGGCCGCTGGACGGTGGCCCGGAAGTTCACCGCGTTCGCGATGTGGGGCGGCGGCGAGATCGATCTGCGCGAGGCCAACTTCGAGGACCGTGAGGTCGTCATCCGCTGCTTCACGATCATGGGCGGCCTCCATGTGACCGCGCCGCCGGAACTGAACGTCGAGGTCCGGGGCATCGGCATCATGGGCGGCTTCGGCGAGGGCCCCAACGAGGACGGCGAGATCGCCCCCGACTCCCCGCATGTGCGGATCACCGGCTTCGCCCTGATGGGCGGCGCTCCGCCTTCGTCCGCTTGCGCTCCACGCCGACGCCGCCCATCAGGGCGAAGCCGGTGATCCGCACATGCGGGGAGTCGGGGGCGATCTCGCCGTCCTCGTTGGGGCCCTCGCCGAAGCCGCCCATGATGCCGATGCCCCGGACCTCGACGTTCAGTTCCGGCGGCGCGGTCACATGGAGGCCGCCCATGATCGTGAAGCAGCGGATGACGACCTCACGGTCCTCGAAGTTGG
>MUNB01000389.1 GCA_002154345.1 Streptomyces griseus
GCCGAGGCCCCGCCGCCCGAGCCCCGGGCGGCGGGCCGGATCCGCCGTGCGGCCGCGCGCCTGACGCCCGCCGACCGCAGCGTCCTGTGGCTGTACCTCCTGACCCGCATATCCCTGTGGATCACGGCCCACCTCGCCCGCTGGCTGTTCCCGTCCCACCCCGGAACACGGGAGGCGGCACCCGTCCTCGCGCCCTTCCAGCAGTGGGACGCGAACCACTACCTCCACATAGCGCGCGACGGCTACTTCCCGGCCGGTACGGGCCCGTGGACGAGCGGCTGGGACAACCGTGAGGCGTTCTTCCCGGGCTACCCCTTCCTCCTGCGCGCCGTGCACACGGTCGTCCCGGACTGGACGGCGGCCGGGCTGCTGATCTCGTTCATCGCGGGTGCGGTGGCGGTGCTGGCCCTGGCCCGTATCGCGCGGGCGTATCTGCCGGAGGACGTGGCGGGCCGCCGTACGGCTGTCCTCTTCCTGCTCTCGCCGTGCGCGGTGTTCCTGGCCGCCGGTTACACGGAGGCGCTGTTCATCGCGTTCGCCCTGCCCGCGTGGCTTGCGGCGATGCGGCACCGGTGGGCGCTCGCCGCCGTACTGACGACGGCGGCGACGACGGTGCGCGTCAGCGGCCTGTTCCTCGCCGCCGCGATCGGGCTGCTGTTCGTGCTGTCCGCCCGGACGGGGAGGCACTGGCGGGCGGCGGGCTGGACGCTGCTTCCGGCGCTGCCCCCGGCCGCGTACAGCTGCTATCTGCACGCGCACACCGGCGACTGGATGGCGTGGAAGCACGCGCAGGAGCGGGGCTGGTACCGCACGTTCCACACCCCGTGGGAGGCGTGGACGAACACGTGGCGCGGGGCGTTCGAGGGTACGCAGTCGACGGGCTACGCGGCCATGTTCCAGGCCGAGTTGGCGGCGATGCTGGTGGGCCTGGCGCTGGTGGCGATCCTCCTGCGCCGCCGTCGCTGGCCCGAGGCGGTGTACGTGGCGCTCAGCCTGTGGGCGCTGGGCACCTCGTACTGGTACACGTCCGTTCCGCGCGCGACGCTGCTGTGGTGGCCGCTGTGGATCGGCCTGGCGGCGGTGAGCCTGCGGCGGCCGTGGTTCACGACGGCGTACCTGTGCGTGGCCGCGCCGGTGACGACGATCGTCGCGCTGACGTTCCTGACGGGGAGGTGGGCGGGGTGAGGGCACCTGCGTGTACGCCGGTGGGCGAGGCGGTATTCATCGCTTGCCTCTACGCCCCACCGCCGGTGCCGTGCCCGTCGTCGCGGGCGCGCTGCCGCTCCGCGAGGCGTTCCAACGACCATCCTGTCCAGGGGTGTTCGGCCCCCAGCACGCGCGTCCGGGCATCCGCCACCAGCTCCGCCTGCTCCACCGCCTCGTCGAACAGGCCGAGTTCGCCGAGAACGCGGCTCAGCAGAGAGCGCGCGGCGAGGGTCTTCGGATGGTCGATTCCGTAGGTGTGCTCGGAGCCCGCGACCACGGTGCGCACCAGGGGCAGCGCCCGGCTTTGACGGCCGGCGGTGGCCAGGGCGAAGCCGTGGTTCAGCTCGGCGTCCAAGGTGATGGGGTGCCCGGGACCGACCGCTCCGTGGCAGTCCGCCACCAACTCGGCTCCGGGGCCCGGGTCCGTCTCCGGACCGGCGGTGAACTCCAGCAGATACGTCCGCGCGATGAGCGTGGAAGGATGCGTCGAGCCGAGCGCGGCGCTCCGGCCCTCGACCGCCCGCCGCGCCAACGCCACTGCCTCGTCCTTCTGATCGCGGACCCAGGCGAGCACCGGTGACAGCCCCGCACAGCTCTCCAGCGTTTCGACGGCATGCGCACCGAACACCGTGGTGCAGTCCGCCAGGGCGCGGCGATGGGTCTCCTCCGCCTCCTCGTACCGCCCGAGCCGGTAGAGGGTCCGGCCGGCACGCTGGCGGATGGCGATCACCGCAGGGTGGTTCGCCTCCAGCGCGTCCGTCCCGTGTGCCACCGCGTCCTGGGCCACCGACAGGGCGGACGCGTAATCCCCGGCGCGATGGAGCGCGACCGCCAGCCGCAAGGTGCATTCCAGCACCCGTGTCACGGCCACCTGCCCCACCCCGTCCCACTGCGTCGCCCGCCGCAGCAACGCCAGGGTGTGCGGTACGTACGGAGCGAGCGGTGGATCCTCACGGGCCCAGGGCCGCGTGACGTCCGGCAGGACCGCGCCGAGCAGCTGGGCGGCGGTGCTCACGAGTCGGTCCCGCTGTGCGGCCGGGGTGCCCCGGGCGATGCTTTCCAGCAGTACGCCGTGGGTCCGCAGACAGCGGGGCGGGCCGGGCACCAGGCGGGTGAGGGAGTGATCGAGCAGCCCGCGGAGCGCCGACTCCACCCGGGCGCGGGGCAGCACCGCATCGATGCCCGGTCCGGTCAGCAGATGAAGGGGCAGCGGATCGTGGGACCAGCAGCTGAGCAACCGGACCAGGGCCGTGGCCTCCGGTGACCCTTGGGCGTGCAGGGCGTTCAGCGACAGTTCCCAGGTGGTGCTGGCGAGATGACGCGAGGGGTCGGCACCGCTGTACGCGGCCCCTTGGTCGAGGAGTTCGATGGGATCCATCTCGTTGCCCCGGTCCAGGGCCTGCCCGTACTCCGCCATGCTCCACGGGCTGATCACCTGGTGCGCCAGATAGCCGCCCGCGAGGGTGAGCGCCAGCGGCAGTCGGCCGAGCCGGTCGGCGATCTCGGCCGCTTCCTCCGCCGTGCCCCTCTCCGGTGCCAGGTCGCAGAGGACTTGGGCCGCGTCCTCCCGCGGCAGTACGCCGACGTGGTGGAGTGTCGCACCGGGCCACCAGTGGGAGGCGACCTGCCGGGTGGTGACCAGGGTGATGCCGCCCGGACTGGTGCGCAGCCAGTTGCCTTCGCGCAGGACGGCCGGGTCGTCGGCGTTGTCGATCACCAGTAACCACGGCCGGTCGGACCGGTCCAGCCGGTCCCACACCAGGTCCGAAGCCGCGCGCAGTCCGTTGCGCGCGGCGGTGAGCTCGCCTTCGCCCGCACCGCGGTCGGCGGCGACCGCGAGCATGCCCGCGCGGAGTGACGCCAGATCAGGAGCGTTCACCCACAGGCCGATCCTGCCGCCCTCGACCGTGGCGATACGGAAGATCTCCGAGGCGACTGCGGTCTTGCCGCATCCGCCCAGACCGTGGAGGACGAAGACCTGATCGGCCCCGCCGTCCGCCAGAGCCGTACGCAGTCGCGTCATCAGCTCCAGCCGGTCGCGCAGGACCACAGGTGCGCGTCCTACTGCCGGTTGTCGTACGGAGTCGGGCGCGGATCCCGGGGGTGGTGGGAGGGCCGGGGAGCCGTGGTGGTGGTGCTCGGTGATGTGCTGATCGCCACGGCTCTGATAGACCCGGCCGTTGTCCTCGGCCCGCCCCTCGGTCGATCCGCTCACGGTTCGGTGATGTGCAAGTCGCGACCGGCCTGGTAGACCCTGGACTGCCCGGTGGCGGAGGCGTGTTGGGTGACGGAGGCGGAAGCGGCGGGCGAGGTGCTGGGCGACAGTTCGTCCAGCAGTCGTTGAAGCTCCTCGGCGACCTGGGGCTGGTCGGTCAACAGCCGCCGGATCCGGCCCTGCCACTCGGCGGCCAGTTCACCTTCGGTGTCGGTGTCAGCAGCCAAGTCTTCTCGTGTGTTGCTGAGTTCAGCGGCCACCGCGTCAGCGCGCTCGGGCCGGGCGCGCTGCCAGAAGGCGACGACTCCGTCCCTGGTGCGCTCCCAGGCGTCGGTCGCCATCAGGCCGACGAGGGTCGTACCGGCGCTCTGGGCGAGTGCGACCAACTCCGCATTCATGACGCGCCTCCTTCTGCTGCGGTCGGCGGACGGTTGAGGGCGGGCGGTTCGAGCGGCGCGATCTCCCGCTCGAAGAACTCCGAGAACTCCTCGCCCTGGGCATACAGGGCCTCGAACTCCCGGGTCGTTGTCCGGACCTGGTCGGGATCGGTGAACCGCCGGGCCCCCGCGCCCTTCAGATCGTCGTCGTAGATGACGGCGTACATCACGGAACTGCCGAGGATGACGACCTCGGGCACGTGCTCGTCCCGTTCCAGGTCGGAGATCGTTCCGGCGTCCAGTACACGGATCTCTTCGCCCAGTTCCGACCTGAGCCGGAGGACGTTCATCTCCCACTGGAGGTACGGAGTTACGGGGTACTCGACGATACGGAGCCGACGGAAGGTCAGGCCACGTTGAGAGGCGTTACGGAAGTACGCGGCGACTGATTCCCGGTCGTCCTCGATCAGGCGTAGAGCCTCCACCCAGTCCCCGGAAGCGAAGGCTTCCCAGCTGGGAGTGCCCGGCTCCTTGAAGGTCTGGCCCCGCTCAAGCTTGGCGAGGAGGTGGATGTCGCTCGCGTGGACCCGGCTGAAGTCGGCGAGATAGTCGGGCCTCTGGAGGACTTCACCGGCACCGCTGCGGAAGCACGCGAACATTGACGCGTTCAGTGATGCACTCGTTGACGCACTCATTGACGCACTCATTCAGACGTACTCATTCATGAGGGATGTCCGCCTTCGCCGCGATGAGCATCCTTCGGGGGATGACTACGAGGCGCTCATCGCGACTGATGGAGACACCATCGGGCAGACGTGTCCCGAGGGAGTCGGTGAGGTCGCGTCCGATCACGGCGATGTCGCCGTTCTCCAGCTCCCAGATATCCGGGCATTCGGGTCCGGTGCTGGTGGCGCCCAGCTCCAGTGCCGACTTTCCGAGACGTCTCTTGAAGCCGGTTTCAGGATCAGCTTCCCAGGGTCTGCCCATGCTGTCGCCCCCTCCTCCGGGTGAACAGGCCAACTTACCAGTGACTACCTGGTCAAGACCGGTGTCAAGTAAGGGATTTGGACTGGTGAATGGAGGTGCGAATGGGGGCTGGTGTTCTACCGAGGGGCGCGTGTTCACCCTGCGGCTCTGCCCGGCCCCGCGTGGAGCCTCGCATGCGCGCACCCCGGGGCCGGCGCGTGTCAGACCACGGCGAGCCGGTCCACCAGTAGTTCCACCCTCAGCTCGCTGTCCTCCGGCGGCAGCCGTCCGGCCCGGGTGAGGGTGGCCAGCCCGTGCAGGGACGCCCAGAACAGTTCGGTGAACAGTGCTGGGTGAACGTCGTCCCCGGCCACCTCGCCGAGGGTTTCCAGGAGGGCGGCGAAGGCGTCCTTCAGTGGCTCGGGGGTGTCCTCCTGCGCGAACGCCAGGCCGCCGTCGAGCTGGAACATGGCGTCGTAGACCGCCGGGTTGTCTGCGGCGAAATCGAGGTAGGCGCGGGCGAGGGCGACGACCCGGGCGCGAGGCTCGGCCGTGGCCGTGGCCGTGGCCGAGGTCGCGGCCCGCAGCGCCCCGGCCATCTCGGCGGCGCCTTCGAGGGCGACGGCGCCGATGATCTCGCGCTTGCCCCGGAAGTGGCTGTAGAGGACGGGCTGGCTGTATTCGATGCGCTCGGCGAGCCGGCGGGTGGTGACCGCGTCCCAGCCCTGCTGCTCGGCGAGTTCGCGGGCCGTCGCCACGATGAGCCGCTCGCGGCTCGCCCGTTCGCGCTCCTTGCGTTCCTGTACCGACATGCTTCGACCCTAGCACCGCTAGACAATCGAGCGGCAGTAGGTCTAGCGTTGCCTCATCACCTAGCGCCGCTAGATTTCAGGAGGGGTCATCATGCTCAACGCACTGGAGATCGTCACCACCGTGATCGTCGGACTGCTGGTGGGGGTGGAGTTCTCCGTCGCCTTCGTCATCAACCGGATCCTCGACGCGCTGCCCGACGACAGCACTCAGCTCGGCCGAAGCCACGGGGGCCGGATGCTGGGGGCGGTGATGCCGTTCTGGTACATCGGCTCGATGGTCCTGAGCGCGATCTGGGCCATAGCCGGATGGGGAGAGGAGGGCATCGGCCTGGTCGTCACCGCGGGCGGGCTGCTGCTTGTGAGCGTGGTCATGTCGATCCTGCTGCTCGTCCCGATCAACAACCTGGGCAAGACGTGGACCCCGGAGAACCGGCCCGCGGACTGGAAGGAGCAGATGAACCGCTGGGACCGGTACCACTACATCCGCGTCGCCGTCCTGATCGCCGCCTTCACGCTGCTGGTCGCGGCGCTGGTATGAGGCAGGGGGCGGGGGCAAGCGGGACTATCCCCGCACGCGCGGGGACCGGGAGGTGTTGGCCGCGATCGTCTTCGTGGCCATGTCGGGCTGCGCCTGGCAGCAGCTGCCTTCGGTGTCCTTCGGCCGTCCGTGGTCGTCGGCGAGCAGTGAACCGTTCGCGCATGCCGGCCCACTGCTCCCGGCACTCTGTGATCGGGAGTGACGGGCCGATATCGTGAAGAGGGACGAGAGGGGCGTCAAGACGCCCGGCTCCGCCTCCCACAGGGGTGGACTGGCCGCAGCGCGAAGCTGAACTCCGCACCGCGACGATGCGATGTTCCTCCAGGAGACGGTAGACGGTGGGGGAAGTGCGATGGATCCGAGAGCTTGGACGTGCTGCACCGATTCGCAAGACCTGCCCTGGTGGGCGTGGCTCGTCGTCGGCGGATGCGTCGGTGCTCTCCTGATCTTCATCCTCACGCGCGTCATGATCGTTCACCGGAGCGGGACGACCCGTGAACCTTTGCCCAGGCTCGCCGCTGAGCCCGTTCCCGCGGTCGTGCAGGCCATCCATCCCGCGCCGCTTCCCGTGTGGAACCGTCGGCACACCTCACCAATGGGCAGGCTCATCGACTGGTATCGAGGTCTTGCGCCTGCGGCGGCGCACGAGGCGTATGTGCGCTCGCTGATCCACGATGCCTGGTTGGTCGAGGTCGAATACGCCACGGAGGCGGGCGAGCGGATCAGGGCCTGTCTCGCCGATGTGATCCCGGGCAGCGAGCTGCCGCGTTTCACGGTCGGTGCCGAGGTCTCCGTGCGGTGCTTCGAGAACCCTCGGACACGACTGCGCGCAGACGCAGTACCGGGCGCCCGGGCGACGATGCGGTGCCTGCTCGCAGATTCACTCACCGACGTGCCGCGCGCGGGCTACGACCTCGACGGGGTGCGTGCCCGCGTCGAGCGCGTGCGATGGTCCGAGCCGCGGGCCGGTTCTCCGTTTCTCGGGATCATGGCGTTCAAGACCGAGCGTGATCCTTTTGGCGGCGAGGTGCGGGGTGAGCGGCGTTCGTTCCCCGCCGACCCACAGGGCATCTGGGCGGCAACGTCCCGTCCGGCCCCGGTCATCCGTCGCGCGGAGGACACACCGCTGCCGGAATCGGTCCAGGAGGTCCGGCTCTGGGAGGACTCGGACAGCTTCGCCCGTACGCAGCTCATCCACGCGCCGATCTTCTGGGTGTGCCTGCCGGTGGCGGCGATCGGGCTTCTCTGGTTCCTGACCGTCAGCGATTCGAGCGATGCAGGGCCGGACGGGTTCTTCTTCTGGGCGCTGTGGGTGGCGGCGTTCGTGTGGCTGCTGGTCTCGGTCAGCGTGCTGGTGCACCGATTGAACATCCGGAGAGAAGACCTGGCCAGCCACGAGCGGATCTACCGACACGGGGTGCTCTGCACCCTCCACCGCGCTCCGTGGGACCGCAGCGGCGGCGAGGGGGACAGCTCCCCTACGTTCATCGCGCTCGATCACCGGCTCGACCATCGAGTCGCGGAGCGGATCCATCAGGCGCTCCGCACCTGGATCACGGCTGTCACCGTCGTCGATACCTCCTGTCTGGACGAGATTCTCCCGGCGGAACGGCTCTTCGGGACGGAGGCGAAAGGCGGCTGGTATCTCCCGTTCATCTCGGGGTTCGGAACCTCCGAGGAGCTCGCCGCGCACCAGTGGGTGCTGATCACCGCCTCGAAGGACCCCGAGGACGCGCACCCCATGGTGACGACGGTCCCGCACGGAAAGGCCTTTCAGCGGATGCGCGCGAAGGCGCGCCGTCATGCCGAGAGGAGCGCGCGATGAGCATGCGCGAGAACACCATCGTGCAGAGCCTGTTCCTGCCCAGTGGGCAGACGGCCGAGTGGATGGCCGCGGCGCGCACGCCGGAGACCCGGGCGCGGATCCGGCGCTGGTCCCGCATCGAAACCGCGGGGATCGCGGTGACGCTGATGGGCATCACCCTGCTCCTGCCGGCCTCGTTCGCCTCCATCGGGGTGGCGGTCTGGCACAGCGTCACGGACGGCGATCCTGCCGGACCGCTGTGGTGGATCTGGGGTACCGCGGTCGGCGTCGCCGGCATCGGGGCGCTGACGTGGGTGCTCGGCAGCTCCCGTCGGCAGGCCGCCTGCTTCGCCGATGGTTACGAGACCGTGGGCACCGTGGACCGGGCGATCGAGCATCCGGGCAGCGGCGATGACCTGACCTGGTGGGACCTGCGCATCAGCGCGGCGGTCGCCGAGAGCTCCGTGCTGCGCCGTCGGCTCCACCTCGAGGGTGAGCATCACGACCGCCGGGTGGGTGGACCGGTGCGGTTCCGCCACAACACATTGCGCCCCGATGCGCTCGACGACATCCACCTCGTCGACTGGGCAGGCACGATCGGACACAGCTCGCGCCGCGGCCGGAACATGGTGCTCCCCGCGCTGGATCGCACCTCGCGCATCGCCATGGTCACGGTCAACGAGGAGTCGGACTTCATGACCGGCCGGCCGGGCCTGTACGTCACATACCGCGGCACGGACGGCAGGCAGCACGAGGTGCACCTCGCCGATCACGTCGACGACTCCTGGCTCGATCGCTTCCCGGCCGGCAGCACCTGGCAGGTCTACTGCTTCCGAGATCCCGCCCTCGCGGACACCGTCGTGTTCCTCACCGAAGAGCACGACGACGTGTGGCGCAGCGGCATCTATCTCTGGCTCGGGGTCCGCGGCGAGGTGCGCACCGGGCAGTTCAGGAAACCCCGCCCGGGGTCGCCGTTCCTCGGCGAGGACTCGCCCTGGAGATTCGAACCGTGAACGCCGGCCTCCTGCGCCGGCTCGCCCTGGCACAGACCCCGCAGACACGGTCGAGGATCCGCCGCGGGCGCGCGGACGCTTCTCCTGCCATCCAGTAGCCAATGTCCGCAACAAATCTGTAGGCCGCACATGTGTTCTGCCGGACCTGTCGCGCCCGAAGATGCGCGGTATGCGCGGTATGTGCGGTCGACGCAACGCTGCAATGCCAAACGCCCACCGGGGCAAAACGCTCTTTGAGCTGTTTCCCCACCGTCCTGGCCGAAGCCCGTCCGCCCCCTCTCATCCGTGGCCCCTCACCCAGCCCCGCCCAACCGCTCCAGCTCCAGCCGCACCGGCGGCGGGAGCGGCCCGGCGGACGGTGTCGCACGGAACGACTCCAGCAGGTAGCCCACCAGTCGGCGCGACGCGGCGGCGGCGTCCGGGCCCGCCCCCGTCGCCACGCCGTTGTTCGCCAGCAGGGCCAGCACCACGTCGGAGACGTCGAAGTCCGGGCGCAGTGCTCCCGCCTCCTTCGCCCGGCGGACCAGCAGGGCCAGGCCCTCCTCCGCCCGGGCGCGCTCCCCGGCGTACGCCGTGTCGCCCGGGAAGCGGGCCAGGAAGGCGTGGGTGAAGCCCCGGTCCGTGGCCTGCATCGCGCACACCTTGTGGACCGCCGTGCAGAGGCCGCGCCAGGGGTCCGGGTCCTCCAGGGCCTCGTCCAGTGCGCCGGCGCACTCGGTCAGCTGCTCCGTGAACGCCTCGGTGATCAGTGCGTCGCGGGTGGGGAAGCGGCGGTAGAGGGTGGCCACCCCGACGCCGGCCCGGCGGGCGATGGCGCTGATCGGTACGTCGATGCCGTGCAGCGCGTACGCCTCGCGGGCCGCCCGCAGGATGCGTTCCCGGTTCTCGCGGGCGTCCGCCCGTAGCGCCTCGGGGCCGGGGTCCGGGGTGGCCGAGGGTGGGTTGTGAGAGGGCTGAACTGGCATGTCTCTCACTTTACGGTAAATGGAGGGGGTCTTCCGTTTATCCGCCTACGGTGGACGAAGGGGTGGGAGCAGGACTCACCACCCGTATCGACGGAACCACGGAACAGACAGGACCCCCACCGTGAACGACGACATGCGCGCCGCGCTCTACGACAGCTACGGACCGCCCGAGGTCCTCTACGAGGGCCGGGTGCCGGTGCCCGTGCGCAAGCCCGGGGAGGTGCTGGTCCGGGTGCACGCGGCGAGCGTCAACGGCGGTGAGCTGCACGGGCGCGCCGGGCGGGTCCGGTTCGTCACCGGCCGCCGGTTCCCGCAGCGGACCGGGCTCGACTTCGCGGGCGAGGTCGCCGAGGTGGACCCGGACGCCACCGGGCTCCGCGTGGGTGACCGGGTGTGGGGCATCCTGGGGCGCACCTTCGGCAGCGCGGCCGAGTACGTCTCCGTCCGGCCGCGCCAGATCGCGTACGCCCCCGGGAACGTCACCCTCACCGAGGCCGCCTCACTGCCCGCCGGAGGCACCACCTCCCTCACCGCCCTGCGCGACAAGGCCGGACTGCGGGCGGGTGAACGCCTCCTCGTGCGCGGGGCGTCCGGCGGCGTCGGCAGTGTCGCCGTCCAGCTCGGGAAGGCCCTCGGTGCGCATGTCACCGGGCTTGCAGGGGCCAAGAATGCTGACTTCGTGCGGGAGTTGGGGGCTGACGAGGTGCTGGACCACCGGGCCACCGCCCTGGCGGACCTGGACCGCTACGACGTCATCATGGACACCGTCGGCACCGAACACCCCGTGCTGCGGCGGCGGTTGGCGCCCGGCGGCCGTCTGGTCTCCATCGCCTTCGACATCGACCACCCGGTCCGGAGCATCGGCTATCTGCTGGGCTCGGCCGTGCACGGCCGGCAGC
>MUNB01000039.1 GCA_002154345.1 Streptomyces griseus
CCAGACCGATGCCCGTCGCCGCGATCCTGTTGACCACGGCGACGGGCATCGGTCTGGTGCTGCACGGCTACCACTGGCCGCTGGACGTGCTGGCCAGTTGGTGCCTGGGGCCCTTGGTGCTGGCGCCCCTGTGGTCGGTCAGTTGCCGAAGTAGCCGTCGAAGTTCCGGCTGAACTCCCAATTGTTGAAGCGGTCCCAGTTGATCGACCAGGTCATCAGGCCGCGCAGGTCGGACCAGGTGCCGTGGGTCTGGTAGGAGCCGCAGGACGTCTTCTTGATCAGGCAGTCGAGCGCCTTGTTGACCTCGGCCGGGGTGGTGTGGCCGTTGCCCGCCTGGGTGGAGGCCGGGAGGCCGATGGCGACCTGGTCGGGGCGCAGGCCCGGGAAGACCTTGCCGGTGTCGCCCGCCACCGGGAAGCCCGCGAGCAGCATGTCGGTCATCGCGATGTGGAAGTCCGCGCCGCCCATCGAGTGGTACTGGTTGTCCAGGCCCATGATCGGGCCCGAGTTGTAGTCCTGGACGTGCAGCAGGGTCAGGTCGTCGCGCAGCGCGTGGATGACCGGCAGATAGGCGCCGGCGCGCGGGTCCTGGCCGCCCCAGGGGCCGGAGCCGTAGAACTGGTAGCCGAGCTGCACGAAGAAGGTCTCGGGCGCCATCGTGAGGACGAAGTCGGAGCCGTACTTCGCCTTGAGCGACTTCACCGCGGAGATCAGGTTGACGATCACCGGTGAGGTGGGGCTGCGGAAGTCGGTGTCACCGGTGTTGAGAGAGAGCGAGTGGCCCTCGAAGTCGATGTCGAGGCCGTCGAGACCGTAGGTGTCGATGATCTTCGAGACCGAGGTGACGAAGGCGTCCCGGGCGGCGGTGGAGGCGAGCTGCACCTGTCCGTTCTGGCCGCCGATGGAGATCAGCACCTTCTTGCCCGCCGCCTGCTTGGCCTTGATCGCGGCCTTGAACTCCGCCTCGGACTCGACGTTCGGGCACTCGGCGACCGGGCAGAGCGAGAAGCGGATGTCGCCGGAGGTGACGGAGGTGGGTTCGCCGAAGGCGAGGTTGATGACGTCCCAGGAGTCGGGCACGTCCGCCATCCGCGTGTAGCCGGAGCCGTTGGCGAAGCTGGAGTGCAGATAGCCGACGAGCGCGCGGGCCGGGAGCTTGGTGTCGCCGCCTCCGCCGCCCTCCGTGGTGGTCGCCGTGATCGCGGCCGACTTCGCGGACTCGCCGGCCGCGTTGGTGGCGGAGACCTGGAAGCTGTACGCGGTGGAGGGCGTCAGGCCCGTCACGGTGGCGGAGGGGCCGGTGGCCGTGGCCACCTTCGTACCGCCGCGGTAGACGTGGTAGCCGCTCGCACCCGATACGGCGTTCCAGGAGAGCGCCACGGACGACGAGGTGAGCGCGGTGGTCTTGAGGCCCGCGGGGACGGCCGGGATCACGACGGGCTCGCCGCCGGGGCCGATGAGGGTGAGGTCGTCGACGTAGTGGGCGGGGGTCCCGTACCAGCCGTGGGTGTAGACGCTCACGGAGGTGGTGGAGGGGCCGGTGGTGAAGGTGGTGGTGAGCTGCTTCCACGCGTCGGGCGACTGGGTCCAGGTGGAGACGTCGGTGGTGCCGGTTCCGGACGCGCCGAGGTAGACGTGACTGCCCTGCACCCAGGCGCCCAGTGTGTACGTGGAGTTGGGCTTGACCGCGATGGTCTGGGAACACTTGGCGTGGTCGCTGCCGGCCGGGGTCGCCTTGAGCGCGTGGTCACCGGTGCGCTTGGGCGCGGTGACGGCCGCCCCGCTCTGGTTGGCGCAGTTCCAGCCGTCCAGGCCCGCCTCGAAGCCGCCGTTGCGCACCAGATCCGCGTCGGCGGCGCTCACGGCCGGGGCGGAGGCCACCAGGGTGGCGGCCGCCAGCAGGGTGGCCGAACAGACGGCCAGAAGTCCGGAAAATCTGACGGTTGGTCCGGTGCGTTCCACAACAGCCTCCGCGCAGGGGGAAATTCGGGGTGTGGCGTGCGCACAACATGGTCCAGACCAATCAGGTTGTCAAGACCTCTGGCGGCCGGCTCAGCTCTCCGGCCGCTCCTGCCGGGCGTCCCGGGCGGCCGCGCCCGCCGCCTCGTGCATCGCGAGTTCGAGGATTCCGGCGTCGGTGAGGGTCCCCGAGCCGTCCGGCGGAACCAGCCAGCGCACTCCCCCGGTGGCCCGCCCCGGATACGGGACGACGATCCAGGTGCCCTGGCCGCAGCCCCTGATGCCGGTGCCGATCCAGCGGGAGACGGTGCCCGGCGGGACGAAGAAGCCCATGCGGGACTCGCCGAAGTCGGCGAGGACGGGGCCCGGTCGGTCGATCAGCCGGGCGAGGACGTCGAGCGTCGGATAGCCGAGAGCGCCCGGAAGGATCAGGACGTCCCAGCGCTTGCCGGCGGGAAGGAGCGCGATCCCCTGGGGATTGCGCTCCCACTCCCACCGGCAGGCGGCCGGGTCCGGCGCCACCGCTGTGAGCCATTCGACTGCGGCCTTCGTTTCCGAGCCAGTCATGACCAGCCTCCCGTTGACGTGGGCACCGGCAGGTTTCTGCGGTGCGTACACAGGCGAGAGAGCGGTCGGCGCCGACTATGACGCGGGTTGAGGCTACTTGTTGGTAGTGAACTGGGTCACAGCAGTGGTGACCCGGGTCAGCTGTCGAAGCCGAGGCCCAGCTTGTCCATGGTCTTCAGCCACAGGTTGCGGTGCCCGCCGTGGCTGTCGGCGTGGGCCAGGGACCGCTTGGTGATCTCGATGCCGGCCCAGGCGAAGGGCTCCGGCGGGAAGGGCATCGGCTTGGAGCGGACCATCTCCAGCCGGGTCCGCTCGGTTTCCTCGCCGGAGAGGAGGTCGAGCATGACATCGGCGCCGAAACGGGTGGATCCGACGCCGAGTCCGGTGAATCCGGCGGCGTACGCGACCCGCCCCTGGTGCGCCGTTCCGAAGAAAGCGGTGAAGCGGGAACAGGTGTCGATCGCACCGCCCCAGGCGTGCGTGAAATTCAGCCCGGAAAGCTGCGGGAAACAGGTGAAGAACTGCTCGGCCAATTTCAGGAACGTCTCCGGACGCTGGTCGAGATCGGCGCTGAGCCGGCCTCCGTACGGATAGATCGCGTCGTATCCGCCCCACAGGATCCGGTTGTCCGCGGAAAGCCGGAAGTAGTGGAATTGGTTGGCGCTGTCGCCGAGCCCCTGGCGGCCCTTCCAGCCGATGGATTCCAGCTGCTCGGGGCTGAGCGACTCGGTCATCAGCGCGTAGTCGTAGACCGGCACGGTGTACGGCCGGACCCGCTTGACGAGCGAGGGGAAGATGTTGGTGCCGAGCGCGACGCGCCGGGCGAAGACCCGGCCGTACGGGGTGCGGACCGCCATGCCCGTACCGGAGCGGACGAGGTCGAGGCCGCGGGTGTGCTCGTGGATCCGTACGCCGAGCTCCAGGCAGGCCCGCTTCAGGCCCCAGGCGAGCTTCGCCGGGTGCAGCATCGCGACGCCGCGCCGGTCCCAGAGCCCGCCGAGGAAGGTGGGCGAGTCGACCTCGGCGCGCAGAGCGTCGCGGTCCAGGAAGTCCACGCCCGTGATGCCGAGCCGCACGAGCTCCTCGTGCCATTCCCGCAGCTCTTCGAGCTGGTGGGGCTCGGTGGCGACATCGATCTCGCCGGTCCGCTCGAACTCGCAGTCGATGCCGTAGCGGGCGACGGCGGCCTCGATGGCGTCGAGGTTCCGCTCCCCCAGCTCCTCCAGCTTCGCGATCTCGTCGGGCCAGCGCTCCACACCGTTGGCCAGGCCGTGGGTGAGAGAGGCGGCGCAGAAGCCGCCGTTGCGGCCCGAGGCGGCCCAGCCCACCTCGTGCCCCTCGATGAGGACGACGTCGCGGTCCGGGTCGCGCTCCTTGGCGATGAGCGCGGTCCACAGGCCGCTGTAGCCGCCGCCGATGACCAGCAGATCGGTGTGCTCGTCGCCGGTGAGGGCGGGAAGCGCGTCGGGTTTGGCCGGGTCGTCGAGCCAGTAGGAGACCGGCTTGGCGCCGGCGATCGATGGTGCGGCCGTACGCATGGCAGCTGGGGCCATGGTTTCCAACTCCTTCAGGACTTTCAGGTTCGAGCGGTGCTCTTTCGCCGGTTCGCGATGAGCTGGCCGACGAGAACCATCAGTACCGCAATGATGAACATGGCGGTGCCGATGACATTGATCTGCACGGGCGTGCCGCGCTGTGCCGAACCCCAGACGAACATGGGGAACGTGACGGTGGAGCCCGCGTTGAAATTCGTGATGATGAAATCGTCGAACGAGAGCGCGAAGGCGAGCAGGGCTCCCGCCGCGATTCCCGGTGCTGCGATCGGAAGGGTGACCCGGACGAAGGTCTGCACCGGACCGGCGTACAGGTCGCGGGCTGCTTCCTCCAGTCTCGGGTCCATCGACATGACGCGCGCCTTGACGGCCGTCACCACGAAACTGAGGCAGAACATGATGTGCGCGATCAGCACGGTCCAGAAACCGAGCTGGGCGCCCATGTTCAGGAAGAGCGTGAGCAGCGACGCGGCCATGACGACCTCGGGCATCGCCATCGGCAGGAAGATCAGCGAGCTGATCGCGCCGCGCGCCCGGAAGCGGTAGCGGACCAGCGCGAAGGCGACCGCCGTACCGAGCGCGGTGGCCCCGAGCGTCGCCCAGAAGGCGATCTGGAGGGAGAGGGAGAGCGAGCCGCAGAGGTCGGCGACGCCGCACGGGTCCTTCCAGGCGTCCAGCGAGAACCGCTGCCACTCGTAGTTGAAGCGGCCGTTGGGCTTGTTGAACGAGAACACCATCACGACGATGTTCGGCAGGATCATGTACGCGAGGGTCAGCAGACCCGCGATGACGACCAGGTTCCGGCGTATCCAGCGCAGTACGGGCATCAGACCAGGTCCTCCGTCCCGGAGCGGCGGATGTAGAAGGTGACCATCAGCAGGACGATCGCCATGAGGATGAACGAGAGCGCGGCGGCCGTCGGATAGTCCAGGACCCGCAGGAACTGGCTCTGGATGACGCTGCCGACCATCTTGGTGTCGGTGGAGCCCAGCAGTTCCGCGTTCACGTAGTCGCCGCTGGCCGGGATGAAGGTCAGCAGCGTGCCGGAGACGACGCCGGGCATGGAGAGCGGGAACGTCACCTTGCGGAAGGTGGTGGCGGGGGTGGCGTAGAGGTCGCCCGCCGCCTCGTGCAGCCGGCCGTCGATCCGCTCCAGCGAGGTGTAGAGCGGCAGGATCATGAACGGCAGGAAGTTGTACGTGAGGCCGCAGACGACCGCCATCGGGGTGGCCAGGACCCGGTTGGACTCGGTCCAGCCGAGCCAGCTGGTGACGTCCAGGACGTGCAGGGTGTTCAGCACGTCCACGACCGCGCCGCCGTCGGCGAGGATCGTCTTCCACGCCAGCGTACGGATGAGGAAGCTGGTGAAGAACGGGGCGATGACCAGCACCAGGACCAGGTTGCGCCAGCGGCCCGCCTTGAACGCGATGAGGTAGGCGAGCGGGTAGCCCAGCAGCAGACACAGGATCGTGGCGGTGCCCGCGTACAGCAGGGACCGGATGAACTGCGGGTAGTACTCGCGCAGCGCGTCCACGTACGTCTGGAAGTGCCAGGTGACCTCGAAGCCCTGCTCCAGCGAGCCGGTCTGTACGGAGGTGGAGGCCTGGTAGACGAGCGGCAGGGCGAAGAAGACGAGCAGCCAGAGGATGCCGGGCAGCAGCAGCCAGTACGGGACGAGCCGTTTGCGGGTGGAGGGCTTGCGGAGCTTGAGCTCCCGGGGCTCCTCGGGGCCGGGGGACGGCGCGGGCGGCGCCTCGGTGAGGCTCACTCCGCGTCCTCCACGCTCGTCGCGCCCGCGTCGATGTCCTGGGCCGCGTCGAGTCCGAAGGTGTGGGCCGGGTTCCAGTGCAGGACCACCTCGGCGCCGGGGACCAGTCGCGTGTCCCTCTCGATGTTCTGTTCGTACACCTGGAGGGCCTTGCCGGCCGGGCTCTCGACCACGTACTGGGTGGAGACGCCGATGAAGCTGGAGTCGGTGATGCGGCCGGTGACGCGGTTGCGGCCGGCGGCTATGGCGTCGGCGTCGTCCGCGTGGGCCAGCGATATCTTCTCGGGCCGGATGCCGAGGAGCAGCCGTCCGCCGTTGTCGGTGGGGGCCGAACATCGCTCGCGGGGCAGCGTGAGCTTTCCGCCGCCCGCGGCCACCACCAGGTCGCCGCCCGTGGACACGACCTCGCCCTCGATGAGGTTGGAGGTGCCGAGGAAGTTGGCGACGAAGGTGGTGCGCGGGTTCTCGTAGAGGTCGGCCGGCGCGCCGAGCTGCTCGACCCGGCCGCCGTTCATCACCGCGACGGTGTCGGCCATGGTCATGGCCTCCTCCTGGTCGTGGGTGACGTGCACGAAGGTGATGCCGACCTCGGTCTGGATCCGCTTGAGCTCCAGCTGCATCTGGCGGCGGAGCTTGAGGTCGAGGGCGCCGAGCGGTTCGTCGAGCAGCAGGACCTGCGGATGGTTGATGAGCGCGCGGGCGACGGCGACGCGCTGCTGCTGGCCGCCGGAGAGCTGGTGCGGTTTGCGGCAGGCGAAGTCGCCGAGCTGGACCAGTTCCAGCATGTCGTCGACCTGCTTCTTCACCGACTTGATGCCGCGCCGCCGGAGTCCGAAGGCGACGTTCTCGGTGATGTCCAGGTGCGGGAAGAGCGCGTAGCTCTGGAAGACGGTGTTGACCGGCCGCTTGTACGGGGGCAGGTCGGTGATGTCCTTGTCGCCGAGGAAGACCGTGCCGGTGGTGGCCTCCTCCAGGCCCGCGATCATCCGCAGGGTGGTGGTCTTGCCGCAGCCGGACGCGCCGAGCAAGGCGAAGAAGGAGCCCTGCGGCACGGTCAGGTCGAGCGGGTGCACGGCGGTGAAGGAGCCGTAGGTCTTGCTGATCCCGGCGAGGCGGACATCGCCGCCCGCGGTCTGCTGCTGCTGTGTCATGGGTCGCAGTCCCAGTGTGTTCGGGGAGGGAGTTCGAGGAAGGGGTGACCGGGCGCGGGAGCGTGCCGGGTCAGGCGCCGATGAGTTTGGCGAACTTCTCTTCGTACGCGGTCTCTTCCTCGGTGCTCAGGGAGCGGAAGGAGCGGGACTTCGCCGCCATCTCCTTGTCGGGAAGGATCAGCGTGTTGGAGGCCATCGACTCGTCGATCCTGGCGAGTTCCTCGCGTACGCCGTCGACCGGGCAGACGTAGTTGATGTACGCGGCGAGCTGGGCGGCGACCGGCGGCTCGTAGTAGTAGTCGATGAGCTTCTCGGCGTTGGTCTTGTGCCGGGCCTGGGCGGGGACCAGGAGGCTGTCGCTGGAGGTGATGTATCCGGCGGCCGGGATGGCGTACTCGATGTCCGGGTTGTCGGCCTGGAGCTGGATGATGTCCCCGGCCCAGGCGACGCAGGCGGCGATGTCGCCCTTGCTGAGGTCGGCGGTGTAGTCGTTGCCGGTGAAGCGGCGGATCTGCTTCTTGTCGACGGCCTTCTGGAGGCGGCCGATCGCCCCGTCGAAGTCGGCGTCGGTGAACTTCCCCGGGTCCTTGCCCTGGTCGAGCAGGGTCATGCCGACGGAGTCCCGCATCTCGGAGAGGAAGGAGACCCGGCCCTTGAGCTTCGGGTCGTCGAGCAGCTGGGTGACGGAGTCGACCTTGCGGCCGCCGGTCGCCTTCTTGTTGTACGCGATGACGGTCGGGATGCCGGTCCACGGATAGGAGTAGGCGCGGCCGGGGTCCCAGTCGGGGCTGCGGAACTGGGCGGAGACGTTGGCGAAGGCGTGCGGAAGGTTCGACGCGTCGAGCTTCTGCGCCCAGCCGAGCCGGATGATGCGGGCGGCGAGCCAGTCGGTGACGCAGATGAGGTCGCGCCCGGTGTCCTGCCCCGCGGCCAGCTGGGGTTTGATCTTGCCGAAGAACTCGACGTTGTCGTTGATGTCCTCGGTGTACTTGACCCTGATCCCGGTGCGCTTCGTGAACGCCTCCAGGGTGGGGCGGCTCTTCTCGTCCTCGCTGACGTCCATGTACTCGGTCCAGTTGGAGAAGTTCACCACCTTCTCCTTCGCCGAGTGGTCGTCGGCGGCCGCTGCTCCCTCGGTGCGCCCGGCGGGCGGGATGCCGCACGCGCCGAGGGTGGCTATGCCGCCGATGGCCAGCGCGCCCATGCCGGAGGCGCGCAGCAGGGAGCGGCGGGTGAGGGCTCCCCTGCCGTTGGTCAGGGATCGCCTCATGGCCGCCAGTTGGACCGGCGTGAGGCGCTCGGGCTCGTAACTCTCCATACGCGTTTGCCCTTTCGGGTGGGAGGCCGCCGGGGACCGCCGTCGTGGACGGGCCCCGCTCGTGCGGCAGCTGCTATCGGTCCCCGAAGATCGTGCGGTGCCAGTCCTTGCGGGCGACCGCGGTGTTGTCGTACATGACGTGCTTGACCTGCGTGTACTCCTCGAAGGAGTACGCCGACATGTCCTTGCCGAAGCCGCTGGCCTTGTATCCGCCGTGCGGCATCTCGGAGAGGATCGGGATGTGGTCGTTCACCCACACACAGCCCGCCTGGATCTCGCGGGTGGCGCGGTTCGCGCGGTACAGGTCGCGGGTCCAGGCGGAAGCGGCCAGTCCGTACGGGGTGTCGTTGGCGAGCGCGATGCCCTCGTCGTCGGTGTCGAAGGGCAGGACGACCAGGACCGGGCCGAAGATCTCCGACTGGACGATCTCGCTGTCCTGGGCGGCGTCCGCGACGAGGGTCGGCCGGTAGTACGCGCCGTCGGCGAGGTCGCCGCCGGGGGCCTCGCCGCCGGTGACGACGCGGGCGTAGCCGCGGGCCCGCTCGACGAAGGCGGCGACGCGGTCGCGCTGGGCGTGGCTGATGAGGGGGCCGAGGTCGGTCGACGCGTCGAAGGGGTCGCCGAGCCGGACGGTCTCCATGAGCGCGGCGACGTCCCGCACGAAGGCGTCGTAGAGGGGGCGTTGGACGTAGGCGCGGGTGGCGGCGGTGCAGTCCTGGCCGGTGTTGATGAGGGAGCCGGCGACCGCGCCGTGGACGGCGGCCTCCAGGTCGGCGTCGTCGAAGACCACGAAGGGGGCCTTGCCGCCGAGCTCCAGGTGGAGGCGTTTGACGGTGGCGGTGGCGATCTCGGCGACGCGCTTGCCGACGGCGGTGGAGCCGGTGAAGGAGGTCATCACGACGTCGGGGTGGCCGACGAGGTGTTCGCCGGCGTCCTTGCCCGCGCCGGTGACGATGTTGATCACGCCGTCGGGGATGCCCGCCTCGGTGGCGGCCTGGGCGAACATCAGCGAGGTGAGCGGGGTCAGCTCGGCGGGCTTGAGGACGATGGTGTTGCCCGCGGCGACGGCCGGGAGGACCTTCCAGGCGGCCATCTGGAGCGGGTAGTTCCAGGGGGCGATGGAGCCGACGACTCCGATCGCCTCGCGGCGTACGTAGGAGGTGTGGTCGCCGTCGTACTCGGCGGCGGCCTTGCCCTCCAGGTGGCGGGCAGCGCCCGCGAAGAAGGCGGTGTTGTCGACGGTGCCGGGGACGTCGAACTCGGTGGAGAGCTTGATCGGCTTGCCGCACTGGAGGGACTCGGCGTACGCGAAGTCGTCGGCCTGCTCGGCGAGGACGGCGGCGAAGCGGTGCATCGCGTCGGAGCGTTCGCCGGGCGTCGTGCCGGACCAGCCGGGGAAGGCGGCGCGGGCGGCGGCGACCGCCGCGTCCACGTCGTCGGCGCCCGCCAGTTCGTAGCGGAGCACGCTCTCGCCGGTCGCGGGGTTCACGATGTCGTGGTGGCGGCCGGATGTGCCGGGGAGCAGCTTGCCGCCGATGTACTGCGCACCTTCCGCGAAGCGGTCCTGAACCTGGAAGCCGTTGCTCATGACGCTCTCCTCCGCCGCTGTACCCGCTGGGCGGGGTCGGCGTAGCTTCTTCCTGAATTGAGTGCCGATCCTGACAGAGGGGTTCACGCCCAACAAGTGATTCCGTTGTTTCCTTTTGGTTACGCGACGGAATCTGTCGACCATGTGTCGTGTCGGTGCGGAAATCCCCGTACGGAGTGTCAGTGGCGGATGCCACACTCACATGCATGGGACCGATCGATGAGCTTCTGGCGGACGTGGCGCGGGGCAAGCGGGTGAAGTATCTGCCGTTCTGGGGGCACCGGCCGCGGCCCGACGGACGGATCGGTGCGAGCAGCCTGAGCCAGTGGTGGCCGTCGCCGTTCACCGTGGACGGGGTGACGTATGCGAGCGCCGAGCACTGGATGATGGCGGGCAAGGCGCGGATCTTCGGCGATCCGGAGGCGGAGCGGGCGGCGGTGACGGCGAAGAGCCCGGCGGCGGCGAAGAAGGCGGGGCGGCTGGTGCGCGGCTTCGACGAGGACGTGTGGATACGGGAGCGGTTCGCCCTCGTCGTGGCGGGCAGCGTGCACAAGTTCGGGCAGGACCCGGAGCTGGGCGGCTATCTCCTGTCCACCGGTGACCGGGTGCTGGTGGAGGCGTCTCCGCTGGACCGGATCTGGGGCGTCGGGCTCGCGGCGGACGACGAGCGGGTGGAGCGGCCGCAGCAGTGGCGGGGGCTGAATCTGCTGGGCTTCGCGCTGATGGAGGCCCGGGAGAGGCTGCGGGCGGGCTGAGCCCGCTTCCGGTGCGGCGCGGGGCCGAGCCCTTACGTACGGACGCCGCTCACGACGCCTCTCGTACGGGCGCCGCTACGACGTCCGGCCGGGCGGGGAGCGCTTCCCCCGCCCGGCCGGGATCGACACGACGTCCCTGGGGTGTCCGCCCTAGCGGCGGTCCTCCACGACCAGTGACGTGGCGAACGGGTCGTCGTAGCTGTCGCCGTATTCGCTGTCGCTGTCCGCGTTCGTGGCGGCCCAGATGATCAGGCCGAGGATCGCGGCGCCGACGACGATGCCGACGGAGCCGAGGATGACCCCGGCGAGCGCCATGCCCCGGTTGGTGGCCTCGCCGCGCTTGGCACGGCCGAGGCCGATGATGCCGAAGATCAGCGCGAGGATGCCGAGGATGATATTGACGCCGTACATGCAGAAGCCGACCACCGAGATGATGCCGATCACCATCGCGGCGGTGCCCAGACCGTTGTTGGGCGCCGGGCCCCAGGCGGCCGGACCCATGCCGTAGGCGCCGTAGCCCGGGTAGCCGCCGTACGGCTGCGCGGGCGGGGCCGGGTAGCCGTAGTGGCCGGCGGCGGGCGGCGGGGCCGCCTGGCCGGGGCCGTTCGGGCCGATCGGCGGCGGCGGTACGTCCGAGGGCGCGGGCCCGAAGCCGGGCTGCGGCTGGGGTATCGGCCCGGTGCCGTCCCCCGCGGCCGGCATCGACGTCACGGTCGGCTGGTCGTGGACCGCGGGCGGCGTGTGCGCGGCGGGCGGCGGCGTCTGTGCGCCCGGCTTGTTCAGCTCCACCCTGCCGCTGTCCGGCGGTGCCCATGGATCGCGCGGTGCGGCCCCGCCCCCGGGCTGCTCTGTGTTGTCTGACATGGGCCTCCCCCATCGTGGTCCCGTCATGCTACGGCCAGGCCCGACGGCCCCGGACCCCGCCTACGATGATCGGTGCGGCCGGTACGCCCGGCCGACGTCACGCCGAACCGGGAGATTTCCGATGACCGATCCGCATCCCTTCATCGCCGGGCTGCCCAAGGCCGAGCTCCATGTCCACCATGTCGGGTCGGCCTCGCCCCGGATCGTCGCGGAGCTGGCCGCCCGCCACCCGGACTCCAAGGTCCCCACGGACCCGGAGGCGCTGGCCGACTACTTCACCTTCACCGACTTCGCGCACTTCATCGACGTCTACCTGTCGGTGGTGGACCTGGTCCGCACCCCCGAGGACGTTCGGCTGCTCACCTTCGAGGTGGCGCGGGACATGGCCCGGCAGAACATCCGGTACGCCGAGCTGACGGTGACCCCGTACAGCTCGACCAAGCGGAACATTCCCGAGGTCGGGTTCATGGAGGCCATAGAGGACGCCCGCAAGGCGGCCGAGGCCGAGCTGGGCGTCGTCCTGCGCTGGTGCTTCGACATTCCGGGCGAGGCCGGGCTCCAGGCGGCCGAGGAGACCGCCCGGCTCGCGGTGGAGCGGCGGCCCGACGGGCTCGTCTCCTTCGGTCTCGGCGGGCCCGAGATCGGGGTGGACCGCCCGCAGTTCAAGCCCTACTTCGACCGGGCCATCGCCGAGGGCCTGCACTCGGTGCCGCACGCCGGGGAGACCACCGGGCCGCAGACGATCTGGGACGCGCTGACCGCACTGCGCGCCGAGCGCATCGGGCACGGCACCAGCTCCGTGCAGGACCCGAGGCTGCTGGAGCACCTGGCCGAGCACCGTATCGCCCTGGAGGTCTGCCCGACGTCGAACATCGCCACCCGCGCGGTCACCGACATCGAGCGGCATCCGATCCGCGAGATGGTCCAGGCGGGTGTGCTGGTGACCGTCAACAGCGACGACCCGCCGATGTTCGGCACCGACCTCAACAACGAGTACGCGGTGGCCGCCCGGCTGCTGGAGCTGGACGAGCGCGGCATCGCGGACCTCGCGAAGAACGCCGTGGAGGCCTCGTTCCTCGACCCGGCGGGCAAGCGGAAGCTGGCCGAGGAGATCGACACGTACACGGCGAACTGGCTCCGGACCCCCGGCCGCTGATCCGGTCGTCGACAATGGCCCCATGGCCAACTCCGTCACCAGCGTCACCGCCGTGGGACATCGCGGCGACCCGTATCTCGCCCGCGAGAACACCCTGCCCTCGATCCGCTCCGCCCTCGAACGGGGGGCGGACGCGGTCGAGATCGACGTACGGGTGACCCGCGACGGGGTGCCCGTCCTGCTGCACGACGCGACGCTGGAGCGGCTGTGGGGCCACGACCGGCGGCTGGAGAGGATCGACCACGCGGAGCTGGAGGAGCTGACCGGCGGCGGGGTGCCCACGCTCCGCGATGCGCTGCTCGCCGTCGGGGCGCACCGGGTGATGGTGGACCTGCCCGGCTCCACGGACGCCTCGGTGAAGAAGATCGTGGGGACGGTCCGGGAGTGCGGGGCGGGCGAGCGGGCCTACTACTGCGCGAGCGCGGACGCGATGCTGCGGGTGCGTGCCGCCGACCCGTCCGCCGAGATCGCCCTGACCTGGACCACGCTGGCCCCGCCGCGTCCGGAGCTGCTGGCCGCGGTGAAGCCGCGCTGGCTGAACTACCGCTTCGGCCTGGTGAGCCGGGAACTGACGGACCGGGCACACCGGGACGGGCTGCTCGTCTCCGCGTGGACGGCCGACACCAAGCGCACGATGCGTCGGCTGATCGAGCGCGGCGTCGACTCGATCACCACCAACCGGATCGACACGCTCCACCGGCTGCTCGCCAACTCGCCCGGGCGCGGGGGCTCTTGATCGGTCCGGCATGATGGAGAGCCCGCACGACCACGCGAGAGCCCGCACCGCCCGTCGCCGCACCGCCTGACGCGGCACGCGGGCCCCTCCGTCACCGAGGAGCCAGACGTCATGGACCCCCGCCCGCAGACCGCCACCGCCCGGATACGTTCCGACGTCGCGCACAACGCGCGGGTGTGGAACTACTGGCTGGGCGGCAAGGACAACTACCCGGTGGACCGGGCGGTGGGCGACCGGGTCACCGGGATGTACCCGAGCATCGGTGAAGTGGCCCGCGCGGACCGGGCGTTCCTCGGCCGGGTGGTGCGGCAGCTGGCGGGCGACGCGGGCATCGACCAGTTCCTCGACGTCGGCACCGGGCTGCCGACCGGGAACAACACCCATGAGATCGCCCAGCACACCGCGCCGCACGCGCGCATCGTGTACGTGGACAACGACCCGATCGTGCTGGCCCACGCCCGGGCGCTGCTGACCAGTTCGCTGGAGGGCGCGACCGAGTACATCGATGCGGACGCGCGCCGCCCGGAGCAGATCCTGCGGGCCGCCGAGCCCACCCTGGACCTGGGCCGGCCGGTCGCGGTGATGATGCTCGGCATCCTGAACTTCGTGCTGGACACGGACGAGGCCCGCTCGATCGTGCGGACCCTGATGGCGGCCGTGCCGTCGGGCAGCCACCTGGTGCTGACCCACCCGACGCTGGAGCTGGGCGGCGAGGGCAACGAGGCGGCGATGCGCTTCTGGAACGAGAACGCCACCCCGCCCATCACCGCCCGCAGCCGCGAGGAGTTCGCCTCGTTCCTGGACGGTCTGGAGATCCTGGAGCCGGGCATCGTCTCCTGCTCCCGCTGGCGGACGAACCCGCGGGAGCCGGAGGTCGCTCAGTTCGGTGCGGTGGCCCGGAAGCCCTGAGGCTCGGGCGGCCACCGGGAGGGCTCAGGCGCTCGCCGGAACGGCCGGCGGGTTCGCGGCGGTCGCCGCCCGCTCCAGCACCTCGAGCCGCTTGATCATGCGGCGGACGACCAGCAGCGGGATGACGCCGAAGACCCCGAAGGACATGTCGATCACGCTCCACCAGAACGGGATACCGCGGATCGGGCCGCAGATCAGGGCGAGCGGGATGATCCCGGCGCAGGCGATCATGCCGAACTCGATGACCCAGATGTTGCGGACCGGGTCACGGTAGGGGCCGTAGAAGGCGACCGCGATGACCAGGTGGGCGAAGGCGAGCCAGTCGGTGCCGTACAGCATGAAGGGCTGCTCGCGGTCGATGGTGTCGAGCCCTTCACGGACCCGGGTGATCCACTCCATCAGCCCGGGGAAGTGCTCGGGGACCGGGGAGGCGGAGGCGCTCAGCAGGTCCTCCGTCCAGCGGAGTTCGGTGACGAGCGGGAAGGCCGTGAGCCCGCTCAGCACCAGACAGACGATGAAGAAGACCAGCCACCTGCGTATCCCCCGTGTGAGGGCTTGTCGCTCGCTCATATCCGCAGCGTACGCCCGTGTTTACTGCCCCTTTACGCCACCCCTGTTACCGCTTCACAAGCCGACGATTCCGTTCCACTTCTTGGCGAAGTCCATCCGTTCGTCGGAGGTGATGTCGCGGGCGATGGCGAGCCGTTCACGCATCGCGTCGTCGGGGAAGATCAGCGGATCCTCGGCGAGCGCGGCCGTCTCCTCGTCCTTGGAGGAGGTCAGGACGTCACGGGCGGCGGGCACCGGGCAGACGTAGTTGACCCAGGCGGCGAGTTCGGCGGCGACCTCGGGGTCGTAGTAGTGGTCGATCAGCCGCTCGGCGTTGCGCTTGTGGCGGGCGAGGTTGGGGATCATCAGGGACTCGGCCCAGAGTTCGGCGCCCTCCTCGGGAACCACGAACTCGATGTCGGGGTTGTCGGCCTGGAGTTGGATGACGTCGCCGGAGTAGGCCTGGCAGGCGAGCACATCGCCGGTGGCGAGGTCCTTGATGTAGTCGTTGCCGGTGAAGCGGCGGATGTGCTTCGAGCGGACGCGCTTCTCGGTCTGCTCGCAGATCTCGTGGAAGTCGTCGGCCGTCCAGCGGGTGATGTCGACGCCGTTGCCCTGCATCAGCAGCGCGAACGACTCGTCGAGCCCGGAGAGCAGGGTGACCCGGCCGCGCAGGTCGTCCGCCCACAGGTCGCCCGTGGACCGGATCTCGCGGCCGAGCTTCTTGCGGTTGTACGCGATGCCGGTGATGCCGGACTGCCAGGGAACGCTGTGGCGGCGCCCCTCGTCGAACGCGGGCGAACGCAGCTGCGGATCCAGGTACTTGGCGACATTGGGCTGCTTCGCCCGGTCCATCTCCTGGACCCAGCCGAGCCGGACGAAGCGGGCGGCCATCCAGTCGCTGATGACGATCAGGTCCCGGCCGGTCTGCTGGTGGTTCATCAGGGCGGGGCTGATCTTCCCGAAGAACTCGTCGTTGTCGTTGATCTCCTCGGTGTACGTCACGGAGATCCCGGTCCGCTTCGAGAAGGCTTCCAGGGTGGGCCGCTTCGACTCGTTGTCGTCGTCGGTGTCGATGTAGAGCGGCCAGTTGGCGAAGTGGAGCGTGTGGTCGGTGGCCGAACTGTCGTGTCCGGCCCGGTCCCCCGGCTCGACGAAGGCCGCGGGCACCCCGCAGCCGGCCAGGGTGGCGCCGGCCGCTCCCGCCCCGAGGGCGCGCAGCAGGGAACGGCGGGACATGGGGTTCTTCCTGATCGCTCGCACCCGCGCAGAATGCCGGTCGGCGCTCGCGCGGGCAATGGACCAAGCGTCCAGCGGGGCGGGCCCGCCCCGCACACCTTGTCCAGACACGCGTACGGCCCCGGGCCGGAGCCCGGGGCCGTACGACGCGACGACGATGGCGAGATCAGTCCTCGATGGACGTCATGACGTGCTTGATGCGGGTGTAGTCCTCGAAGCCGTACGCGGAGAGGTCCTTGCCGTAGCCGGACTTCTTGAACCCGCCGTGCGGCATCTCGGCGACCAGCGGGATGTGGGTGTTGATCCACACGCAGCCGAAGTCGAGGTTCTTGGACATCCGCATGGCGCGGGAGTGGTTCTGCGTCCAGACCGAGGAGGCGAGCGCGTACTCGACGCCGTTGGCGTAGGTGACGGCCTGGTCCTCGTCGGTGAAGGACTGGACGGTGATGACGGGGCCGAAGACCTCGTTCTGGATGATCTCGTCGTCCTGCTTGAGGCCGGAGACGACGGTGGGGGCGTAGAAGTAGCCCTTGTCGCCGACCCGGTGGCCGCCCGCCTCGACCTTGGCGTGGGCGGGGAGCCGCTCGATGAAGCCGCTGACCTGCTTCAGCTGGTTGGCGTTGTTGAGCGGGCCGTACGCCACGTCCTCGTCGTCCGGCTGCCCGGTCTTCGTGTCGGCGGCGGCCTTGGCGAGCGCGGTGACGAACTCGTCGTGGATCGACTCGTGGACCAGGACGCGGGTGGCGGCCGTACAGTCCTGGCCCGCGTTGAAGAAGCCCGCCTCGGAGACGCCCGAGACCGTCTTGGCGATGTCGGCGTCCTCGAAGACCACGACGGGAGCCTTGCCGCCGAGCTCCAGGTGGACGCGCTTGACGTCCTTGGCGGCGGACTCGGCGACCTGCATGCCGGCCCGGACCGAACCGGTGATGGAGGCCATCGCCGGGGTCGGGTGCTCGACCATGGCGCGGCCGGTGTCCCGGTCGCCGCACAGGACGTTGAAGACGCCCTTGGGCAGGATCTGCCCGATGATCTCGGCCATGAGGACCGTCGACGCCGGGGTGGTGTCGGACGGCTTGATGACGACCGTGTTGCCCGCGGCGAGCGCCGGGGCGAACTTCCACACGGCCATCATCATCGGGTAGTTCCACGGCGCGACCTGGGCGCAGACGCCGACCGGCTCGCGGCGGATGATGGAGGTCAGGCCCTCCATGTACTCGCCGGCCGAGCGACCCTCGAGGAGGCGGGCGGCCCCCGCGAAGAAGCGGATCTGGTCCACCATCGGCGGGATCTCTTCACTGCGGGTGAGGCCCAGCGGCTTGCCGGTGTTCTCCGACTCGGCGGCGATCAGGTCCTCGGCCCGCTCCTCGAAGGCGTCCGCGATCTTCAGCAGGGCCTTCTGGCGCTCGGCGGGCGTGGTGTCGCGCCAGGCGGGGAAGGCCGCCGCTGCGGCCTCCATGGCGGCATCGACGTCGGCCTGGCCGGAGAGCGGCGAGGTTGCGTAGACCTCTTCCGTCACCGGGCTGACCACATCGATGGTCCGCCCGTCCGCGGCGTCCCGGAACTCTCCGTTGATGTAGTTGCGCAGACGGCGCACCTCGGTGGTCACAACCACCCCTCCTGTCGGCTGTCCGATGGGTGAGACATCCACCCTAATCGGTTCGGCGACGCCTTCGACATACCCAACCGCCCCCAACTTCGGATTCAGTCGGTTTCAAGCATCTCCTCAACGAATTTCATCGATCTGGGGTTGCGAGACAGACGAGGAGCGGTGCATGGTGGGTCCGTGGCCAGTCGCAGCGCAGACTCCAGGACAGGGAACGGATCACCGGCAGCGGTCGATGCCGTCTCCCTCGCAATCATCGAGCAGCTCCAGGAGGACGGACGGCGTCCGTACGCCGCGATCGGCAAGGCCGTCGGCCTCTCCGAAGCGGCGGTGCGCCAGCGCGTCCAGAAGCTGCTCGACCAGGGCGTGATGCAGATCGTCGCCGTCACCGACCCGCTCACCGTGGGCTTCCGGCGGCAGGCGATGGTCGGCATCAATGTCGAGGGCGACCTCGACCCGGTGGCCGAAGCCCTGTCGGCCATGGCCGAGTGCGAGTACGTGGTCATGACCGCGGGCTCCTTCGACCTGATGGTGGAGATCGTCTGCGAGGACGACGACCACCTGCTGGAGACGATCAACAAACGCATCCGGACCCTTCCCGGCGTGCGCTCCACCGAGAGCTTTGTTTACCTCAAGCTCAAGAAGCAGACCTATATGTGGGGAACCCGATAGCCGTGAGCAAGGACCTCAGCCGAACCGCGTACGACCACCTGTGGATGCACTTCACCCGCATGTCGGACTACGAGAACGCGCCCGTTCCCACCATCGTGCGTGGCGAGGGAACGTACATCTTCGACGACAAGGGCAAGCGCTACCTGGACGGTCTCTCCGGCCTGTTCGTGGTCAACGCCGGTCACGGTCGTCACGAGCTCGCCGAGACGGCGTACAAGCAGGCCCAGGAGCTGGCCTTCTTCCCGGTGTGGTCCTACGCCCACCCGAAGGCCGTCGAGCTGGCCGAGCGGCTCGCCGACTACGCCCCGGGCGACCTCAACAAGGTCTTCTTCACCACCGGTGGCGGCGAGGCCGTCGAGACCGCCTGGAAGCTGGCCAAGCAGTACTTCAAGCTCAAGGGCCAACCGACCAAGTACAAGGTCATCTCGCGTGCCGTCGCCTACCACGGCACCCCGCAGGGCGCGCTGTCCATCACCGGCCTCCCCGCTCTGAAGGCCCCCTTCGAGCCGCTGGTCCCCGGCGCGCACAAGGTGCCGAACACCAACATCTACCGCGCCCCGCTCTTCGGCGACGACCCGGAGGCCTTCGGCCGCTGGGCCGCCGACCAGATCGAGCAGGAGATCCTCTTCGAGGGCCCCGAGACCGTCGCGGCCGTCTTCCTGGAGCCCGTGCAGAACGCGGGCGGCTGCTTCCCCCCGCCGCCCGGCTACTTCCAGCGGGTCCGCGAGATCTGCGACCAGTACGACGTACTGCTCGTCTCCGACGAGGTCATCTGCGCCTTCGGCCGGCTCGGCACGATCTTCGCCTGCGACAAGTTCGGCTACGTGCCGGACATGATCACCTGCGCCAAGGGCATGACCTCGGGCTACTCCCCGATCGGCGCCTGCATCGTCTCGGACCGCATCGCCGAGCCGTTCTACCAGGGCGGCAACACCTTCCTGCACGGCTACACCTTCGGCGGCCACCCGGTCTCCGCCGCGGTCGGCCTCGCCAACCTCGACATCTTCGAGCGCGAGAACCTCACCCAGCACGTCCTCGACAACGAGAACGCCTTCCTCACCACGCTGCAGAAGCTGCACGACCTGCCGATCGTCGGCGACGTCCGCGGCAACGGGTACTTCTACGGCATCGAGCTGGTGAAGGACAAGGCCACCAAGGAGACGTTCACCGACGAGGAGACCGAGCGCGTCCTGTACGGCTTCCTCTCCAAGGCGCTGTACGAGAACGGCCTGTACTGCCGGGCCGACGACCGCGGCGACCCGGTCGTCCAGCTCGCCCCGCCGCTGATCTCCGACCAGTCGACGTTCGACGAGATCGAGGGCATCCTGCGGACCGTCCTCACGGAGGCCTGGTCGAAGCTCTGACCGTCACCAGGCCCCCCGGCCGATCGCCGTCCGGCGGTCATTTCATACGGTTCACCGGCCCGGATACGCCCCTTCGAGTGAGAAGGGACGTATCCGGGCCGCGTGCTGTGCGCTCACACCGGTCCGACTATCTACGGTGCCCAGTGACCGATCGGCCGCGTCTTCGTTCCCCCGTACGGGGGAACGGGAAATCTGACCTGAACCGAGGTGTACGCCATGGTGGCCCCGCCGGACAACGACGTGATCTGGGCGCGTTCCCTGCACCACTCCCACAACGGATCGCCCGGTCTCGGCGGTGTCTCCATCGGCGTCCGGGACGCGGAGATCCTCGCCGTGACCGGCCCGCGCGGCAGCGGGAAGACCACCCTGCTGCACTGTCTCTCGGGCCGGCTGGTGCCCCAGCAGGGCGAGGTCTGGTTCAACAGCGTCCCCGTCCACACCATGGCCCCCCGGGTCCGCGAACAGCTGCGCCGGGAGCGCTTCGGCTGGATCGCCTCCGATCCCGAGCTGGTCCCGGAGCTGACCGTCTGGGAGAACACCGCGCTGCCCCTGCTGCTGCGCGGCGTCTCGCACCGGGCGGCCCGCAAGGCCGCCACCGAGTGGCTGGAGCGCCTGGACATCGCCGCCTTCGCCAAGAAGCGGCCGCACGCCCTCCTCCAGGCGCAGCGCCAGCGGGTCTCGGTGGCCCGCGCCCTGTGCGGCGCACCGACCGTGATCTTCGCGGACGAGCCCACCGCGACCCTGCACCGCGCGGACCGCGCCCAGGTGCTGCGCACGTTCACCACGGCGGCCCGCTCGCACGGCATCACCGTCGTGCTGGCCACGCACGACGCGGAGGTCGCCGCCCTCGCCGACCGGTCCGTGGCGCTGCTGGACGGCCGTCGCGTCGCCACCGTCACCCTGCCCCCGGAACCGGAAGCGGAGGGCCGCGCGGCGTGCTCGCTCTCCGTCTAGCCCGCGGTTCCCATCCCCTCGTCCTGGTCCGGCGGCTGCTGGTGGCCGCCGCCTCGGCCGGCGTCGGATTCCTCCTCCTGTGCGCCCTCGGGTACGCCGCCGCGCACCCGGCCTCCGCGGGTTCGGTGCTGCGGCTGCTGTGGTGCTTCGTCCCGCTGGCCGCCACCGTGCAGTTCGCCGTGGCGGTCGCCCGCACCGACCCGAGCACCCGGCCCCGGCCGGGTCTCTCCTCCGTGGGCCTCGGCCCGGTCCGGCTCTCCGCGCTGGCCGCGGTCTCCACGGCCGTATCGACCACCCTCGGCTCCATGGTGGCGCTGCTCTTCTTCCTGCATCTGCGCGGCGATCTGACCGGGATGCCGTTCGACGGCGGTGCGGCGGAGTTCCTCGGCGCGGGCAGCCCGCTGCCGCTGGCCGCCGCCCTGGTGCTGCTGGCCCTCGTGCCGGTGGCCGCGTCGACGGCGAGTGCGCTGGCGCTGCGGTCGCGGCCCGACCCGGCACGGGACACCTTCGGCTCGGAGGAGCTGCCGGAGCCCGCACCGGCTCCGGCCGGGCTGCCCTGGGGCGTGGCGCTGACGGCCGCCGGGCTCGCGGTGGAGGCGTACGCGTCCCAAGGAGCCACCGGCAACGCGTTCCCGCTGCCCGGCCGGTTCGACGCCACCCCGGTGGCGGTGCTGATCGGGTGGACGCTCACGGCGGTCGGCCTGGCGATGGCGGGCCCGAGCCTGACGTATCTGTGCGGGCGGGCGCTTCAGGCGGTACGCCCCGGGGCCGTACGGCTGCTCGCCGGGCGGGTCCTGATGGACGAGGCGCGCCGGATCGGCCGCCCGCTCGGGGTCGTCTGCGCGGTGGTGTCCGCGGCGATCGCCGCTTCGGCGCTGTACGGGGGCGACGAGCGCCCGTACGGCCCGCTCACCGCACTCGGCGCGGTGCTGGTCCTCGGCTGTACGACGGCGACGCTGCTGACCTCGGCGCTGGAGGCCAAGCACGCCCGCGCCCACACCGTCGAGGCCCTGCTCAGGATGGGCGCCCCGGCCGCGACGCTGCGCAGGGCGACGGCGCTGCGGGCGGGCGCGCTGCTGGCCCTGTTCGCCCCGCTGACCTGGGTGATCGCCCAGCTCGCGGCGCTTCCGCTGGCCTAGGCGGTGTCTTCAAATG
>MUNB01000390.1 GCA_002154345.1 Streptomyces griseus
GGTCCATGGCGGCGGCCTTGCCCGCGGACGTGAGCACATCGCCGTTGTCGACGTAGAGGACGTCCGGGTCGACGGTGGTCGCCGGGTGGCGCCTGGCCAGCTCCCGGGTGTGGCCCCAGTGCGTGGTGGCGCGTCTGCCGTCGAGCAGCCCCGCCGCACCCAGGACGAAGGCGCCCGTGCACAGGGAGGCCACCCGCGCCCCCGCCGTGTGGGCCGCGCGCACCGCCTCGACCAGCTNNGGTCGACCCGCACCGGACCGCTCCCGCAGAGGGAGAAGTCGTACCAGGGATCCACGATGTGGGCCAGGTCGGCCCCGAAGACCTCGACGGCCACGGACAGTTCGTAGTGGAGGACGCCGTCAACGACGGCCAGGGCGACAGTGGGCATGTCCGGAACTGTATGCGGTATGTCGTTTCCGACGCTCGTGCGGGGCGCGGCCCACGACCAGGATGAGAGGTGTCAAGCCCCGGCGGAGCGACACCGCGGCGGGCGTTCGAGCAGTCAGTGGTCAGGGGAGTCCCATGGGGTCAGGTCAGCCGGTTGCGGTGTTCGGAGCGTACGGTCACACGGGCCGGTTCGTGACGGCGGAGCTGGCCGCACGCGGCTACGTCCCCGTGCCGTCCGGCCGCAACGCGCACGCCCTCGAAGAGCTGGCCCTCGGACAAGGCCGGAAGTCCAGGGTGGCGTCGGTCGA
>MUNB01000391.1 GCA_002154345.1 Streptomyces griseus
GAGATGACGTCGGTGACGCCGTCGGTGGCGGAGACGATCGTGTAGAGGATCAGCGGCGTGAAGGCCGAGGCGAGGACGGTGAGCCAGAGGAAGCCGACGGCCTCGGAGATCGCGGTGGTGAGGGGGACGCCGCGGATGGCGCGCTTGGCCACGGCGAGGAGCCAGAGGACCAGGGTGAGGACGGTGGAGGCCGCGAAGATGACGGCGTACTGCTGGAGGAACTTGGGGTTGGTGAAGTCGACGTTGGCCGTGGACTCGACGGCCTCGCTGAGCTTGCCGACGATCCAGGAGGCGGCGTCGGCGCAGCCTCGGGCGAGGGAGGAGAGGGGGTCGGTGGGATTGTCGAGGTCGGTAGGAGCACGTGACCCGCTGCGGGCGTTCTCGCCGTCCTCGCAGTAGTCCTTGGCGAGTCCGACGATGAGGTCGCAGGGATTGTCGCTCCCGCTGGGGGACGGTGTCGGGCTCGGTGTGGGGTCCGCGGAGGCGCGCGGCGCCATGACCATCAGCGCGGCAGGAACGAGGCCGGCGACGCCGACCAGCGAGGAGAGGCGGAACCGTCGGCTATCGGGCATAGGTGAAGCCTCCGTACGCATCGACCGCTGCGGCCATCTCGTCGGCCGTGGAGGCACGGTTGTCACCGTTGACCGGTGTCGGGCCCTCCGTCTGCCTCGACGACGAGATCTTCCAGTCGCCGTCGACCCACTTGAGCCCCTGCGAGATGGTGAACCAGGTCCCGGTGACAGGCTTGGTGGAGTCCTGCCCGGCCAGCCCGACGAGACCGGTGCACCAGACTTCCACCGTGGCGGCGTCGGTCTCCATCGTGACGACCTTCGTACCGACCGGGACGGTCCGTGACACGAAAGTCAGCCCGGTGGGCGTGGTGCCGTCCTCGTTGAGGCCGACGTTCTTGTAGAACGCCGGTGAATAGGCGGCGTCCAGGTCGTCCTGGAGTTTCTGGGCCACCGCTGGATCATGCGTCGCCTGAATGATGCTGCGGCGGGATTCCGCGGTGAACATCTCCGCCGACCCCAGCGCCACCGCATAGTTCGCCGCCGCGCTCTGCGCCCCTTGCTCGTCGTGGGCGAAGCCGGAGGCGATCGTGCCGTTCTTGCCCTGGACGGGCTTGGTGCCGGTGGGTGCCGTGGGGGCGCTGCCCGCGGTTCCACGGCCCTTGGCGCCCGGGGACGCGGCGTCCTCGCTGCCGCCGCGGTTCGCGATGGCGATGGCGGCGACGAGGAGGACCACGACGGCGGTGACCGTCACCAGCGAGCGGGAGTTGCGGACGGGGCGGCGCGCGTGGGGGTGGCCCGGGTCGCCGTCGGGAAGACGGGTACGGGTCTGACGGGTGCCGCCGAGGGTGCTGTACGGGTCGTCGGAGCGGCTCCCCTGGTCCTTGCCGCGGTAGTCGTGCTCGTCACCGGGACTCATGCCGCGTTCGCCCCCTCGGTCGTGTGCAGATCCGCGCAGGACGACGGTAGCTGTGCTGGTTGCCGCTTGAGCGCGGTGTGGTGACTCGACATCAGGGAAACGCAACCTCAGCCGGTGGGCACGACGGGCGGATGGTGGGGAGCGGGCTGGGACGGCCCGGACGGGTGTGGCCGGCGGTGGGTCAGACGGCCATTCCGTACACGATGGTGAACAGGGTGCCCAGGGAGCCGATGATGAAGACCCCGGTCAGCCCCGCCACGATCAGGCCCTTGCCCTGCTCGGCGCTGAACGTGTCGCGCAGTGCCGTCGCTCCGATGCGCTGCTTCGCCGCGCCCCAGATCGCGATGCCGAGGCAGAGCAGGATGGCGATGGCCATCACCACCTCGATCATGATGCGCGCCTCGTTGCCCAGCGTCCCGAACGGCCCCCAGTCCGGAGCGATTCCGCCGATGATGGTGGTGATGTCGCCCTTCTCTGCTGCCAGGATCATGTAAGTCACCGCCCCTGTTGGGTAGTTCGCTGCCCGTGCCGTGCGGCACGGGCAGCGAACTACC
>MUNB01000392.1 GCA_002154345.1 Streptomyces griseus
AGCGGGGGCTGGGCTGAGGCGGGGGCTGATTCGCCGCCCGGCGCGCACTCGCCTTTGGTCACGAAAGCATAACGGGTCTGGTCCAAACTTGCGGGGTCGTTCACCGTCCCGTCGGCGACCGGACGTGTCCGGGACACCCGTCCCGAGGAGCGTGGCCGCCGTGAGAGTCATCGTCGTAGGAGCCGGCGTGGTGGGAACCATGCACGCCTGGCACGCAGTCAGCCGCGGCCACGAGGTCGTACAGATCGAGCGCGAGAGTGAGGCGCGCGGGGCATCGCTCCGCAATTTCGGACAGATATGGATCAGCGGGCGGGCCGGTGGCGAGGAGCTGGAAACAGCCCTGCGCGCCCGTGAGTTGTGGGAGGCCATCGGGGGGCGGGTGCCCGGTCTCGGCTTCCGGGCCTGCGGTTCGCTGACCCCGCTGCGCACCGCGCACGAGGTCGCCGTCGCCGAGGCGGCCGTCGCCCGGACCGACGCGGCGGCGCGCGGCTACAAGCTGCTCACCGCCGACGAGGCCCGGGCCCTCAATCCGGCCCTGCGCGGCGCGTTCACCGCCGCCCTGTGGTGCGAGCGGGACGCGGCGGTCGAACCCCGCGCCGCCCAACTCGCCCTGAAGCAGGAGCTGCTGGCCTCCGGGCGGTACACCTACCTCGGCGGCCGTGAAGTGCGGGAGGTCGTCGGGGCCGCCTCGGTGCGCGACGACCACGGCGACGTCCACACCGGCGACGCCGTGATCCTCGCGACCGGCGCCTGGCTCGGCGGACTCGTCCGTGAACTCGCCGGGCCCGAGCTGCCCGTGCGCCGCGTCCGCCTCCAGATGATGCAGACCGACCCGCTCGGCGAGCCGCTCACCACCTCCGTCGCCGACGCCGACAGCTTCCGCTACTACCCCGCCTACCGGGGCGAGGCGCTCGACGCCCTCGACGCCGGACAGCCCCAGGACCCGGTCGCCGCCGAGCACCGCATGCAACTCCTCATGGTCCAGCGCAGCGACGGCGGGCTGACCATCGGCGACACCCATGAGTACGAGCACCCCTTCGCCTTCGACACCGTCGAGGAGCCCTACGAGCACCTCACCCGGGTCGTCGAGGCCTTCCTCGGCCGCCCGCTGCCGCGTATCCGCCACCGCTGGGCGGGCGTCTACGCCCAGTGCGCCGACACCGCACGCGTCGTCCACCGGCAGCAGGTGCGCGACGGGGTCTGGCTCGTCACCGGACCCGGCGGGCGCGGCATGACGTGCTCGCCCGCCATCGCCGAATCGACCGCCGACCAACTGGGCTGGTGAACCACATGACGTCAACGGCACCCACGACCGCGAACCCCTATAACCTCGTCGTCCTCGACATGGCCGGCACCACCGTCGCCGACGGCGGCCTCGTCGAGCAGGCCTTCTCCACCGCCGCCCAACGCCTCGGCGTACGCCCGGGATCCGACGAGCACGCCCGTCAACTCGCCTACGTGCGCGCCACCATGGGCGAGTCCAAGATCTCCGTCTTCCGGCACCTCTTCGCGGGCGAGGGCGGCGAGGAGAAGGCGCGGTACGCCAACACCGCCTTCGAGGAGGCGTACGGCGAACTCGTCGGCGGCGGCCGCGTCGCCCCGCTCCCCGGCGCCCGCGAGGCCGTCGACCGGCTCACCGCCGAGGGCCGCACCGTCGTCCTGACCACCGGCTTCGCCCGTACCACCCAGGACGCCATCCTCACCGCCCTCGGCTGGCAGGACCTCGTCCCGCTGACCCTCTGCCCCGCCGACGCGGGCGGCCGGGGCCGGCCCTACCCGGACATGGTGCTGGCCGCCTTCCTGCGCACCGGGGCGGTGGCCGACGTCCGCCGGACCGTGGTGGCCGGCGACACCTCGTACGACATGCTCGGCGGCGTACGGTCCGGCGCCGGGATCGTCGCCGGGGTCCTCACCGGCGCCCACGACCAGGACCAGCTGACCCGGCACGGCGCGACCCACGTCCTCGGGTCCGTCGCCGAACTCCCCGACCTCATCGCGCGGGCCGAGGCATGAGCCCCGAGACCGCCCCCAGCGGCATCCGCTTCGACGGCGTCACCGTCGCCTACGGCGGAAACGTCGTCCTCGACCGGCTCGACCTCACCGTCGAACCCGGCGAGGTGATGGCCCTCCTCGGGCCCTCCGGCTCGGGCAAGACCACCGCCCTGCGCGCCGTCGCCGGGTTCGTCCGGCCCGCCGCCGGGCGGGTGTTCCTCGGCGGCCGGGACGTCACCGCCCTGCCCCCGCACCGGCGCGGCATCGGCATGGTCGTCCAGAGTTACGCCCTCTTCCCGCACCTCAAGGTCAAGGACAACGTGGCCTTCGGGCTCAAGGCCCACCGCACCCCGAAGGCCGAGATCCCCGGCCGGGTCACCGAGGCCCTCGACCTCGTCGGCATGGCCGCGTACGCGGAGCGCCACCCGCGCGAACTCTCCGGCGGCCAGC
>MUNB01000393.1 GCA_002154345.1 Streptomyces griseus
GAGGCCCGCTGGTACCCGACGCTCGTCGGCCTGGAGGACGGCAAGGTGCTCGCCGTCTCCGGCCTCGACGACGTCGGCGCGATCCTGCCGGGCGACAACGAGATCTACGACCCGAAGACCAAGAAGTGGGCCAAGGGCCCCTTCCACTACTTCCCGACCTATCCGGCGCTCTTCCTGACCAAGGGCGGCAAGCTCTTCTACCCGGGCGCCAACGCCGGTTACGGCCCGGCGGACAAGGGCCGCGAGCCCGGCATCTGGGACCTGAAGAAGAACACCTTCACCAAGGTGCCCGGGCTGACCGACACCGACGAGCTGGAGACGGCGGCCTCGCTGATGCTGCCGCCCGTGCAGGACCAGAAGGTGATGGTGCTGGGCGGCGGCGGGGTCGGCGAGTCCAAGAAGTCCACGGCCCGCACGGCGGTCATCGACCTCAAGGAGGACAGCCCGGCCTTCGAGGCGGGCCCCGACCTGCCGCAGGGCACGCGCTACCTCAACAGCGTGATCATGCCCGACGACACCGTCTTCACCAGCGGCGGATCCGAGGACTACCGGGGCCGCGGCGACAGCAACATCCTCAAGGCGCAGTCCTACGACCCCAAGACCAACACCTTCAAGGAGGCGGCCGAGCCGACGGTGGGGCGCAACTACCACTCCGAGGCGCTGCTGCTGCCCGACGGACGGGTGGCGACCTTCGGCTCCGACTCGCTCTACGGCGACAAGGACAACACCAAGCTCGGCAAGTTCGAGCAGCGGATGGAGGTCTACACCCCGCCCGCCCTGCACCGCGGCAAGGACAAGCGCCCGGTGATCGGGAACGGCCCGGAGAACGCCGAGCGCGGCGCGACGGTGACGTACGAGAGCGCCGACGCCGACCGGATCGCCACCGCCCGGCTGATGCGGCCGAGCGCCGTCACCCACACCACCGACGTGGAGCAGCGCTCCATCGAGCTGGGCCTGAAGAAGGCCGGCGGCAAGCTGAGCGTGACCGTGCCGGACGACCCCACGCTGGTGCCGCCCGGCTGGTACATGCTCTTCGTCACGGACACCGACGGCATCCCCTCCGAGGCGAAGTGGGTCAAGGTCGCCTGAGCAGGCATAGCGGGAGAGGCCCGCGCGCGTCAGTACGGTCAGGGAGGGCAGGGGGCCCGCCCGGGAAGTGAAGGTGACCGTGGACGCGGCAGGCCAGGAGAGCTTCGTCGATTTCGTGAACAACCGTTCGGCGGCGCTGCTGAAGACGGCCGTCCTGCTCAGCGGCGGGGACCGCCACGCGGGCGAGGACCTGTTGCAGAACGCGCTGATCAAGGCCGCCGGACGGTGGGGGCGGATCGACGAACCCGAGGCGTACGTACGCCGGATCCTCTACCGGCAGCAGGTCAGCCGCTGGCGGCTGAAGGGGCGCAGACGGGAGCTGACGGTCGCCGAGCCGCCCGACCGCGGCAGCGGCACGGACGGTCAAGGGGCCGCCGAACTGCGTCTGGTGATGCGGGAGGCGCTGTCCCGGCTCACGGCCCGGCAGCGCACCGTCCTCGTGCTGCGCTTCTTCGAGGACCTGCCCGAGGCCGACGTGGCCCGCCTCCTCGGCTGCTCGGTGGGCACCGTACGGTCCACCACCCACCGCTCCCTGGCCCGACTGCGCGCCCACGCGCCCGAACTCACCGCCCTCGGCGGGTCCGGCGCGGAGCAGCCGCCGTCCCGCAATCTCGCTGCCGTGGAGGTACGACCGTGAACGTCGAGGAACTCGTCCGTGACTCCCTGCGCGACCAGGCGGCCGACGTCCCGGCTCCGCGCCCCGGTCTGGCCGGCCGGGTGCTCGCCGAGCGGCGCCGCCGCCGGGGCCGTACCCTCGCCGCGGCCGCGGCCACCACGGCCCTCGTCGTCGCCGCGGCCGTGGGCGTACCCACGCTGCTCGACACCGAGGGGCCGAAGGGGATCCGGGTGACCGGCGGCGAGGTCTCCGGCCGGGGCGTCCAGAGCCATGTCGACCAGTCCCCGCCGCGCGACCGGATCGCCGTCGGCGACCAGGTCCTCGCCGCGTACTTCACCTCGAAGAAGGTCCGCCAGCCCAACCGCGACGAGATCGTCGAGCGCACCTACTCGGTGCTGAACCAGGAGACCGGCCGCTACGAGGCGGACGAGCGCTGGTCCTTCCTCGCCGTCGCGCCCGGCCTGCGGACCGCCGCCGTCCTGGAACGCGAACTGCCGGCCCCCCGCATCGGGCTGCTCGACCTCCGTACCGGGAAGGTGACCCGCTGGATCCCGCTGGACCGGGGCGCCGGCGGCCTGTACTTCTCGCCCGACGGCAGCAAGCTGGTGGCCACCACGTACGACAAGAACCCGGACCGCGCCTACTGGTCCCACAAGGTCCAGGTGAACGACGACTTCGAGCCGTGGCGGGTGCCCTGCCGCACCGGGTTCGCCGTCGTCGACGTGGCGACGGGGGCCTCGGACTGGCACGCGCTGCCCGCGTACGCGGGC
>MUNB01000394.1 GCA_002154345.1 Streptomyces griseus
CCCCGGAGGCGCCCCCGGCCCTGACCAAGGCGGCCGAGCCCGCGGCCCCGCCCGCGGGCGACCACGACGCGCTGCTGCGGCGGCTGCGGGAGCTGGGCGAGCTGCACCGGGCCGGGGTCCTCACCGACGAGGAGTTCAGCACCGCGAAGCAGGCCGTTCTGCGCAGCATGTGAGCCGATCCGGGCGCCTTTCCCGACCCTCCTGCCCGGAATCGGGCAGATTTCTTGCATAAGCGCGCCCCGGCACGCAATATCGACGGGTGCTGGAACGCCGCTCGTCGCACGACGACCTCATCGACCACCTCGTACGCTCCACCGCGCTCCAGCGCGGTGAGGCGGCCCGGGTGATCCTCGACGTGCTGGCGTACTTCGACGAGAGCACCGACGACTTCGTCCGCCGCCGCCACCGCGAACTGCAGTCCGGCGGCCTGGTCAACACGGAGATCTTCGAGCGGATCGCGGCCGAGCTGCCGCACCGCGCCGTGGCGCCGCCGGAGCTCTCGCTCCGCCAGCTGCGCCGCATCGTCTACGGCTGAGCGAGCCGGGCGCCCGTGCGCGGGGCGCCGCACCGCATGCAGATACGTGTACGTCGATGGAGGGGCAGAGAAATCCATGTGCGGGATCGTCGGATACATCGGGAAGCGTGACGTCGCTCCGCTGCTGCTGGAAGGGCTGCAGCGGCTGGAGTACCGGGGCTACGACTCCGCGGGCATCGTCATCACGAACAAGGCCGCGGCGGGCAGGCCGGGCACGCTGAAGATGGTCAAGGCCAAGGGCCGGGTCCGCGAGCTGGAGGCCAAGGTCCCCAAGCGGTTCGCCGGCACCACCGGCATCGCGCACACCCGCTGGGCCACCCACGGCGCCCCGAGCGACGAGAACGCCCACCCGCACCTGGACGCGGAGAACAAGGTCGCCGTCGTCCACAACGGGATCATCGACAACGCCTCCGAGCTGCGCGCCAAGCTCGTCGCCGACGGGACCGTCTTCCTCTCGGAGACCGACACCGAGGTGCTGACCCACCTGATCGCCCGCGCCCAGGCCGAGACCCTGGAGGAGAAGGTCCGCGAGGCGCTGCGCCACGTCGAGGGCACCTACGGCATCGCCGTGCTGCACGCCGACTTCAACGACCGCATCGTGGTGGCCCGCAACGGCTCCCCGGTCGTCCTCGGCATCGGCGAGAAGGAGATGTTCGTCGCCTCCGACGTCGCCGCCCTGGTCGCCCACACCCGCCAGGTCGTCACGCTGGACGACGGCGAGATGGCCACCCTGAAGGCCGACGACTTCCGTACGTACACCACGGAGGGCTCGACCACGACGGCCACGCCGACCACCGTGGAGTGGGAGGCCGAGTCGTACGACATGGGCGGCCACGACACGTACATGCACAAGGAGATCTCCGAGCAGGCCGACGCCGTGGACCGGGTGCTGCGCGGCCGGATCGACGACCGGTTCTCCACCGTGCACCTGGGCGGCCTCAACCTGGACGCGCGGGAGGCGCGCGGGGTGCGCCGGATCAAGATCCTCGGCTGCGGCACCTCGTACCACGCGGGCCAGATCGGCGCCCAGCTGATCGAGGAGCTCGCCCGGATCCCCGCCGACGCCGAGCCGGCCTCCGAGTTCCGCTACCGCAACCCGGTCGTGGACCCCGACACCCTGTACGTCGCGGTCTCCCAGTCGGGCGAGACGTACGACGTGCTGGCCGCCGTCCAGGAGCTGAAGCGCAAGGGCGCCCGCGTCCTCGGCGTGGTCAACGTGGTCGGCTCCGCCATCGCCCGTGAGGCCGACGGCGGTACGTACGTCCACGCGGGCCCGGAGGTCTGCGTGGTCTCCACCAAGTGCTTCACCAACACCGTGGTCGCCTTCGCTCTGCTCGCGCTGCACCTGGGCCGGATCCGTGACCTGTCGGTCGCGGACGGCAAGCGGATCATCGACGGGCTGCGCCGGCTGCCGGAGCAGATCAGCGAGATCCTGGCGGGCGAGGACGAGATCAAGCGGCTCGCGGCGGAGTACGCGGACGCCAAGTCGATGATGTTCATCGGCCGGGTGCGCGGCTATCCGGTGGCCCGTGAGGCCTCGCTGAAGCTGAAGGAGGTCTCGTACATCCACGCCGAGGCCTACCCCGCGTCCGAGCTGAAGCACGGACCGCTCGCGCTGATCGAGCCCGCGATGCCGACCGTGGCGATCGTGCCGGACGACGATCTGCTGGAGAAGAACCGCGCCGCGATGGAGGAGATCAAGGCCCGCAGCGGCCGGATCCTCGCCGTCGCCCACCAGGTGCAGGAGAAGGCCGACCACACCATCGTCGTGCCGAAGAACGAGAACGAGCTGGACCCGATCCTCATGGGCATCCCGCTCCAGCTGTTCGCGTACCACACGGCCCTCGCGATGGGCCGCGACATCGACAAGCCGCGCAACCTGGCGAAGTCCGTGACGGTCGAGTAGACGGCTCCGCACGGACGTTGGGCCCCGTACCGCCACGAAGGCGGTGCGGGGCCCAACGCGTGCCGCTCCAGGGCTTCCTGGCGGCCACTCAGATCCGCTCAGGTCGCCCGGGTCCCGTGCGGGTCGCTCAGGGGATGACGATGACGGGGCGTTGCGCGCGGCGGGCGAGGCGGCCGGCCACCGATCCGAAGATCCGGCCGACGATGCCGTGCGTGGAGCCCACGACGATGGCGTCGGCGGCGTACTCCCGGCCGACCTCCTCCAGTTCGTGGCAGATGTCGCCGCCGCGCTCGACCAGCACCCAGGGCACCTCGGAGAGATAGTCCGCGCAGGCCAGCTCCAGGCCGAGGACCTCGGTGCGGTGATCGGGGACGTCGACGAAGACGGGGGGCTCGCAGCCCGCCCAGACCGTGGTCGGCAGCCGGTTGGCGACATGGACGATGATCAGGCCGGAGCCGGAGCGTCCGGCCATGCCGATGGCGTAGGCGAGAGCCCGCTCGCTCGACATGGAGCCGTCGAAACCGACCACGACTCCGTGCCGGAAGGCGGGATCGCACGCATGGCGCGCTTCTTCGACCGTCCGCGGCTCCGACCCGGGGTCGGCTAGCGGCTTGCGGTCTTTGGGTTCAGGGATTTCGTGACCGGCCATCGGTGTCTCGGCGAAGAGAATCCTCGTGAGGAGGGAACGGTTTCGAGAGGTGCATCAGCAGGTGGTGAAGCTCTGTCCGGGAATCATCTTCCCAACCCCATACCCCCAAGGGTACGGCGTCATACCTCCACCGCCCAGACCCCCGCAAAAGCGTGCGCGACGCTGGAGGGAGCATGCCCGAGGCTGTCCGGGATGGCAATGCCGGATGTGTCGTACACGCGCATCCGGGGCCTGGAACACCGTCGGCCGTCCTGTTTTTCACGACGGCCTCCGGCCCCCCGTCGCACCGCCCTCCGACACCCGCACCCGGTCCTCGTTGGCCACACCGCCGCCGGCCCATCACCCCGAGGAGTGACTCCGCTCCGCCCGCGGCCCCGGCCACACCGCGACAACCCGCCCCACCCTTCCCCCGGCAGCCCGAACCCGCCATGGTTCACCGCGTTCAGGGAGCGCACCGGCGCGGCTGCCACAGGCCGGTTGTGCGCCCGGCGTGACCAGATACAGCACACACAACCGATGGTTTTCAGCCAACTTCACCTGAGGCCCGAACCCTTCGCCGTATGGCCGGACACCCCACCGCCCACCAGGCAGGAATGGAC
>MUNB01000395.1 GCA_002154345.1 Streptomyces griseus
GTCTGGCCTCGTTCGGCGAGGCGGTCCCGGCCCAGGCCATCGCGCAGGTCTGCGAGCTGACACGGCAGTTGCGCGGGCGGGCCGGGGAACGGCAGGTGCCGGGGGCCCGGGTCGGCATCACGGCGAACCAGGGGCTGTTCGGGCACGGCTCGGCGGTGGTGGCGGTCCGCTGAGCGCGGCCGGCCTCAACAGGTTTTCCCTGCCCTTCACTTGACTGGACGTCACCACCGCAGAACACTCGGGGCCCGGCGCGCCGGACAGCGTGCGGCCCGTACCCCTGTCGGCGGGGGTACGGGCCGTACGCGTGCCCGGACCCCCGTGGTTCAGGTGACGACGGTGGCTCAGGTGGCGACGGGTTCGCGGGCCCGCGCGGCGCGCTCCGCGGCGGCGCGCTCCAGCGCGTGCTCCACGACCGCGACCAGGACATCGCGCACGGAGGAGCGGTCCCGCGCGTCGCAGACGAGCACCGGGACCTCGGGGTCGAGGTCGAGGGCGGCCTGCACGGTCTCCGTGGGAAACCGTTCGGCGCCCTCGAAGGTGTTGACCGCCACCGTGAACGGGATCCGCCTGCGCTCGAAGTAGTCGACCGCGGCGAAGCAGTCCTCCAGACGCCGGGTGTCGGCGAGGACGACCGCGCCCAGGGAGCCCTGGGCCAGTTCGTCCCAGAGGAACCAGAAGCGGTCCTGGCCCGGGGTGCCGAACAGATAGAGGACCAGGTCGTCGCGGAGCGTGATCCGGCCGAAGTCCATCGCAACCGTGGTGGTGGTCTTGGACTCGACCCCGTCCAGATCGTCCACCGGGCGGCCCGCCTCGCTGAGGCGTTCCTCCGTGCGCAGGGGCCGGATCTCACTGACCGCGCCGACCGCGGTCGTCTTGCCGACGCCGAACCCTCCCGCCACCAGGATCTTCAGGGTGACGGGCTCGACGGGCCGCTGCTCGGCGCGGCTAGAGCGCCCGAAGGCCATTGATCACCTCGCGGAGAATGTTCACGTCCGGCAGCTCGGCCGGCGGAACGGGACGGGTCACGTGCACCAGCTCGTCCTCGACGAGATCGCCGACCAGGACCCGCACCACCCCTACCGGGAGGTCGAGTTCGGCGGCGATCTCGGCGATCGACTGGGGCATGTCGCTGCAGAGTTCGACGATCGTCACATGTTCGGGGGCGAGCGTCTGGTCCCGGCCGGGATCGTCGGCGGCCGGTTCCGGCACGACGAGCGCGATCAGGTCGAGGCGATGGCGGGAGGCGCTGCTCGTACGCCCCCGGGTCATCGCGTACGGGCGGACCACCGGCCCGGCCTCGGCGTCGTACCACCGCGAGGCCTGGGGATCGACGGTCCCGTCCGGGGATCCGGGCCCGGTGGCCCGGGGGGAGTCGGCGCTCATGCCCGCCACGCTCACCCTCCGGCGGGCGTACCGGTCGTCCGTGGGGCGTTGGCCAGATGGGCCCCCACGCGCTTGACCATCAGCGTCATCTCGTAGGCGACCTGGCCCACGTCGGAGTCGGCCTCCGCCAGAACGGCGAGGCAGCTTCCGTCGCCGGCGGCGGTGACGAAGAGGAACGCCTCGTCCAGCTCGACGACGGTCTGGCGCACCCGGCCCGCGTCGAAGTGGTGGCCCACGCCCTTGGCGAGGCTGTGGAACCCGGAGGCGACGGCGGCGAGATGCTCGCTGTCCTCGCGGGTCAGGTCCGCCGACGCGCCGGTGGCGAGCCCGTCGCTGGAGAGGACCAGCGCCTTGCGGATGCTGGCGACGCGCTGGACGAGTTCGTCGAGCAGCCAGTTCAGTTCGCCCGAGCCGTGGCGTGCGGGGTTGTGTGCTGCGGCGTTCGGTGCGGTCATCGACCGTCCCCTCCCGGAGTGGTTCCTGGTGCTGTGCCACCGGGGCCGCCGGTGTTCGCGGTGTCCTCGGCGTTATCGGTGGTCGCGGTGGTCGCGTTGTTCCCTGACGTTCCGGTGTTGTCGGTCGTGCCGGTGTTCTCGGTGTTCGTGGTGTCCTCGGCGGTTTCGGCGTTCTGCCGGCGGCCGCGCTGCCAGCCGCGCTGAAGCGAGGCCATGCGGTCGCGCACCTCGTCCGCGTCACGCTCGGCGTCGTCGAACGTGTCCACGGGCGCCCGGTGCACAGGGCGCTCCACGGACTCCTCACGGAGCTGGCGGGCGAGGCTGGCCTGCCGGACCCGCCGGGGCAGGCCGCCGATGGTGTCGGGTGCCGGTGGGGCGGCCGGCGCGGGGGTTCCCCCGGCTCGGGACGCCTCCGCCGGGCGGGGCGCATCGGTCGTACGGGGTGCCCCGGTGTCGTGGGACGCCTCCGTCGTACGGGATGCCTCCGGCGCGCGGCGGGCGGCGGCTCGCACGGTCCAGGGTGCGTCGGCGGTACGGGGCCGGTCGGCCGGGTCGGGGGCGCGGTCGGCGGTGTGCGGGACCGGACCGGTGGCCTTCGCGGGGGGCGCGACCGGATCGTCGCCCGGGGTGTCGACCCGGCGGCCCCGGTCGGTGACCAGGGTCGGCGGCGTACGACGCGGCAGCGGGACGGGACCGGCGGGGCGCATCGGGCGGACCTCCGCCGTGGGCTCGTCGCCGTGGTCGCGGGCCTGCTGGTGCTGCTCCCGGTCGGCGTCCCGGCGCGGGCGGCCGCCGGGCTTGTCGCGGCGGGGCTCGCGGTCGCCGTCACGGCGAACGTCCCGGGCGCGGAAGATGCCGCCGCGCTCGCTCTCGGTGTCCTCCAGGTCGGAGACGCCGTCCAGGACGGGGCCGAGGGCCGGGTCCAGGGCGGGATCCGGCGTACGGTCCAGGCGGTCGCCGGCGAAGTCCAGCGGGCCGACCGGGGCCTCCAGCTCGACGGGCCCGTCCAGGACGCCCGGTCCGGTGAGTCCGGTGGGCACCGGCGACAGGACGGCGGACCTGCCGTTGACGCGGCGTTCCCCGCCCGGGGCCGTGCCCTGCGCGCCCTGCGCCGGATCGGAGCTCCGGCCGCTGCCGATCGCCCGCTCGGCCCGGCGGTCGAGGCGGAACCCGGTGCCGTGGGTGTCGGGGGCGTCGGTGAGCAGGGCGGCCGGGATGAACACGACCGCTGTGGTGCCTCCGTACGGCGACTTCTGCAGGGAGACCCGGACGTTCTGGCGCTGGGCGAGCCGGCTGACCACGAACAGGCCGAGCCGGTCGGTGTCGGAGAGCTCGAAGTCGGGGGTCTCGGCGAGGCGCAGGTTGGCGTCGAGGAGGACCTCGGGGGCCATGCCGAGGCCGCGGTCGTGGATTTCGAGCGTGAAACCGTTGGAGACGCGTTCACCGTGCACCTGGACCGCGGTGTGCGGCGGCGAGAAGACGGTGGCGTTCTCCAGGAGTTCGGCGATCAGGTGGGTGAGGTCGGCGACGGCCGGTCCGCCCACGCCGATCCGGGCCAGACGGCGGACCTCGATGCGTTCGTAGTCCTCGACCTCGGCGACGGCGGCCCGCACCACGTCCATCAGCTGGATGGGCTTGCGCCACTGGCGGGAGGGCGCCGCGCCGGAGAGGATCACGAGCCCTTCGGCGTGCCGGCGCATGCGGGTGGTGAGGTGGTCGAGGCGGAACAGGTCGGCCAGTTCGTCGCTGTTCTCGGTGCGGCGCTCCATCGCGTCCAGCAGCGTGAGCTGGCGGTGCAGGAGGACCTGGTTGCGGCGGGCGAGGTTGACGAAGACCTCGGAGACACCGCGGCGCATGTCCGCCTGCTTGACGGCGGCCTCGACGGCGGCCCGCTGAAGGGTGTTGAGCGCCTGGCCGACCTGGCCGATCTCGTCGGGCTCGTAACTGAGGTGCGGGGCCTCGGTCTCGACGTCCACCTGCTCGCCCGCGGCCAGCCGGCGCATGACGCTCGGCAGCCGTACGCCGGAGACCTCATGGGCGTCCTTGCGGAGCCGTGAGAGGTCGCGGACGAGTTCACGGCCGATGCGGACGGAGACGAAGATCGAGACGATCAGGGCCAGGAAACCGAGGATTCCGGCGATACCGGCCTGGGCGAGGACCCGGTAGGCGGCCGGTTCGGCGCGGTCCTGGAACCGGTTGCCCATCTCGGTGGAGTCGTTCGCCAGCCGGTCGAGGACGGGCACGGCGGCCTCCTCCCAGCGGGCGGCGTCGACGGCGCCGGGACGCTTCGTCGGACCGGCGGCGATCAGGGCGTCCTCGGCGGTGCGCAGCGGTTCGGTGTCGGGACTGCCCCAGAACTGCTCGACGCGTCGGCGCTCGGCGGCGGGGAGGCTCTCCAGACTGACTTCGTACAGCAGCTCGCGCTGGGCCACGAGGCCGGATATCTGGCGCAGTTCGGAGGTGGTGAAGCGGCCGGCTATGAGGCCCGATGCGATGAGCGCGTCCTCGCGCGAGAGTATCTCCCGGGCCCGGGAGACCCCGACCAGCGCCCGCATCTGCTTGTCCATCGACACGTTCTCCAGGGTGTGGAGTCCGTTGAGGAAGCGGTACGAGGGGTCGACGAGGCCGTTGTAGAAGTCCAGCGCCTTCGCCCGGCTGATGGTGCGCTTCTCGACCGACTCGCGCAGGGCGTCCAGTCCGTCGACGGCGCTGAGGATCGCGTCCAGGCGGCTGCTGTCGGCGGCGCTCAGCGATTCCCGGACGTCCTGCGCCCGGGCGTTCTCCCTGACCTCGCTCACGATGCGGTCGGTGGCGGCGCGTTGGCCCATGAGGACGGGGAGCGCGTCGGAGGCCCGGGGGTCGGCGAGGAAGACCAGGGTCTGCCGCCGCTCGGCCTGTACCGCGCGGACGGCGTCGTCCAGCGGGTGGGCGACCTTCTCCACGATGGATCCGGCGCTCATCAGCTCGTCGGCCTGACGGCCGGTGATGAAGGTGGCGAAGACCCAGAGGCCGGTGAGGGAGACGAGCGGCACCAGCAGCAACGCCACGATCTTCCTGCGGATGGACTTCCCGCGAAAGCGCATGGCCTCCCCCAGATCGGCCCCGCACCGCGGGGGTGGTCTTCTCCTGGCCGTTGCTCGGCCCTGTGTCAATAAACGGCGCGAGCCTACTACTGACACAGAGACAACTCGAAGACACGTCCGGATGATTTTCAGCCGTCCATGCTGGGCTTGATCATGGGTTGTCCCGGTATTCCCGGAGATGAAATTCGCGAAAGCGACAGAGGATACCGGCCGGACGTGCCGGTACCGGCACGT
>MUNB01000396.1:0-258 GCA_002154345.1 Streptomyces griseus
CGGCGGGCCCCTCCCGGCACCTGCCGTACGGGGACCGGCCGGCGACCACGCAGTTCGTCGGCGTCGACGCCCTCGTCACCCAGGCCTCGGACGACCGGCAGGAGCCGGACGCGTTCGCCCACCTCTTCCGGGACCAGGAAGGCTCGGGCAAGCCTCCGGTACCGCCCCAGCCCGAACCGGCTCCGGCCCCCGCGCCCGCGAAGGGCGGCGGCGGCAAGGTCTCCGGGCTCCTCAAGTCCAGCGCGGTCATGGCCGCCG
>MUNB01000396.1:347-488 GCA_002154345.1 Streptomyces griseus
GATCGCCGACGACGTCGCCGCGAACAGCGTGGCCGTCACCTTCGCCCGGTACTGCCTGCCCACCATCTTCTTCATGGGTGTGCACGTGGTGATGGGTCAGATCCTCAACGCCCGCGGCAAGTTCGGCGCGATGATGTGGAC
>MUNB01000397.1:0-775 GCA_002154345.1 Streptomyces griseus
AAACGGCGTATCAGGCAAACAGCACGGGTATCACCGATATCGGGCAGAGGAATCACTCCATCTGCCGCGCAGGTGCGAGGAGTTCGGGGATGATGCACTGGTTCGAGGGGCCACTGGCCGCTTTTGACACGGAGACGACAGGCGTGGACGTCGAGCAGGACCGGATCGTTTCGGCCGCTCTCGTCGCGCAGGACACCGCGGGCGGTCGCGTCCGCGTCACCCGCTGGCTGGTCAATCCGGGGATTCCGGTCCCGCCGGGGGCGACCGAGATCCACGGTCTGACGGACGATCNNCGGGCGTTGGCCCGCGCCGGTGATGGACGAGATAGCCCGTTCGCTGGCGGAGAGCTGTGCGACGGGCCGGCCGCTGGTCGTGATGAACGCTCCCTTCGATCTGACGCTGCTGGACCGGGAGCTGAGGCGGCACCGGGCGTCGTCGCTGGCCGGGTATCTCGACGGCGTGCCGATGCGGGTGGTGGACCCGAGGGTGCTGGACAAACATCTGGACCGCTACCGCAAGGGCCGCCGTACGCTCACGGATCTGTGCGCCCGGTACGAGGTGGTGCTCGACGGGGCCCATGACGCGGCGGCCGACGCGACCGCGTCGCTGGAGCTGGTGCGGGCGGTGTGCCGGCGCTTCTCGGCCCGGCTGGAGCGGCTGTCGCCGTCCGAGCTGCACACCCTTCAGGCGACCTGGCACGCGGCCCAGGCGCGTGGTCTGGAGGCGTGGTTCGCCAAGAGCGGGACACCGGAGGCGGTGGATCCGTCGTGGCCGC
>MUNB01000397.1:805-1150 GCA_002154345.1 Streptomyces griseus
GAACCATACAGGGCTCCGCGGGCTTCGTTCAAACCGCTTCCGGCGGGGCTCTACTCAGAGCGTTCCGGCCGGGAAGTGAGTATCCGAGCGCATGTACGGGCCGGGCGGCCGGGGTCACACTCCCGTACATGGAACATGTGCCCCCGCCCGCCGAGGAACTGGCCCGCCTCGACCGCGAACTGGCCGAGCTGGACGCCCGCCGGGCCCAGCTGCTGACCCGGCGTGCCTGGCTGCTCGCGGCGCTGAGGCCGCCCGCGCCGACGGCCGCACCGGGCTGGGACCCGTCGGCCTGGGGCGCGCCTCCCGGCGGCCGGCCGGGCACTCCGGCGCAGCCGTGGGGCCACG
>MUNB01000398.1 GCA_002154345.1 Streptomyces griseus
TCCTTCTTGGCGTACGCGCGCTTCAGCTCGGCGAGCATGCCGGGCGTGGAGGAGTCAAGGACCTCGTACTCCTTGTCCAGGCCGTAACTCGGCAGCACGTTCGTCTTGAGGTTCTCCATGGTGGCGGTGCCGGGCTCGATGCCGACGATCCGGCCCTTGAAGTCGGAGCCCTTGCCCTTGAGGTCGTCGAGGGTCTTGACGTCCTTGACGTAGTCGGGGACGGCCACCTCGATGGAGGTGGGCCCGTACCAGGAGCCGATGTCCGTCAGCTTGTCGCCGTACTTGTCCCAGTAATTCTTCTGGGTGTACGGGAGCCAGCCGTCGAACTGCACGTCGATCTGGCCGCGCGACATCGCCGCGTACATCGGGCCGACCTCGAACTGCTTGAGGTTGATCTTGTAGCCGCGCTCCTCCAGGACCGCCTTCCACAGGTACGTGGCGGCGATGTCCTCCTCCCAGGGGAACCAGGCGACCTCCAGCGCGCGGTCGCGCTCGTCCTTGCCGCCGTCGGCCTTGGCGTCCTTCGGGACCGGGGACCACTTGTCGGCGACGCCCGGGTTGGCCTTCAGCCAGGTGCGGACGGCTTCCTGCTCCTTGCCCGAGCCGGACTTCTGGATCTCGGCTTCCAGGCTGGTGAGCTGGTCCTCGGTCATCTTGAAGTTCTTCAGCCAGGTGCCGACCTCGGGGTTCTCCTGGGAGAAGCCCTTGCGCGCCAGGGTGTGGATGCCGTCGCCCTTGCCCCAGAGACCCTTGGGGTCCTTGAGCTTGGTGAGGTCGTACTGGTTGTAGGCCCAGTGCGGCGACCAGAGCGGAACGACGATCGGTTCCTTCTTGGCGTACGCGCGCTTCAGCTCGGCCAGCATGGACGGCGTGGAGCCGTCGATGAGCTTGTACTCCTTGTCGAGGCCGTAGCCCGGCAGGAGCTTGTCCTTGAGCAGCGCGGTCTCGCCGGCGCTCGGCTCGATGCCGACGATGCGGCCCTTGAACTCGGAGGCCCGGCCCTTCAGGTCCTCCATGGACGTGACGTCCTTCATGTAGGACGGGACGGCCAGCTCCAGCGAGGTGGGGCCGAACCAGGAGCCCATGTCCTCCAGGTCGTCCTGGTACTTCTTCCAGTAGCTGGCGTGGGTGACCGGCAGCCAGGAGTCGGTCTGGAAGTCGATCTGCCCGTTGGCCATACCGGTGTACAGCGCGCCGGCCTCGTACTGCTTGACGTCGACCTCGAAGCCGCGCTGCTCCAGCATCTCCTTCCAGAGGAAGGTGGAGGCGATGCCCTCGTCCCACGGGATGTAGCCGATGCTGATCTTCTTGCCGTCGCCGATCCGCGCGTTCTTGCCCGCGGTGTCGTCCTTGGAGCCGCCCCCGAAGAGGCTCATGCTGCCCGCGACGAGCGCGAGGACGACGATGCCGACGGCCGCGATGCGGGGCTGCGGGCGGTAGGTCCAGATCTTCCAGCCCTCGGCCATGGCCTGCGCCTTGGCGACCGCGCGGCGGCCCAGCGGGGAGACCTCGGTGCCGAGCGCGCCGGTCATCCGGTCCAGGTACATGGCGAGGATGACGATGGAGATGCCCGCCTCGAAGCCGAGGCCGACGTCGACGTTGCCGATGGCGCGGTAGACGGAGCCGCCGAGGCCGCCGCCGCCGACCATGCCCGCGATGACGACCATGGAGAGGCCGAGCATGATGACCTGGTTGATTCCGGCCATGATCGTGGGCAGGGCGAGCGGCAGCTGGACGCGCAGCAGAGTGTTGCGCGAGGTGGTGCCGAAGGCCTCGGCCGCCTCGACGAGTTCGCCGTCGACCTGGCGGATGCCGAGTTCGGTCATCCGGACGCCCGGGGGCAGCGCGAAGATGATGGTGGCGATGATGCCGGGGACCACGCCGACGCCGAAGAAGATGACGCCGGGGATCAGATAGACCATGGCGGGCATGGTCTGCATGAAGTCCAGGACCGGCCGGGTGATCGCGCTGACCGTCCGGGACCGGGAGGCCCAGATGCCCAGCGGTACGGCGATGACCAGGGTGACCAGCGTCGCGACGAGCACCAGGGTGAGGGTGTCCATCGCCTCGTCCCACAGCTCGACGGAATCGATGAGGGCGAATCCGACGAAGGTGAGCAGGGCCGCGGGCAGGCCGCGCAGCCACCAGGCGATGACGGCGACGATGCCCGCGAAGAGCAGCGGCGCGGGGGCGGACAGGACGGCGGCTATGCCGTCGAACATGCCGCTGACGAGCGAGCTGATGGCGTCGAAGAGCCAGGCGAGATGGGTCTGCAGCCAGTCGACCGCGGAGTCGACCCATTCGCCGAGGGGAAGCCTAAACACCGGCCACCTTCTTCACGTCGGCGCCGGCCGCGGCTGCGGGCTCGGTGTCGCGGGGGGCCTCGGCCGGGGTCATCGGCTCGCCGAGGACGGCGAGCAGCCGGGAGCCGGGGACGACGCCGACGAGCTTGCCCTTGGCGTCGGTCACGGCGACCGGGTTCGTGCTCTGCGAGCAGGGTGTGAACAGGTCGATGATCGGCGTGGCCTCGGAGACCGTGGCGGGGGCGGCGGCGAGCACGTCCTGCGGGGTGCGCAGTTCCTTGCCGTCCGCGGCCTTGCTGCCCATCACGGTGTGCGGCTCGGCCATGATCGCGCTCGCGGTGAGCACCCGGGAGCGGTCGACGTCCTGGGTGAAGGAGGCGACGTAGTCGTTGGCCGGGGTGACGAGGATGTCCTCGGCGGTGCCGAGCTGGACGATCTCCCCGTCGCGCATCACGGCGATCCGGTCGCCGAGGCGCATGGCCTCGTTGAGGTCGTGGGTGATGAAGACGATGGTCTTCTTCAGCCGCTTCTGGAGCTCCAGGAGCTGGTCCTGCATGTCACGGCGGATCAGCGGGTCGAGCGCGCTGAAGGACTCGTCCATGAGCAGCAGGTCGGCGTCGGTGGCCAGGGCGCGGGCGAGGCCCACGCGCTGCTGCATACCGCCGGACAGCTCGTCGGGCCAGGACTTCTCCCAGCCTTCGAGGCCGGTGAGCCGCAGCGCCTCGGCGGCGCGCACCTCGCGCTCCTCGCGCGAGACGCCCTGCACCTCCAGGCCGTACGCGGCGTTCTCCAGGACGCTCCGGTGGGGGAAGAGCGCGAAGTGCTGGAACACCATGCTGATCTTGGTGGAGCGGACGTGCCGCAGGTCGCGGGGGCTCAGGGCGGTGAGGTCCTGGCCGTCGAACAGCACGCGGCCCGCGGTCGGCTCCAGCAGTCCGTTCAACATGCGGAGCAGGGTGGACTTGCCCGAGCCGGACAACCCCATGACGACGAAGATCTGGCCCGGTTCCACGGTGAACGAGGCGTCGATCACCGCGGCGGTCGTTCCGTCGGCGCGCAACGCGTCGCGGTCGGAGCCGTTCTCGAGCTTCCGCACGGCTTCATCGGGTCGTCTGCCGAAGACTTTGTACAAGTGCTCGGCTTGCAGCCTGGACACATACACCTCACGCGTTGAACCGAAAAACGGTCTGCCACCCCCTCCGGCAGACCGTGGAGCAGTGCGGGTTCTGTCCGCGTGGCACATGCATTGGTTGAAAATGCGACGTGGTCCGCTCCGGTGGCGCGCCTGCCCCCACTTACACAACCCAAACACGACCGTGACCCACGTCACTGACCTGCGACGAAGCGGAAGCAAGCGGTTACTCGGAGCGACTGTGGGCGCGGTGGGGCATCATCGGGTCTGTGACGCGACGCCTGATGCTCCTCGACACCGCCTCCCTGTACTTTCGCGCCTACTTCGGCGTGCCCGACTCGGTGCGCGCGCCGGACGGGACGCCCGTGAACGCCGTGCGCGGCCTCCTCGACTTCATCGGCCGCCTGGTGCTCGACCACCGGCCGGACGAGCTGGTCGCCTGCTGGGACAACGACTGGCGTCCGCAGTGGCGGGTCGACCTGATCCCGACGTACAAGGCGCACCGGGTCGCCGAGGAGACGCCCGCCGGACAGACGGACGAGGAGGAGGTCCCCGACACCCTGTCCCCGCAGGTCCCGATCATCGAGGACGTGCTGGCGGCGCTCGGCATCGCCCGGGTCGGCGTCACGCCGTACGAGGCGGACGACATCATCGGCACGCTCACCGCACGCGCGAAGGGCCCGGTGGACATCGTCACCGGCGACCGCGACCTGTATCAGCTGGTCGACGACGCCCGCCGGGTGCGCGTGCTCTACCCGCTCAAGGGCGTCGGCACGCTCCAGGTGACCGACGAGGCGTGGCTGCGCGAGAAGTACGGCGTGGACGGCGCGGGCTACGTCGACCTGGCGCTGCTCCGCGGCGACCCGAGCGACGGGCTCCCGGGCGTCCCCGGCATCGGCGAGAAGACGGCGGCGAAGCTGCTGGACGCGTACGGCGACCTCGACGGGATCATGGCGGCGGTGGACGACCCGAAGGCGAAGCTGACCCCGTCGCAGCGCAAGCGGCTGGACGAGTCGCGCGCCTATGTGGCCGTCGCGCCGAAGGTGGTCCGGGTGGCCGGGGACGTACCGCTGCCGGACTTCGACGCGACGCTGCCGCGCGAGCCGCACGATCCGGCCGCGCTGGAGGCGCTGGCGGAGCAGTGGGGGCTGGGCGGAGCGCTTCAGCGGCTGCTGACCGTCCTTCAGCGCTGACACGCCGGACGAAGTGTTAGCTTAGGTATACCTAAGTCTTCGAACCAGGGAGTACCTCGTGGCAGAGCGGCCGGCCCGGCAGGGACCCAAGGCCCAGGGGGCGCAGGTCGTGCGCACCGAGCAGATCACCCCGCACATGGTGCGGGTGGTCCTCGGCGGCGAAGGGCTCGCGGACTTCACCCTCTCCGGCTTCACCGACCACTACATCAAACTGTGCTTCGCACCCGAGGGCGCGGACTACGGGCACCCGTTCGACATGGCCGCCATCCGCGAGGAGTACCCGCGCGAGCTGTGGCCCACCACCCGGACGTACACGGTGCGTTCGTGGGACCCGGTCGCCCGGGAGATGGCCGTCGACTTCGTCGTGCACGGTGACGAGGGCCTCGCGGGGCCATGGGCGCAGCGGGCGCAGGTCGGCGAGCAGGTGACCTTCCTCGGCCCCGGCGGCGGTTACGGACCGGACGCCTCGGCGGACTGGCATCTGCTGGTCGGCGACGAGAGCGCGCTGCCAGCCGTCGCCGCGGCGCTGGAGCAGATGCCGACGGGCGCGGTGGTGCACACCTTCGTCGAGGTGCCGGACGCCTCGGAGGAGCAGAAGATCGTGACGCCCGACGGAGTGGCCGTGACCTGGCTGCACCGCGGCGACCGGCCGGTCGGCGAGCTGCTGACGGCCGCCGTGAAGGGGCTGGACTTCCCCGCGGGCCGGGTCCAGGCCTTCGTGCACGGGGAGGCGGGCTTCGTGAAGGAGATCCGCCGGTATCTGCGTGTGGAGCGGGAGATCCCGCTGTCGCAGCTGTCGATCTCGGGCTACTGGCGTCTCGGCCAGAACGACGACGCCTGGCGCGCCGTGAAGCGCGAGTGGAACGAGCAGGTGGAGCGCGAGCAGGAGAGCGGCACGACCGCCGCCTGAGGCCGCCCGCCCCACCGGGCCGGCCGCACCCGGAGCGACCGCCCGGCGAGCAGCACCACCGGACCCCGTCCGCCGCACCCCGCGGCGGGCGGGGTCCGCGCGTACGGGTTCCGCGCGCGGGTGTCAGCCCTCCGGCGGAGCGTCGCCCTCCGGGCGGGCCGCCCGGTCGCCCGAGAGGTACTGCGGGGACTCGAAGCGCCGGAACGACGTGTCGATGTGCGCCAGCCTGCGCAGCGCGCCGAACATCGCCTCGCCGAGGACCGTCCCCACGACGACGCTCTCGACCAGGTCCTCACGGGCCACCCGCCGCTGTACGTAGTCGAGGTCGGCGCGGGCGACCGGCTCGGCGGCGTCCGCGTAGACGTCCAGCAGGTCGATGTACGCGCCGTGCCCGGCCCTGCGCAGCGCGGCCAGCACCTGCGCCAGCGATTCGGCGGCGGGGCTCTGCTCGTCGGCCTGCCAGTCGCGCCGCCGCAGCAGCTCGGCCACCTCCTCGCGCGCCTCCTCCAGTTCGGGTCCCGCCTGCTCCCCGCCGGTCGGTGTGACGCCGTCCGCCGCGACGCCGAGCACCTTGTGCACCGGCTGCTCGGGGTCGTCCATGGCTCCCAGGACCTCGCCGATGGCGGCGAGCGAGAGGCCGCCGACATCCAGCAGCGCCCGGATCAGCCGCAGTCTGCGCTCGTGCCCGGGCCCGTAATGCGCCTGGTTCGGGCTGGTCAACTCCCCTGCGGCCAGCAGGCCTTCCCGTAGGTAGTACTTGATCGTCGGCACCGGAACCCCGGACCTGCGACTCAATTCACCGATGCGCACCGCGTGTTCGTCCTTCCGCCCTTGCCAGAAACCGCACCCATCATAGATAGTCCACCTATCGGATAGCGGACAGCGCGGCTATCCATATTGATCGCATCACCGCCGCGCATCACCACAGGGGGTCTCCCATGCCGTCATGGCGTTCCTGGCATCGCCCATTAGTCGTCTTCTCCGCCGCGATGGCCGCTCTCGCCGTCGTCTCCGCCGTCGGTCTCGTGGTCGACGACCGGGTTCTGGTGGGGGCGCCGATCTGGGCGAAGCCGTTCAAGTTCAGCGTGTCCTTCGTCGCGTACTGCCTGACGCTGGCCTGGATGCTGACGCTCCTCACCCGCGGGCGGCGGATCGGCCGGTGGGCGGGGCACGTGGTCGTGCTGACGAGCCTGGTCGAGATGGTGATCATCACCGTGCAGGTCGTCCGGGGGAAGCGCAGCCACTTCAACACCGCGACCGCCTTCGACTCGGCGCTGTGGAACACGATGGGCATGACCATCGTCGTCCTGTGGGCGGCCACCCTGGTGATCGCCGTCCTGCTGCTGCGTACCCGCATCGCCGACCGTGCGGAGGCCCTGGCCGTCCGGGGCGGACTGCTGATCGCCCTGGCCGGCGCGGCTCTCGGTTTTCTGATGACGCTGCCGAGCGAGAGCCAGCAGGCGGTCGGGAATCTCGACGCCTCCGATGCGATCGGCGCGCACTCCGTGGGCGTACCGGACGGCGGCCCGGCCATGGCCCTGACCGGCTGGTCGACGACCGGCGGCGATCTGCGGGCCCCGCACTTCGTGGGCATGCACGCCCTCCAGCTGATACCGCTCCTGCTGATCGCGCTGGTCCTGCTCGCGCCCCGCTTCGCCCCGCTGCGCGACGCCGGGGTGCGGCTGCGCCTCGTCCGGGTCGCCGTGGCCGGTTACGCGGCGCTCGTCGCGCTCATCACCTGGCAGGCGCTCCGGGGCCAGCCGCTGATCCAACCGGACGGGATCACGCTGGCCGCCGCCGGAGCGATCCTCGCCGCGGTGGCGGGCGGCGCCTGGGCCGCACTGCGCCCGGCAGCCGGCGAACTCCCGGTCCGCACCGCCCACGACGACAAGGAGCCCGTCGCATGACCGGCGCACTCTTCGCGATCACGTTCTATCTGGCCGCACCCTTCTGGCTGCTGATGATCTTCGCCCCGGCCTGGTCCGGCACCGCCCGCGTCGTCGCCTCGCCGCTGACCGTGCTGCCGGTGCTCGCCGTCTACGTCGTCCTGGCCGTACCGGTGTTCCCGGAACTCTGGACGGCGGTGAGCAGCCCGGACATCGACACCTTCCGTGATCTGACGGCGCTGGCCGGCGGAGCGGGCGCCATCTGGGCGCAGGTGATCGCCTGGGATCTGCTGCTGGGACAGTGGATGTATCTCCAGAGCCGGAAGCTGGGGCTCTCGCCGTGGCTGATGGGGCCGCTGCTGGTCCTGACGATCCTGCTGTCGCCGTTCGGGCTGCTGATCTTCCTCGCCGTCCGGGCCGTCCGGCTGCGGCGGCGCGGGACGCCCGCCGGCTGAGTCGCGCCTCCTCCCGTGGCCCGGTCTGGAAAGATCGCGCGCATCCGACCAATCCGCACGGCCGTCGGCTCCGAATCACTGCCGGAACCGACGATCGCCCCGGGAGGAACCCGCGTGAAGGAAGCCGTACACATCAGTGGGGTGCCCTCGCCCGGTCCCGATCTCCAGGAGCTCCTGGTGCGGGTCGCGCGGGGCGACCAGGACGCGTTCGCCGCGGTGTACGACGCGGTGAGCGGGCCCGTGCTCGGCCTGGTGCGCAGTGTGCTCCGCGATCCGGCCCAGTCGGAGGAGGTGGCCCAGGAGGTCCTGGTGGAGGTGTGGCGGACCGCGCCCCGTTTCCAGGCCTCCCGGGGCAGCGCGATGAACTGGGTGCTGACGCTGGCCCACCACCGGGCCGTCGACCGGGTCCGCTCGGCCGAGTCCGCCGCCGCCCGGGAGCACAAGGCGGCGCTGCTGGATCGGACGCCCGCCTTCGACGAGGTGGCCGAACAGGTCGAGACCCGGCTGGAGCGGGAACAGGTACGGCGCTGCATGCGCACCCTGTCCGAGCTGCAGCGGGAGTCGGTGACCCTGGCCTACTACCGGGGCCTGACCTACCGTGAGGTCTCCGAACTCCTCGCCGTTCCGCTCGGCACCATCAAGACACGACTGCGCGACGGCCTCATCCGGCTGCGCGACTGCCTGGGGGTGAGCGCATGAGCACGGCCGAGCTGCACACGCTGACCGGGGCCTACGCCCTGCACGCGCTGCCGGATTCCGAACGGCAGGAGTTCGAGCGGCATCTGGCGGACTGCGAGGCGTGCGCCCAGGAGGTGCGGGAGCTGTCGGCCACCGCCGCCCGGCTCGGCCTCGCCGTCGCCGAGACCCCGCCGCGCGAGCTGCGCGCGAGGGTGCTGCGGGAGATCACGACCGTACGGCAGGAGACTCCGGCGACGCACGGCAGACGTGAGCGGACCGGTGGCGGCGGTAGCGCCAAGCGGTGGTACGCCTACGCGCTCGCCGCCTGTGTCGCGGCGGCCGCCGCCTTCGGCGGGGTCGCGGTCTGGCAGAACCGGCTGGCGCAGGACGCGCGGCAGGAGGCGAACCAGGCGCAGCGGCAGAACGAGCAGCTGGCACAGGTGCTTTCGGCCCCGGACGCGAAGACCTCGTCGGGCGAGCTGACCGGCGGGGCGCGCGGCACCGTCGTCGTCTCGCAGAGCCAGAACCGTGCGGTGTTCCTGGCCTCGGGGATGGAACGGCCGCCGAGCGGCAAGGTCTACCAGCTCTGGTTCAACGACGAGGGCACGATGCGTTCGGCCGGTCTGATGGACCCGAGGGCGAGCGACGACGCGGTGCTGCTGGACGGGCCGGTGGACCGGGCGTCCGGGATGGGCATCACGGTCGAGCCCGCGGGCGGGTCCGCCGAACCGACCTCGTCGCCGGTGGCGCTGATGGACTTCCCGACCGCGTGACCGCCCGGCACGCCCGGCCTCCGGGCCACGAACAACGCAAGGAGCACGCTTCACATGAGTGTCGCGGTGGTGCTGTTCACCTCCGATCTGCGTCTGCACGACAACCCGGTGCTGCGGGCCGCCCTGCGCGAGGCGGACGAGGTCGTCCCGCTGTTCGTGCGGGACGACGCCGTCCACCGCACCGGGTTCGACGCGCCCAACCGGCTGGCGTTCCTCGCCGACTGCCTGGCGGACCTGGACGCCGGACTCCGCCACCGGGGCGGCCGGCTGGTCGTCCGCCGGGGCGAGCCGGCCCGCGAGGTGAAACGGGTGGCCGAGGAGTCCGGGGCGGCCTCCGTGCACATCGCCGCCGGGGTCAGCGGGTACGCGGCAGGGCGCGAGGAGCGGATCCGGGAGGCCCTGGCGGGCACCGGCCGCGAGCTGCGCATCCATGACGCGGTGGTCACCGCGCTCGCTCCGGGCCGGGTGGTCCCGACGGGCGGCAAGGACCACTTCGCGGTGTTCACCCCGTACTTCCGCCGTTGGGAGGCGGAGGGAGTACGGGGCACACTGACCGCTCCGCGTGCGGTCCGGGTGCCGGACGGGGTGACGGGGGACCCGCTCCCGGAACGCGACACCGTCAAGAACCTCTCCCCCGGTCTGGCCCGGGGCGGCGAGGAAGCGGGCCGCAAGCTGGTGACGTCCTGGCTGCACGGGCCGATGGCCGGCTACGAGGACGGCCATGACGATCTGGCCGGCGACGCGACGTCCCGCCTCTCCCCTCATCTGCACTTCGGTACGGTCTCCGCCGCCGAACTGGTCCACCGCGCGCGGGAGAAGGGCGGGCCCGGCGGCGAGGCGTTCGTCCGGCAGCTGGCCTGGCGCGACTTCCACCACCAGGTCCTCGCGGCCCGCCCGGACGCCTCCTGGTCCGACTACCGGCCGCGCCACGACCGCTGGCGCGCCGACGAGGACGAGATCGACGCCTGGAAGTCCGGGCGGACGGGCTACCCGCTGGTGGACGCGGCGATGCGGCAGCTCGCGCACGAGGGCTGGATGCACAACCGGGGCCGGATGCTGGCCGCGAGCTTCCTCACCAAGACGCTGTACGTGGACTGGCGGGTGGGCGCCCGGCACTTCCTGGACCTGCTGGTGGACGGCGATGTGGCGAACAACCAGCTCAACTGGCAGTGGGTGGCGGGCACCGGCACGGACACCCGGCCCAACCGGGTGCTCAACCCGGTGATCCAGGGCAAACGCTTCGATCCGCGCGGCGACTACGTACGCCGCTGGGTGCCGGAGCTGGCGGAGCTGGAGGGGGCCGCGATCCACGAGCCCTGGAAGCTGGAGGGCCTGGACCGGGCGGGCGTCGACTATCCCGAACCGGTGGTGGACCTGGCCGAGGCACGGGCCCGCTTCGAACGCGCGCGCGGCCTGGACTGACCGTACGCGTAACCAGAAGGGCCTGTTCCGCGCGGCTGCGGAACAGGCCCTTCCGGGTTCTCACACCCGGCGCGGCGGCCGGGGGAAGAAGCCGCTCGTCCGCGCCACGTACGCGTCGAAGCCGGGCCGGCCGGCCATGTGGCGCTCCAGCAGGGCCGCGCCGCTGCCCTGGGTGAGCAGGAAGCTCATCACCAGCGGGGCGACGACGGTGGCGGCAGCGGCGGCCGGGGCCTGGCAGACGAAGAGGAAGAGGCCCCACCAGACGCAGAAGTCGCCGAAGTAGTTCGGATGGCGGGTCCAGGACCACAGCCCCCGGTCCATGATCTTCCCCTGGTTGGCGGGGTCGGCCTTGAACCGGGCGAGCTGGGCGTCGCCGATCGCCTCGAAGGCCAGCCCGACCGCCCACAGCAGCACCCCGGCCCAGGCCCACCACGCGAGCGGCGCGGTGAGGTACTGGGCGGCCTGCACCGGCAGCGAGACGAGCCAGACCAGCGCGCCCTGGAGGAGATACACCTTGCGCAGGGCGTACAGCTGGGGGTTGCCGGGGGCCTTGGCCAGCATCTTCGCGTAGCGCGGGTCCTCGCCGTGGCCCTTCCCGCGCCGCCCGATGTGGACGGCGAGGCGCACCCCCCAGATCACCGTCAGCGCGGTGACCAGGAGCCGGCGGCCGTCGTCGCCGACGCCCGCCGAAAGGGCGTAGGAGACCAGGGCGACGGCGGCGAAGCCGAGGCCCCAGGCGATGTCGACGATCCGGTGCACGCCCTTGTTCAGGGCGACGGCGAAGGTGACGAGCATGACGCCGAGGGCGGCGACGGCCGCGCCCGCGAGCCCGTTCGCGAACGCGGCCCAGGCGAAGCCGCTCACCGGTCCGCCCCCGGGTCCTCCTGCGCGTACCAGCCCCGCCGGGTGGCCGGCATCGCGGCGGAACCGACCGGATCGGGCCGTACGGTGAGGATCTGGTCGACGCCCATCCGCCGCTCCTCGAACGCGAGCGCTCCGCCGACGAGATAGAGCCGCCACACCCGCGCGGTCTCCTCCCCGACCAGGGCGACGAACTCCGCCCAGCGCTCCTCCAGCGTCCGCCGCCAGGCCTCCACCGTCCACACGTAGTGCTCGCGCAGCGACTCGACGTCACGCACCTCGAGTCCCGCTCCCTCCAGCAGGGCGACGGTCTCGCCGAGCGGTCGCATGTGCATGTCGGGAGCGATGTAGGACTCGATGAACGCGCCGCCGCCCGGGGCGGTCGTGCCCCGGGACATCTGCTGGACCAGGGCCCGTCCGCGCGGCCGGAGGGCGTCGTGCAGGATCCGGGTGAACGCCGGGTACTCCGCGTCGCCGACGTGCTCGCCCATCTCGACGGTGGACACGGCGTCGTACGCGCCCCGGGTCTCCGGCCGCTCCGCGATGTCCCGGTAGTCGATGTTCAGCACCTCGACGAGGTCGCCGAGCCCGCGGGCCTCGACCTGCTCCCGTACGTACGCGGCCTGTTCGGCGGCGAGGGTGACGGCGGTGACCCGGACGCCGTGGCGCTCGGCCGCGTACAGGGTCAGCGAACCCCAGCCGCAGCCGACGTCCAGCAGCCGTGCGCCGGGCCGCAGTCCGAGCTTGCGGCAGATCAGCTCCAGCTTGTCGCGCTGGGCGTCGGCCGGGCCGTAACCGGGGGCGTCGCTGGTCCAGTAGCCGCAGGAGTACGCCATCGTCGCGTCGAGGAGCAGGGCGTAGAAGGCGTTGGACAGGTCGTAGTGGTGGCTGATCGCCGCCCGGTCGCGGGCCTTGCTGTGCAGGGCTCCGCGCAGTCCGGCGCGGGCGGCGGGCACCGGCGGCCGGGGGCCGACCGCGCCGAGGCGCAGGGCGAGGCCGGCGGCCCTGACGCGGTCGGCGAGGGCGGGCGCCGGTGCGGCGAGGCCGCGTTCACGGGCGGCGCGGCGCATGGCGCGCAGCCCGTCGCCGAGGTCGGCGTCCAGGTCGATGTCGCCGGTGATGTAGGCCTCGGCGAGACCGAGTTCGCCCGGTTCCCACAGCAGGCGGCGCAGGGCTCTGCGGGTCCGCACCTGGACGGTGGGGGCGTCGCGGGGTCCGGTCTCGCTGCCGTCCCACATCCGCACCCGGACCGGCAGCGGGCCGCCGAGGAACCGCTCGATCAGCGGTTCGACGCGCTGGGCGGCCCCGGTCGGGGTGCGCCGGGCGGGGGGCTTGGCTGCGGTCGTGGTCACGCGGTCTCCTCGCGGGTCAGCAGCAGTTGCTGCACATCGAGATAGCCGGAGCGGAATCCCGCTTCGGAGTAGGCGAGATAGAAGGTCCACATCCGGCGGAAGACGGCGTCGAAGCCGAGCGCGTCGACCTCGGCGGCCCGCTCGGTGAACCGCTCGCGCCACAGCCGGAGCGTCTCGGCGTAGTGCGCGCCGAACCTGATGCGCTGGGTGGTGCGCAGGCTCGTGCGGTCGGTGGTGATCCGCTCCATGGCCTCGGTGGAGGGCAGCAGCCCGCCGGGGAAGATGTACTTCTGGATCCAGGTGTAGGTGGAGCGGCTGGCGCGCAGCCGGTCGTCGGGCATGGTGATGGCCTGGAGGGCGATCCGGCCGCCGGGGGCGAGCAGCCGGTCCAGGGTCTCGAAGTAGACCGGCCAGAACTCCTCGCCGACCGCCTCGACCATCTCGACGCTGACGATGGCGTCGTAGTCGCCGGTGACCTGGCGGTAGTCGCTCAGCCGTACCTCGACGCGGTCCTCGAACCCGGCCTCGCGGATGCGGGCGCGGGCCAGTTCGCGCTGTTCGGCGGAGAGGGTGACGGTGGTGACCCGGGCGCCGCGGGCGGCCGCGCGGACGGCCAGTTCGCCCCAGCCGGTGCCGATCTCCAGGAGGCGGATGCCCTCGGTGACCCCGGCGGCGTCGAGCAGCCGGTCGATCTTGCGGTGCTGGGCGGCGGGCAGCAGCTCGTGCTCGGCGGGGAAGCCGCGGAAGACGGCGGAGGAGTAGGAGAGCGTCTCGTCGAGGAAGAGGGCGAAGAGTTCGTTGGACAGGTCGTAGTGGTGGCTGATGTTATCCCGGGAGCCCTCGGGGGTGTTCAGCTGCGCGGCGGGCCTGCGCAGCGCCCAGAGGGAGCGCAGGCGTTGCAGCGGCCGGGGGACGAGGTCGGCCGCGTGGTCGGCGAGCACGGTCAGCACACCGACCAGGTCCGGCGCGTCCCACTCCCCCGCCATGTACGACTCGCCGAAGCCGATGAGTCCGCTCGCGCCGATCCGCCGGAAGAAGGCGTCGGGGTCGCGGATGTCCATGAGCGGCCCGCCGAGGCCGATGTCGCCCCGGCCCGCGAGCCGGGCGCGCAGCGGAAGCCGGGCGAGCGCCCGGCGGACGATGCGTTCGGCGACGGCCGTCCGGGCGCGGGAGACCCGGGGCAGGGCGACGACGTCGGGCCAGCGTTCCGGGTCGGTCCCGGGGATGTGTGCTGCCGGCGGCGCAGAGGTGGGAGCGGTCACTGCATGCCTTCCTGAGTGCGGTGCGGGGGACGGGGCTGCACGGGGAGCCCGCGGAGATACAGCCGGATGCCGTGCAGGCGGATCGCGGCGGAGACGAGGACGGTGGAGAGGGGGTGGCGCAGGGCGAGGCGCAGCAGCCGGCGAGGGGTCGCCGGGCGGCGTTCTCCGCGTACGGTCGCGGTGAACGGGCGGCCGCCGTCGCGCTCCAGATGGACGCTCAGGTCGAGCCGGGCCCCGGGCTCGGGCAGCCGCATCCGGTAGCCGCCGTCCACGGGGAAGAACGGCGAGACGTAGAACTCCTTGCCGGTCACCGCGCGGTGGTCCTCATCGGGACGCAGCAGATAGCCGTGGCGTCCGCCGTACGTGTTGTGCACCTCGGCGACGACGCAGAGCGGGCTGCCGTCGGCGCGGTGGCACCAGTAGACGGTGATCGGGTTGAAGACGTATCCGAAGACCCGGGCCTGGGTGAGCATGGTGACCGTGCCGTCGTCGCCCAGCTCCACGCCCCGGGCCCGCAGGAAGCGCTCAAGACCGGCCCGGATGGTGGGCGCGGTGCCGCCGAAATGGTCGCGGGCGTCGAACCGGGCCAGCGGCCGCAGGGCGCGCGGCAACTCGGGCGGCCGGTCGGGGTCGATCAGCCACAGATAGGTCCGGTGCCGGAACGCGTACTTCGTCGGCCGGGTCCGTACGTGCGTGATGGTGCACGGATAGAAGGCGCTCACCAGGCCACCCCCAGGGCCGCCGCGGCCTCGACGCCCGAACGGCAGCCGTCCTCGTGGAACCCCCAGCCGTGGTACGCCCCCGCGTAGGCGGTGACGGGACCGGACAGGGCGGGCAGCCGGGCCTGGGCGGCGACCGACTCCGGGGTGTAGACGGGGTGTTCGTAGACCATGCTGGCGCGCACGGTGTCCGGGTCGACCCGGTCGGCGCCGTTCAGCGTGACCACGAAGCTGTCCGGGGCGTCGAGCCGCTGGAGCCGGTTCATGTCGTAGCTGACGGTGACGCGGTCGGCGTCGGCGGCGCACGAGGGCATCAGGTAGTTCCAGGAGGCCCTGGCGCCCCGGGCGCGCGGCAGCAGGGCGGTGTCCGTGTGCAGCAGGGTCGGGTTGCGGGAGTACCGGAACGCGCCGAGCGTGCCGCGCTCTGCGTCGGTCGGATCGGCGAGCAGCCGCAGCGCCTGGTCGGGGTGGGTGGCGATGACGACGGAGTCGTACGGGGTGGTGGTGCCGTCCTCGGTGGTGACCTCGACGCCGTCCGCGTGCCGGGTGACGGCGCGCACCGGGGTCGCGGTGTGCACGGCGGTGAGCTGCTTGACGACGCGGTCGACGTAACTGCGCGAGCCGCCGGTGACGGTGCGCCAGACCGGCGAGCCGCCGACGGTGAGCATGCCGTGGTGATCGAGGAACCGGAACAGGTAGCGCGCGGGATAGCGCAGAGCGGTGACCGGATCACAGGACCAGACGGCGGAGACCATCGGGGTGAGGAAGTGGGCGTGGAAGTACGGTGAGAACCGCCCGCGCCGGGCGAACTCCCCCAGCGTCATCGCGCTCGCACCGCTCTCCGGCAGCGCCAGCAGGGCCCGGGCCGCACGGTGGAAGCGCGGCACCTCGGCGAGCATCCGCAGATAGGGACCGCGCACGGCCGAACGCGGCTGTGCGAAGAGCCCGGCGGGCCCACGCGCCCCGGCGTACTCCAGGCCGCACCCCTCGCACCGTACGGACATCGACATCTCGGACTCCTGCGTGGCGACCCCGAGCTCGTCGAAGAGCCTCAGCAGCTGGGGGTACGTCCGCCGGTTGTGCACGATGAACCCGGAGTCGACGCGGTGCACCCGGCCGTCGGACGCGCCCAGATCGTGGGTGTGGGCGTGGCCTCCGACGCGGTCGTCCGCTTCGTACAGCGTCACCTCATGAGCGTCGCGGAGAACGTGGGCGGCGGTCAGTCCCGCCACCCCGGACCCCACCACGGCCGTCCGCCGTCGTTCCCCTGCCATGCCGGCTCCCTCCGGTCCTTCCGCACTGGTCGGAGCGGTGCTGGAGCGCTCCTCACCCTCCATTCGTGGCCGATGGCCGCGCGGATTGGTCGATCTCCGACTCTCCTCCGAACGAGTGAATGAGCGCCCGGGACCAATCCGCCGCCGGTCCGGCGCCGAACCCCTGGTGTGAGAACAGACCGGAACGATGCGCGGACGGCCGGGGCACTCCAGCCCCGGCGGTCCCGCTCGACGCGTGGCGAGACGCCCGGGCGCCTGACCGCCCGCACCCCCGCGCGACCGGCCCACCCTCTCCACCACCCCCCGCTTCGCACATCACCTTCGATCCAGGAGAACGCCATGAACACGCTCCTCTTCCGCCGCGCAGCCGTAGCCGTGTCCGCAGCAGCCGTGCTGCCGCTGACGCTGACGGCCTGCTCGTCGGACGACTCCTCCAAGGACTCGGCGGCAGGCTCGACGCCCAGCGCGTCCGCGCCGGCGAGCCCCTCG
>MUNB01000399.1 GCA_002154345.1 Streptomyces griseus
CCACCCGGAACCCGTACACCGCCGGCCGCGGGAGGCTGTTGTACGCCCACGGGGTGGAGAAGTAGTACGCCCCGGTGTCGTACAGCACCACCACATCGTCCTGGGCCAGTTCCGGCAGCTCTCTGCCGTACGCCACCACGTCGCCCGCGAAGCAGCACGGTCCCGCGATGTCCTGCGCCAGCACCGGGCCGCCCTTCGGCGTGCCGTCCGGGCCGAACGCCCCGATCCGCAACGGCCAGGCGTCGGGCATCAGGACGGTACGGGTCGCGGTCTGCGCTCCCGCGTGGGTGAGCGCGATACGGCGGCCCCCGGCGTCCTTCGTGTACTCCACCCGGGCCCCGATGAACCCGTTCTTCGCCAGCAGCGACCGGCCGAACTCCGTGACCAGCGCATAGCGCCCGGAGAAGAGGCCGGGGGCGGCCGCCGTCAGGGCCGCCACATAGTCCGCGTAGGTGGGGTGCACGGTCTCGTCGGCGAAGTTGACCGGGAGTCCGCCGCCGATGTCGAGACTGGTGACCTGCCGGACGCCCAGCGTCGCGTTGATCTCCTCGGCCAGTTCGTACGTCCGTGCCACCCCGGCCGCGATCAGCTCCAACGGGCAGCCCTGGGAGCCCACATGGGCATGCAGCCGGGTCAGCCACGGCCGTTCCCGGAAGGCCGTCACGATCGCCTCGCGGGCCCCCGCATCGCGCAGCGCCACCCCGAACTTCGAGGTGTCCGTCGCCGTGCTCATCGCCCCGATCGCGCCACCGCCGACCTGAGGGTTGACCCGCAGCCCGAGAACCGAGGCGGTGCCCGGGTTCCGGAGGGCGTCGATGCGGCGCAGTTCGTCGAGGCTGTCGGCGTTGACGGCCACGCCGAGGGCGAGCGCCAACCGGATCTCCTCGCGGGTCTTGGCGGGGGAGTCCAGGACGATGCGGGACGCGGGGAACCCGGCCTCCAGGGCGAGGCGCAGTTCACCGGGGCTGGCCACCTCGCACCCCATGCCGCAGTCGGCGAGCAGCCGCAGCACCGGGATCAGGGAGCAGGCCTTGGCCGCGAAGGTGTGCAGTACCCCGGGTGTGGCGGCGAAGGCGTCGTGCAGGGCTCCGACGGAGGCACGCACCCCCTCCGTGTCGATGAATCCGGCGACCGGGCCGCCCTCGCCCAGCAGTCCTTGCCGGACGGCCGCTTCGACGACGGCGTCGAAGCGGGCGGCGGGTGGTGCCGTGCCGTCCTCGTGGTGGGGTGCGGAAGTCGTCTGCGTCATACGGCCAGCGTCCCTGATGGCTGCCCCCGGGGTCAGGCGATCAGACCGACCACGGCCTCCGGCGTCAGCATCCGGAAGGTGAAGGCCTGCTGGAAGTAGAGGTGGATGCTGGTGGCGTCGTGGTCCGCGTAGCCGATCGACAGGTCCTGGCCCAGGCAGAGTTCGAAGTCTCCGCCCCGGGTGGAGAGCAGCACCCCGCCCTTGACCGCGGGCGCCCACAGGATCTCGTCGTCCACCAGGCGGCTCAGATGCGTCTTGACCGGATACCCGTGGTCCGAGGTCTCGGCCGCCTCGGTGAACGCGTCCGCGCCGAGCAGCAGCCGGTACGGTCCGTCGACACCGGCCAGGCGCAGCCGCGTCACGGCCTGGCTGACCGCCACCGGATAGTCCCGCGCGTCGGCGGGCAGCGGCAGCGGCTCGTGCGAGGAACCGTCCCGCAGGCCGGTGATCCCGGCCGCCCCGTACCCGTCGATGATCGCCATGTCCTCGGCGAACGCACAGGTGCGCGCCGCGTCCTTGACGGGCTGCCAGTCGCTGTCGGCGGAGCCGCGCTCCACGTCGTCCACGGCCTGACGGGTCACCGTGAACGGCACCCGCCACTCGATGACCGGCATCGAGGTGCGGGCCCGCGCCACCACGTCCGGGGTGGGCGGATCGATGTCGCGCAGATGGCCGTCGCCCACGGCGGACAGCGTGGGGCCGTCCGGATCGGACACGTCCACGACCCGGCGGCCGGCGACATGGCGGCGGAAGGTGCGGCGGGCCTCCTCCTCGATCTCGTCCCAGGCGGACGGGGTGACCGGTGCGAGTTCGCGGTGCAGATTGTTCATCACTGGGCACTTTCTTGCAGGCTGCCGATGCGCAGCGAACCGTGGTCGGGGCCGGCCGCGACCGGCTCCTGCGGGACCGGTACGGGCACCGGTTCCGGCCGGTCCGCGGAGCGGGCCGGGGCGGGCAGGGGCGGCGGCGAGTCGAGGAAGTCGGCGCGAGGGGCGAAGAAGAGCGAGCCCGTGACCGCGGTGGAGAAGTCGAGGATGCGGTCGTGCGTCCCGGGCGGATCGCCGAGGAACATGTTGCGGAGCATCCGCTCGGTCACGTCGGGATCGGCGGCGTACCCGATGAAGTACGTACCGAACTCGCCCTTCCCGAAGCTCCCGAACGGCATGTTCGCCCGCAGGATGTCGCGTTCGGTGCCGTCCGGGTCGGTGATGGTGTTGAGCGCGAGGTGGGAGTCGGCGGGCTTGTCCTCGTCGGGGAACTCCACGTCGTCGAGCTTGGTGCGGCCGATGACGCGTTCCTGCTCCTCGACGGTGAGCGCGTTCCAGGACGTCAGGTCGTGCAGATACTTCTGCACGACGACGTAGCTGCCGCCCTCGAAGTCCGGGTCGTCGTCCGCGCCGACCAACGCCGCCGAACGGGCGTCGTCGCCGACCGGGTTCTCCGTACCGTCCACGAAGCCGAGCAGATCCCGGTGGTCGAGGTAGCGGAAGCCGTGCGTCTCGTCCACGATCCGCAGGGCCCCGCCGAGCTTGTCGAGCAACTGGGCCGCCCACGCGTAGCAGACGTCCATCCGCTCGGCCCGGATGTGCAGCAGCACGTCACCCGGGGTCGCCGGGGCGTGGTGCAGAGGCCCTCGCAGCTCCGGGAACGGGTGGAGGTGCGCGGGGCGGGGCCCCGCGAACAACCGGTCCCAGGCGCTGGAGCCGAAGCCCGCCACACAGGCGAGGCCGGAGTCCGGGTACCGGAACCCGAGCGACCGGGCGACGGCCGCGAGATCCGGCAGCACGTCCCGCACCGCGCCTTCGCCGCCCGGCTCGATCGTGCCGACCAGGAACAGCGCCGCGCTGGTCAACGGCGCCACGACGGGCTGGACGGAGACGGGGTCAGGCACGGCGTCGGGCATGCGCGCACTCCACTACGACGGTGAAACGGGGCTTCGACGAACGACGAACAGGACTCGCAGCCACTAAGCCACGCCCTGGGTCCGGCCGCACCCGGGGTGGACCGTGCGGGTCAGCGGCGACGGGCCGCCGGCCGACGATCGGCGGACGCGCAACCTGAACTGTTCGAGGTACCCGGGACAGCCGTGTTCACAGGACAGTCGGGTGTGCCCGACCGGGCAAGGCACCCATGGCCGCGGATGCCGACCACGCACCCTTTCAGGAGCCCTTCCATGGCACTCACCGCACCCCGCAGGCGCACCGCGATCGTGTTCGCCTCCCTCGTCCTGCTGGGAGGCACGGCCACCGGTGGCGTCGCCGCCGCGGCCGAGACAGGCGCCGCCGCTGCCGCGGCCTACCCGTGCGACGTGAAGATGAGCGCCGCCGGCCGGCTCTCGGCCGGCTACTACGACGGAACCACGGTCGTCCCCTCCACCTCGCAGGTGACCGCCGCCGGCAAGGAGGCCCAGTGCCTCCTCCGGTACCAGGGCCACAACCCGGGGACGATCGACGGCATCTTCGGCCGCAACTCCCAGGCCGCGGCGAAGAAGTTCCAGAAGGGCGTCAACTACGCCTGCCGCACCACCCTGGCCGAGGACGGCAAGGTCGGTCAGCAGACGTGGCCCTATCTGCGACGGCTCTACTGCTGAGCCCGCGGGCCGGACCCGGGCGCGGACAGGTCAGCTTTCCACTTCGGTCCTGTCGCCGCCCCAGAGCGTGTGGAACGAGCCCTCCCGGTCCGTGCGCCGGTAGGTGTGCGCCCCGAAGAAGTCCCGCTGGCCCTGGGTGAGCGCCGCGGGCAGCCGGTCCGCGCGCAGCCCGTCGTAGTACGAGAGCGCGGCGGCGAAGCCCGGGGTCGGCACGCCCTGGCGTACGGCCTCGGCCACCACCGCCCGCCAGTCGTCCTGCGCCGCGCCGATCTCCTGCCCGAACTCCTTGTCGGAGAGCAGGCTGACCAGGTCGGGCCGGGAGTCGTAGGCGGCGCGGATGCGGTCGAGGAACGCCGCCCGGATGATGCAGCCCGCCCGCCAGATCGCTGCCACCGAGCCGAGATCGATGTCCCAGTCGTAGGTCTCGCCGCCCGCCCTGATCTGGTGGAAACCCTGCGTGTACGAGACCACCTTGGAGGCGTACAGGGCCTGTTCCACCTGGTCCGCGAACGCCGCTGCCGCCGCCCCGTCCAGCGGCTTCGGGGTGGGCCCCGGGAGATCGCGGGCCGCCTCCCGCAGATCGGCGTGGCCGGACAGCGAGCGGGCGAAGACCGCCTCCGCGATGCCCGACACCGGGACCCCGAGGTCGAGCGCGATCTGTACGGTCCAGCGCCCGGTGCCCTTCTGCTCCGCCCGGTCCTGCACGATGTCGACGAACGGCTTCCCGGTCGCCGCGTCCGTATGGGCGAGGACCTCCGCCGTGATCTCGATCAGATACGAATCCAGCCGGCCGGTGTTCCACGTACGGAAGACGTCGGCGATCTGCGCGGGGGAGTACCCGGCCACCGCGCGCAGCAGGTCGTACGCCTCGGCGATC
>MUNB01000004.1 GCA_002154345.1 Streptomyces griseus
CTGAGCCCCTGAGCCCCTGAGGAACGGTCCGGGGCCCGGCCGGCCCTCACGGGCACGCGGAACGGCCCGCCCCCCGTTGACTCGGGAAGCGGGCCGTCCGTACCGGTCGCGCACCTGATGCCGCGCCCGTCACTGCGTGGCGGTCAGGCCGCGGCCGGGATCCTTTCCGCCGGGGCCGAGGCCGGGGCGAGGGCGATCTCCAGCACCTGGCGGACGTCGGTGACCGGGTGGACGTCCAGCTTCTCCAGCACCTCGGCCGGGACGTCGTCCAGGTCGGCCTCGTTGCGCTGGGGGATCACCACGGTGGTGATGCCCGCGCGGTGGGCCGCCAGCAGCTTCTGCTTGAGGCCGCCGATCGGCAGCACCCGTCCGGTCAGCGACACCTCACCGGTCATCGCCACATCCGTACGGACCAGCCGTCCGGAGAGCAGCGAGGCCAGCGCGGTCGTCAGGGTGATACCGGCGCTCGGGCCGTCCTTGGGCACCGCGCCCGCCGGGAAGTGGATGTGCACACCCCGGTCCTTGAGGTCCGCGACCGGCAGCTCCAGCTCCGCGCCGTGCGACCGCAGGAAGCTCAGCGCGATCTGCGCCGACTCCTTCATGACGTCGCCGAGCTGACCGGTCAGGGTCAGTCCGGACGCCCCGGTCTCCGGATCGGCGAGCGACGCCTCGACGAAGAGGACGTCACCGCCCGCCCCGGTCACCGCGAGCCCGGTGGCCACGCCCGGCACCGCCGTACGGCGCTCGGCCGGGTCCTGGGCGGACTCGGGCACGTGGTGCGGCCGGCCGATGAGGCCGCGCAGATCCGCGTCGGTCACCGTGAACGGCAGCTCGCGGTCGCCCAGTTCGTGCTGGGCCGCGACCTTGCGGAGCAGCCGGGCGACGGCCCGCTCCAGATTCCGTACGCCCGCCTCGCGGGTGTACTCGCCGGCCAGCTTGCGCAGCGCCGACTCCTCCAGAGCGACCTCGTCCTTCTCCAGACCCGCCCGTTCCAGCTGGCGCGGGAGCAGGTGGTCCCGGGCGATGACGACCTTCTCGTCCTCGGTGTAGCCGTCGAGCCGGACCAGCTCCATGCGGTCGAGCAGGGCCTCGGGGATGGCTTCGAGCACGTTGGCGGTGGCGAGGAAGACGACGTCGCTGAGGTCGAGCTCGACCTCCAGGTAGTGGTCGCGGAAGGTGTGGTTCTGCGCCGGGTCGAGCACTTCGAGGAGGGCGGCGGCCGGGTCGCCCCGGAAGTCGGAGCCGACCTTGTCGATCTCGTCGAGCAGGACGACCGGGTTCATCGAACCGGCCTCCTTGATGGCCCGCACGATGCGTCCGGGGAGAGCGCCCACGTACGTACGCCGGTGGCCGCGGATCTCCGCCTCGTCCCGGACACCGCCGAGCGCGACCCGGACGAACTTGCGGCCCATGGCGTGCGCGACGGACTCGCCGAGCGAGGTCTTGCCGACGCCGGGCGGCCCGACGAGGGCGAGGACCGCGCCGCCACGGCGGCCGCCCACCACACCAAGACCCCGGTCGGCACGGCGCTTGCGCACCGCCAGGTACTCCGTGATGCGCTCCTTCACGTCGGCGAGGCCGGCGTGCTCGGCGTCCAGGACCTCCTGGGCGCCGCGGATGTCGTAGGCGTCCTCGGTCCGCTCGGTCCACGGCAGTTCGAGGACGGTGTCCAGCCAGGTGCGGATCCAGGCGCCCTCGGGCGACTGGTCGCTGGAGCGCTCCAGCTTCTCGACCTCCTTGAGCGCGGCCTCGCGGACGTGCTCGGGCAGGTCGGCGGCCTCGACGCGGGCCCGGTAGTCGTCGGACTCGTCCTCCGGGTCGCCGTTCAGCTCGGCGAGCTCCTTGCGTACGGCGTCGAGCTGGCGGCGCAGCAGGAACTCGCGCTGCTGCTTGTCGACGCCGTCCTGGACGTCCTTGGCGATGGACTCGGCCACGTCCTGTTCGGCGAGGTGCTCGCTCAGCCACTGGATGGCGAGCTTCAGCCGGGCGATCGGGTCCACGGTCTCCAGGAGCTGGACCTTCTGGGCGGTGGAGAGGAACGGCGAGTATCCGGAGTTGTCGGCGAGCGCGGAGACGTCGTCGATCTGCTGGACCCGGTCCACGACCTGCCAGGCGCCGCGCTTCTTCAGCCAGCTGGTGGCGAGCGCCTTGTACTCCTTGACGAGTTCGGCGGCGGATCCGGGCAGCGGGTCGGGGGCGGCGGTGTCGAGGACGGTGCCCTCGACCCAGAGCGCCCGGCCGGGGCCGCTGGTCCCGGCGCCGATGCGGACCCGGTCACGGGCCCGGATGAGCGCGCCCGGGTCGCCGTCCGACAGGCGTCCGACCTGCTCGACGGTGCCGAGGACGCCGGTCCCCGTGTACGTACCGTCGATCCGCGGGACCAGCAGCACCTCGGGCTTTCCGCCGCCGGGGCGGGCGGCGGCCTGCGCTGCCTCGACGGCGGCGCGGACCTCGGTGTCGGACAGGTCGAGCGGCACCACCATGCCGGGCAGGACGACCTCGTCGTCGAGCGGCAGCACGGGCAGGTCGATCGGTGTGAACGCCTGGGACTCGTTAGTCATGATCTCCCCTTCGGCAGGCAAGTTGAGCTATGTGGACTCAATGCTCCTGAGCCGCCGAATGTTCCCCAGGGCCTGTTCGCTCTGAGCGATCAGCCACGCAGGCTCTCCGCCCGTCTACGGGAGCACCGCGGGGCGGACGCTTGTTCCCCGCCCCCGGAGCGCGGAACCCGCTGGCACTCGGCCCGGGCGGCGGGACAGGATGGCGGACACCGACCACCACGACCGGAGACCGGAGAGACCCACGATGTCTGCGACGGCCGCGACGCCCTCGACGCCCGCCCCCGACCCGCTGCCGACGCGCCCGGCCGACGCCCCCGTCGTCCTCGACCGCCGCGAAGGGCCGTTCGGCGAGGTCGTGCTGCGGGAGCGCGGGGAGCACTTCGAGATCATCGCCAACGGCTGCTTCCTGATGGACACCTCCGACGGGCGCTCCGAGCGGCTGCTGATCGACGCCGCGCTCGCGGCGCTGCCCGCCGGACGGCCAGGCCCCTCGGTGCTGATCGGCGGCCTGGGCGTCGGCTTCTCCCTGGTCCGGGCCGCCGAGGAGGAGCGCTGGGGGCGGATCGCGGTCGTGGAGCGGGAGCAGGCGATCGTGGACTGGCACCGGGGCGGGCCGCTGGGCCGGATCTCCGGGCCCGCGCTGGCGGACCCGCGGACCGAGATCCTGCACACGGATCTCGTCGCCCACCTCCGTACGGCCACGGAGCGTTACGACGCGCTCTGCCTGGACATCGACAACGGGCCCGACTGGACCGTCACGGAGGACAACGGACACCTCTACTCCGCCGCCGGTCTGGCGCACTGCCACGACCGGCTGACCCCGGGCGGCGTGCTCGCCGTCTGGTCCGCGCAGCCGTCGCCGGCCTTCGAACAGGCGTTGCGGAATGCCGGGTTCAGCGGGGTTAGGACGGAAGAGGTGGCCGTTGCCCGAGGTGTGCCCGACGTGGTCCATCTCGCACTCCGGGCCGCCTGAACCCCCCTCCCGGTATGCAGGACCCGGCGGTGGCACGGGCCAACCGGCACAAGGGCGACGATCCGGTTGCCCGGTGGGCGTGAACTCGCACGGCCGGGGCAACACCCTGCGTAGCCGGGAGCCCTCCGCTGCCTTTACGCTGCTGACCGGCACACGGGATCACCCACGAAAACCACGAGCGAAGACCGTGCCTTGCGGGGGAATGGCTCCCGCGAGAACGGGCAGGGGCGGGGCGATGGAACAGACACACACCACCCACAACGGCGTCGCGGCCACCCCGGGGGCTCAGCGCCGGGTGCTGGTGGTCGAGGACGACGCCACGATCGTCGACGCCATTTCCGCCCGGCTGCGGGCGGAGGGCTTCCTGGTGCAGACCGCGCTGGACGGCCCCGCGGCCGTGGACGCGGCCGAGGCCTGGCAGCCCGACCTGATGGTGCTCGACATCATGCTTCCGGGCTTCGACGGCCTGGAGGTCTGCCGCCGGGTGCAGGCGCAGCGTCCGGTACCGGTGCTGATGCTCACGGCACGCGACGACGAGACCGACATGCTCGTCGGGCTCGGGGTCGGCGCCGACGACTACATGACCAAGCCGTTCTCCATGCGGGAGCTGGCCGCCCGGGTGCACGTGCTGCTGCGCCGGGTGGAGCGGGCCGCGCTGGCCGCCGTGACCCCGCGCAGCGGGATACTGCGTCTGGGTGAGCTGGAGATCGACCACGCGCAGCGCCGGGTCCGGGTGCGCGCGGAGGACGTCCACCTCACGCCGACCGAGTTCGACCTGCTGGTCTGCCTCGCCAACACCCCGCGCGCCGTGCTCTCCCGGGAGCAGCTGCTGGCCGAGGTGTGGGACTGGGCGGACGCCTCGGGCACCCGCACGGTCGACAGCCACATCAAGGCGCTGCGCCGGAAGATCGGCGCGGAGCGGATCCGTACGGTGCACGGCGTGGGCTACGCCCTGGAGACTCCGGCGCCATGACCTGGCCAGGGCCCGGAATGCGGCCCTTCTCCATCAAGGCCAAGCTCGGCACGCTCGTCGTGGTCTCGGTGTTCATCACCACCGGGCTGCTGATCGTCGCCCTGCGGACCCGGACCGAGTTCCAGTTCATCACCGTGTTCTCGGTGATCGCGACGCTGCTGATCACGCAGTTCGTGGCGCACGGTCTGACCGCGCCGCTGGACGAGATGCGAGCGGTGGCCCGGTCGATCTCGCACGGCGACTACACGCGCCGGGTGAGCGGCGCCGGGCGGCGGGACGAGCTGGGCGATCTGGCGCAGACGATCAACCGCATGGCGGACGATCTGGAGGCGGAGGACCGGCACCGCAAGGAGTTGGTCGCCAATGTCAGCCATGAGCTGCGTACGCCCATCGCGGCGCTGAGAGCCGTGCTGGAGAACGTGGTGGACGGGGTGTCCGCCGCCGATCCGGAGACGATGCGCACGGCGCTGAAGCAGACGGAGCGGCTGGGCCGGCTGGTCGAGACGCTGCTGGACCTGTCGCGGCTGGACAACGGGGTGGTGGCGCTCAAGTCACGCCGTTTCGAGGTGTGGCCGTATCTCTCGGGCGTACTGAAAGAGGCCAATCTCGCGGCCTCCCAGCGACGTCTGTCGTCGGGCTCGGGCAATCACTCCCGTACGGACGTCCATCTGCACCTGGACGTCTCGCCGCCGGAGCTCACCGCGCACGCGGACGCCGAGCGGCTGCACCAGGTGGTCGCCAACCTCATCGACAACGCCGTCAAGCACAGCCCGCCGCACGGCCGGGTGACGGTGCTCGCGCGGCGCGGGGTGTATCCCGAGTCGCTGGAGCTGGAGGTCATGGACGAGGGGCCCGGCATCCCGGAGGCGGAGCGCCACCGGGTGTTCGAGCGCTTCAACCGGGGCCAGGCGCCGTCCCCGCACGGTCCGGGCAGCGACGGCGGTACGGGACTGGGTCTGGCCATCGCCCGCTGGGCGGTCGATCTGCACGGCGGCCGGATCGGGGTGGCCGAATCCGCAAGGGGCTGCCGCATCCAGGTCACCCTCCCGGGAATCCCCGAGCAGCGCGGTTGACGGCGTCGTTGACATAGGGTCGAACCGGAAGGGCACGTTCATCCGTGTCCTGCCAGCTGGGGACCGCAAGGGGATACGGTCGGAAGACCGTACCCACGGTCCTGCGTACCCGGAGTGCAGTGGAACCTCGCTTGTTTCCCGCCATTTCCTGCGCCGAAACCCGCCCTTCGATGTGATGTGCACGACGAAGCACCGGCCCGGTCTGCAAGGAACGGTTCGGGGGGCGTAGCCTTGATTTCCGCTGTCCATCACCTTGTGAAGCGGAAGAGGGCGGTTGCCGCCGTGTCGTCTCAGTCCCCCAGTAACTCGAGCATCTCGACCGACCAAGCCAGCCCGGGCACCAACCCGGCCGCGGCTTTCGGCGCCAATGAATGGCTCGTCGACGAGATCTACCAGCAGTACCTCCAGGATCCCAGTTCGGTCGATCGCGCCTGGTGGGACTTCTTCGCCGACTACAAGCCGGGTGCCACCGGCACGGCGGACAAGCCCGCTCCCGGCGCCGGGGCCTCGGGGGCTCCGGCGGCCGAGGCCGCGCCCGCCCCGGCGGCCGCTCCGGCTCCGGTGAAGGCCGCGCCCGCAGCCGCTCCAGCGGCTCCCGCGCAGCCCGCCCCGGCCAAGGCCGCCCCGGCGGCCCCGGCCCCGGCGAAGCCCGCGGCGGCGAAGCCCGCCGCCGCGCCCGCCAAGCCCAAGGCGAAGGCCGACGAGTCCACCGAGGCCCCGGCAGGACCGGAGTACGTGACGCTGCGCGGCCCCTCGGCCGCCGTCGCGAAGAACATGAACGCCTCGCTGGAGCTGCCGACGGCCACATCCGTCCGCGCGGTCCCGGTGAAGCTGCTCTTCGACAACCGCATCGTCATCAACAACCACCTCAAGCGCGCCCGCGGCGGGAAGATCTCCTTCACGCACCTCATCGGGTACGCGATGGTGCAGGCCCTCAAGGCCATGCCGTCGATGAACTACTCCTTCGCGGAGAGGGACGGCAAGCCCACCCTGGTCAAGCCGGAGCACATCAACCTGGGTCTGGCCATCGACCTGGTGAAGCCGAACGGCGACCGCCAGCTGGTCGTCGCGGCCATCAAGAAGGCCGAGACGCTCAACTTCTTCGAGTTCTGGCAGGCGTACGAGGACATCGTCCGGCGCGCCCGCATCGGCAAGCTCGGCATGGACGACTTCACCGGCGTCACCGCCTCGCTGACCAACCCCGGCGGGATCGGCACCGTCCACTCGGTGCCCCGCCTGATGCCCGGTCAGGGCCTCATCATGGGCGTCGGCGCGATGGACTACCCGGCGGAGTTCCAGGGCACCTCGCAGGACACCCTCAACAAGCTCGGCATCTCGAAGGTCATGACGCTCACGTCGACCTACGACCACCGGGTCATCCAGGGCGCCGCCTCCGGCGAGTTCCTGCGCGTCCTCTCCCAGCTGCTGCTCGGCGAGAACGAGTTCTACGACGAGATCTTCAAGGCGCTGCGCATCCCCTACGAGCCGGTCCGCTGGCTCAAGGACATCGACGCCTCGCACGACGACGACGTCACCAAGGCCGCGCGGGTCTTCGAGCTGATCCACTCCTACCGGGTCCGCGGCCACGTCATGGCCGACACCGACCCGCTGGAGTACCACCAGCGCAAGCACCCCGACCTCGACATCACCGAGCACGGCCTCACCCTGTGGGACCTGGAGCGGGACTTCGCGGTCGGCGGGTTCGCCGGCAAGACGATGATGAAGCTCCGCGACATCCTCGGTGTGCTCCGTGAGTCGTACTGCCGCACCACCGGCATCGAGTTCATGCACATCCAGGACCCGAAGCAGCGCAAGTGGCTCCAGGACCGGGTCGAACGCCCGCGCCCGAAGCCCGAGCGCGAGGAGCAGCTGCGGATCCTGCGCCGGCTGAACGCCGCGGAGGCGTTCGAGACCTTCCTGCAGACGAAGTACGTCGGCCAGAAGCGATTCTCGCTGGAGGGCGGCGAGTCCGTCATCCCGCTGCTCGACGCGGTCATCGACTCCGCCGCCGAGGCCCGCCTCGACGAGGTCGTCATCGGCATGGCCCACCGCGGCCGGCTGAACGTCCTGGCGAACATCGTCGGCAAGTCGTACGCCCAGATCTTCCGCGAGTTCGAGGGCAATCTCGACCCGCGCTCGATGCACGGCTCCGGCGACGTCAAGTACCACCTGGGCGCCGAGGGCACCTTCACCGGTCTGGACGGCGAGCAGATCAAGGTCTCGCTGGCCGCCAACCCCTCGCACCTGGAGGCGGTCGACCCGGTCCTGGAGGGCATCGCCCGCGCCAAGCAGGACATCATCAACAAGGGCGGCACGGACTTCACGGTCCTGCCGGTCGCGCTCCACGGCGACGCGGCCTTCGCGGGCCAGGGCGTCGTCGCCGAGACGCTCAACATGTCGCAGCTGCGCGGCTACCGCACCGGCGGCACCGTGCACGTGGTGATCAACAACCAGGTCGGCTTCACCGCCGCCCCGGAGTCCTCGCGCTCCTCGATGTACGCCACCGACGTGGCGCGCATGATCGAGGCGCCGATCATCCACGTCAACGGCGACGACCCGGAGGCCGTGGTCCGCGTCGCGCGGCTCGCCTTCGAGTTCCGGCAGGCGTTCAACAAGGACGTCGTGATCGACCTCATCTGCTACCGCCGCCGCGGTCACAACGAGGGCGACAACCCGGAGTTCACCAACCCGCAGATGTACACCCTGATCGACAAGAAGCGCTCGGTGCGCAAGCTCTACACCGAGTCGCTGATCGGTCGCGGCGACATCACGCTGGAAGAGGCGGAGCAGGCGCTCCAGGACTTCCAGGGCCAGCTGGAGAAGGTCTTCGCGGAGGTCCGCGAGGCCACCTCGCAGCCCGCCTCCCCGCACGTCCCGGAGCCGCAGGCCGCGTTCCCGGTGGCCGTGGAGACCGCGGTCTCCGCCGAGGTCGTCAAGCGGATCGCCGAGTCGCAGGTCAACATCCCCGAGTCGATCACCGTCCACCCCCGTCTGATGCCGCAGATGCAGCGTCGCGCGGCCTCGGTGGAGAACGGCACGATCGACTGGGGCATGGGCGAGACCCTGGCCATCGGTTCGCTGCTGATGGAGGGCACCCCGGTCCGGCTCGCCGGCCAGGACACCCGCCGCGGCACGTTCGGCCAGCGCCACGCGGTCCTGGTCGACCAGGTCACCGGCGAGGACTACACCCCGCTGCTGTACCTGGCCGACGACCAGGCCCGGTACAACGTCTACGACTCGCTGCTCTCGGAGTACGCGGCGATGGGCTTCGAGTACGGCTACTCGCTGGCCCGTCCGGAGTCGCTGGTCATCTGGGAGGCCCAGTTCGGTGACTTCGTCAACGGCGCGCAGACCGTCGTCGACGAGTTCATCTCCTCGGCCGAGCAGAAGTGGGGCCAGACCTCCGGCGTCACACTGCTGCTGCCGCACGGCTACGAGGGCCAGGGCCCGGACCACTCGTCCGCCCGCCCGGAGCGCTTCCTCCAGATGTGCGCGCAGGACAACATGACGGTCGCGATGCCGACCCTGCCGTCGAACTACTTCCACCTGCTGCGCTGGCAGGTGCACAACCCGCACCACAAGCCGCTCATCGTCTTCACCCCGAAGTCGATGCTGCGTCTGAAGGCGGCGGCCTCGTCCATCGAGGAGTTCACCACCGGCGGCTTCCGCCCGGTGATCGGCGACGCGTCGGTCAAGGCCGAGGACGTCCGCAAGGTCGTCTTCGTCTCCGGCAAGCTGTACTACGACCTGGACGCCGAGCGGGAGAAGCGCGGCGACACGGAGACGGCGATCATCCGCCTGGAGCGCCTGTACCCGCTGCCGGGTGCGGAGATCCAGGCCGAGATCGCGAAGTACCCGAACGCCGAGAAGTACCTCTGGGCGCAGGAGGAGCCGGCGAACCAGGGTGCGTGGCCGTTCATCGCGCTCAACCTGATCGACCACCTGGACCTCGCGGTCGGCTCGGACGTGCCGCACGGCGAGCGCCTGCGCCGCATCTCGCGGCCGCACGGCTCGTCCCCGGCGGTCGGCTCGGCCAAGCGCCACCAGGCGGAGCAGACGCAGCTGGTCAACGAGGTCTTCGAGGCCTGATCATTCACACGGGACCGTGCGAACGCCCCGGCCCTCCCACCGCGAACCTTGCGGGGGAGGGCCGGGGCGTTTTCTGATCGGCCGGGTCAGATCGGCTGAGGCTCGAAGTCCCAGTAGGGCCGCTCGCCCGACGCCAGGAACCGGGCTTGGCCGTGTTCCTTCCCGGACGTCCGGGCGAACATCTGCGCCACTTCGTCGGTGAGCAGCCCGGCCTCCCGCGCAAGGCCCGTCGTCCGCAGGTCCAGGGCGAGCCCCGCCTTGAGACCTGCCGTCAGGATGTGATCACCGCCAACGGCGTCTTCGGCCCGTTCCAGAGCCTCGCGTCCCAGCTCGATCGCACCCTCGGGATCGCCCGTGGCAGCACGGGCCGAGGACGCGTTGACAGCGCAGCCGATGCTCCAGGGATGGTCCGCGCCCAAGACGGCCGCCATCGCCGTCCGTGTCTCCTCACCGATTACCCGTGCGGCCTCGTGCTCGCCGAGGGTCCGCAGGATGACGCCGCAGTTGTCCCGGGCTCCGATGGCGTACGGGTGCTTCTCTCCAAGCCGCGCGGCGTACGTGCGGGCTGTGGACTCGGCGATGCTCCACGCCTCGTCGACGAGACCCATGTCCCGCAGGAGCATGGCGTAGTCGGTGGAAATGAGCAGTGTCTCCGGGTGGTGGCTGCCCCGGCGGTGCGTCACTCTCTCCCGGACCCGCTTCATCAGGGACTTGGCGAACGGAAGATTGCCCTCCCGGCGAGCGCACAGCGCCAGATTGTGCTGGGCCAACAGGGTCTGGGAGTGCTCCCGATCGAGCACTTGGCTGTGCAGGGAGGTGTTGCGTTCCTGGAGCGCGAAGGCTTCCGGATAGCGGCCCAGCAGGCGGAGCGTCCACGCGGTGTGCAGCGCCGAAAGCAACGTCAGGGCGTTACGGGGGCCGAGCAGCCGGACGCGTGCTTCCATGATCGACTGGTGCCGACCGAGCGAGTCCTCGTAGTGGCCGCACAGAGCGATGGCCTGGGCCAGGTTGCTGCGCAGGGCAAGAGTGCGCGGCACCGTGCTGTCGCCCAGACGCTCGATGGCCATGGCGGTCGCCGACTCGTAGAGGCGGTGCGCCTCGTCGTACTTTCCGAGAGCCATCAGCGTGCCGCCGAGCCCGTTCATGGCGCGCAGCAGCTCGATGCCCTGGGCCTCCGGTACGAGGTACAGCCGCTCCAGGATGTCCCGGCCGACGTCCTCGGCCTCGGCGTACCTTCCCAGGCGCCGCAGCATGTTGGCGTACTGGTGGGTCGCGACCAGGACGGTCCGGTCGGTGGGCTTCGACACCGTACGCCAGCGGTCGAGAGCCTTGCGGGTGATATCCCAGCCGTCGGCGTACTCGCCCCGCATACGGAGATACTCGACACAGTTGAGAACGAAGCTGCGCACGTCCTCGTCCGCCGACTCCAGGGCGCCCGAGGGCTCCAGGTGGGGAATCAGGTCCGCGTAGCGTCGCCAGTGGCGGGGCGCTGTCGGGTCCCGGGGATCGGCCGCGACCAGAACCCTGCAGGCGGTCTCGGAGGCCCGTTCGCGGTCGCGGGGCGACAGTGTGCTGCGGACGAAGCGGTGGAAGAGTCCATGCATCCGCAAGAAGCCGACGGTGAGGATGTCGTTCTGCGGTCCGGTCTCGTACTCCAGGGACATGGCGGTCGTCTCCGAGAGCCTGCGCAGCGCGGAATTCCAGGCGCTCGGCTCGCCGACCAGGCGGGCCAGGTGAGCAGGCAGGTCGGAGGCGCGCGCCGCCCGGAGCAGGCCGACCGGAACCATGTCGGCGGAGAAGTGGGCCATCAGTTTGAGGAGTTCATGGACGTGAGGCGCCTCCTCGTCGAGGGAGTTGAGTGTGGTGGACCACACGGCCTGGAACCGCTGCGGGTCGCCGCCCGAGGGCACGACTCCGAGGGCATGTGGGTCCCCCTCGCGGATGTCCGCGACATAGCGCCTGACGTCGATGAGCGGATACGCCTCCAGCCAGGCGGCTGTCGGGTCGAGAAGCAGCGGCAGGTCCTCGACCACCTCGGCGAGCTGATCGGCATCCTCCTCGCTGAGCCTGGGGGCCCTGCGGCAGACGAAGTCGATACTCTCGGCCCGGTCGAAACGGGGCAGAGCCACCACGTCGGCCCCGTGCGCGGACCACGAGGCGTCGCGTGTGGTGATCAACACGTGGCCCGAGCCGTGGGGAATGAGTTCCGCCAGGTCCTGCGGCTTCTCCGCCCCGTCGAACACGAGGAGCCAGCGCTGCCGGAGGCCTGCGAGGCGTTGCTGGGCTGCGGCGATAAGACCGCGCAGTTCGTCGCCGTCGGCGACGTGGAGCGCGGCGGCGAGCTCCGCGAAGTCCTCCCGGGCCATGAGCGGGGTGTGGGATCTGACCCACCAGACAAGGTCGTAATCACCTGCGTACCGGTGGGTGTACTCGCGGGCCACCTCCGTCTTGCCGATGCCCCCTGAACCCTGCAGGGCAACCAGGGCCGAACGGTCGGATGCGGTTGTCCCGCCTCCTCCCTGAAGAAGTCGGTGCAGCCGTTCCAGCACCCGGTCGCGCCCTGCGAAACGCCGATTGCGCCGCTCCACGTTCGACACCGGCGGGGGCTCGTCCGGGAACCTCAGCCCGCGATCGAGGTCGACCCCGGCGCGTTCGTCCAGGTCCAGTCCGCAGACGGTGAGCAGTCGCTGTTTGGCTTCCTCTCGCCGAACACCGTGCAGGCTGACCGGATCCAGGCTGCGGGCGGCCTCGGGGAGGCGATGCGGGGTAACGGTGACCGCACGGATCCGTGACCGGTGTGTGGGGAGCAGCTCGCCGAGCACGGCGGCCCAGGCCCGGTACCGTCCCGCGTCGAAGCGGAGGTACCAGTCGTCCAGCACGAGCAGTACACGTTCTTCGGCAAGCAGTTCGGTGAGTGCCTCACTGGGGGGAGGACGGCGCAGAGGATCCCAGCGGACGAGCCGCGTGACGATGCCCGCGGTCTCGCATTCCTCCTCGACCCACTTGGCCCAGGATTCGCTCTGGCCGGCGAAAAGGACGGTGATGCGGTCGGAACCATCGGTCATACGGGAACCTCCTCGGCCCACCTGTCCACCTGCGCCCAAACAATCCCATTGTGCGTCAGATATTGTGCGAGACACGGCAGTTGACGACCAATTGGCTCTGTCTGCCGCATCACACCGCGGTGCCGCCGCCCCTCGGTGTCCCCGTGCGGACCGGTGTCCCGTCCAGCCGTCGCGCTATGTGCCGGATGAGGTGTTCAAGGTCGGCGCAGTAGACGCTGGGGTGCAGGAAGCCGCTGGCGGGGGCATATCGGTGGGCGTAGTTGCCGCCTCCGCACACCCGGAGCACCGGGCAGACTCGGCACTCGGGCGCGAGCCCTTCCTCGCCGAGCTGCCGGGCGGCGATGCCCGGGTGGTGCAGCGCCTCGTCGAAGGAGTTGGAGAACACGTCGAGACCGGTTTCCGGGGCGCCCGCGTAGGCGGACTTGAGCGAGTCGACCTGTTCTATGGCGCCGTCGGTGTCGACCACGACGGCCACCATCGGGGAGAGACCGACAGCTTCGGCCGCACTCTCCCACCCCAGCAGCAGGGCCAGGATCTCGGTGAACAGCCGGACTTCCACCTGAACCCCGTCCGACTGCCACCAGAGGTCGAAGACCTCCGCCAGCCACTGCCCGTAGGGTGCCGGGCTCGGCCGGTGACGGCCGGGCGGGCCGGCTGCCCGACCGGCCGGGGGCGCCCCCCAATTGGCATGCGGCAGAAGGAAGTCCAGCCCGGACGGCCCCAGCTCCAGCAGCGAGGAGTACACCTCGCTCGGACCGCTGTCGAGATCGATCGTGCTGAGAATGCCCGCGTACTGGGTGCCGCGCCGGGCCAGCAGTGCGGCGGCACGGGCAACGGCCGGCCAGGAGGACCGTCCCCCATGACTCACTCGCCTCCGATTGAGCAGGGCGCTCCCGCCATCGAGGCTGAGGCCGACCCGGACGCCTTCGGTGGCAAGCCGGTCCAGGACCGGTCCGGTGAGCAACGTTCCATTGGTCTGGACGGTCGGTGCCACCTCGCAGTCGGCGGGGACAGCCAGGCGGATGGCCCGGACCTGGTCCAGGAGCGGTTCGGGGCCCGCCAACAAGGGTTCACCACCGTGCAGTTCCACCCGGATACGGTTCAGCCCATGGGTACGCGCATGCTCGCCGATCCGCTCCGCGGTGCGGATCATGGTCTCGTGCGCAACCCGGGGCGGACGCTCGCGCCAGCTCTGATCGGGGCTGCGGTATACGTAACAGTAGGAGCAGGCGAGATTGCACCGGCTGTGCACCTTGATCACGAACTGCCGCAGCGGGACCGGGGTCAGCCCGGCGCTGCTCAGCGTCCGGTGGGGCCACAGCGGCAGGGTGCGAGCCGTCACGGGGCGTCCTCGTAGTACGCGACCGGATTTCCGGCGTCGGCGGTACGTTGACGGAGTCCGGTGAGAACGGCGTCCAGCACCGGGTGGCCGGTCGTGCCACCGCCCTCGGCCAGTGCGACCAACTGCCCGAAAGAGGGCAGGGGGTTGCTGCTGTCCTCGCACGTCGCCGTCATTCGTCACCAGCTCCGAGCCTGCGCACGGACTCTCTCAGCCGGGACGCGACCGGGGAGTTCTCCTCGCCGTGGTCCGTCAGAACGGTCAGTGCCCGGTCGTACTCGACACGTGCGCGGTCCGGGCCGGCGATCCGTTCCAGCATCCTGGCCCGGCTCTCCAGGTGCGCAGCGGCTACGGACACCGACCCGGCAGCGAGCCAGCTGTCAGCGGCCTGCAGGTAGTGGGCCGCCGCCTCGGCGAACCGTATCTCGGCCGTGGTGGCGAGTCCGAGCTCCTCGGCCACCTCACCCCGGGCCCCGTACGCGAGGGCCCGTGTCTCGGCGTGGTCCGTGCCCCGCCCCGCCGCCCCGATGATCCAATCGGCCTCATAGAGGTCGACCACTGCTCCCGCGACCCGGTAGCGGTACAGCAGGGCACGCCCCAGGTCGAGCCTCCGTACGGCTAGTTCGGGGCTCTTCTCCGAGGTCTCCGCCACGCTCCGGCGCAGTACCCGGACGGCGTCGAACAACCCGTCCTCGGAGCCGTCGAGCTGGCCCCGCAGCATCAGCGCCACCCCGTGGCTGTGCAGACTTCCCGCGCGGCTCGGGTCGAATTCGGGTGTGCGTTCCAGCACTTCGGCCCAGGCACCCACGATCCGGTCGAGGGCCGACCGCCGGTCGATTCCCGGCACCCGGGAGCGCCGCATTTCGACGAGCGCCCTCGCCTCCAGACAACGCAGCAGAGTTGCGTCACGGTGACCGCCGGGCGGCAGTGCCTCGGCGAGCGCGAGGGCTTCGGCGAGGTCGGCCAGAGCTTGCTCCTGCCCGGTGGCCACGCCCCTCCCGAACCAGGCCAGCTCGTGGGCCTCCGCCAGGGCTTTCCACCCCTCGACGAGGTCGGTGGGCTCGGGTGCCCAGGCCCACTCCCAGTCCAGGCCCGTCCTTCCGCCGTCGGTGGTGGTGGCGTGGTCCATTCGGGCGAGCGACTGAGCCAGGTCGAGGGCGGCCGGGCCGGCGAGGGCCCGGACACGCTCGTGGTCCCCGGTCGTCGGGCGGTCCACCCGATCCGCGAAGTGCCGGGCGAGCAGAACCCGTGAGCGGCCCCGCAGATGGACCAGCGCAGGTGACGGGCTCGACGCGATCAGAGCGTCGAGCACCTCCAGCGACTGGAAAGCCATCGTCCGGTACCACTGGTCCGGCGCCTCCGGGGGCGGGTGGTAAAGGCGCAGCGCCTGATCGCCGAAATCCCGGCCCAGCTGCTGGAGCACCCGGATACGAGCGATCGCCGCCGACCGTCCGGAAGCACCGTCCTCGGAGGCCGCACGGTCCAGAACTCGCTGAGCTTCGTCCAGCAGCAGGAACCGTACGGCCTCCACGTCACCAGGCGCGCCGGCCTCGGCGGCCCGCTGCCAGTACCGCTCCGGCACGGCATCGGTACCGGCTCCCCCCACCGCCAACTCCTCGGACAGAGTCCGCAGAACGGTGGCGAGAGTCCCGTACGCCTGAGGCACGCCGGGGATCGCGCGCTCGGCGGCGGCCAGCGCGCCGCCGAGATCCTCGCCGAGACGGCGCGCCTCCCACCGCTCGACGAAGGCGACGGCGAGGTCGGCGAAGAGCCGATAGCGGTCGGGGCGCCGCCGTTCCGCCTCCGTGGCCTTGGCCAGCAGGGAAATGCCGAGGTCGAGATCGCGGGCGGTTCGCTGCCGCCGGAAGCGTCCGAGCCTTCTCCGGGCATCGGCCGCCAGCTCACCGGGAGTCTGTGCCTCGCTGGTCCGGGTTTGTGGGAGCGAACCACGCAGAACCTGAGCGGATACGATGGCGAACTCCCGCTGCAAGGGGTCGTCCAGGCCATCCGGCGGGCCGGGCGGGTCGACCGTACCGGAGAGGTAGGCCACAGCCATAGCGGGAAAGTTTCGGGCGGTGCGTCCCCAGCGTCCCTCCACGTAGCGGGAGAGATGGTTCAGGGCCCGGCCGGCATCCCCGGGGGCGAGCCTGCGGTGCAGTTCGTCCCAGACTCCCTCGCGGAACGCGTAGGCGAGGCCATCTCCGGGTTCCCGCTCGACCCGGGTGAGCAGGCCGCCCAGGAGCACTTCCGCGAGGGCATCGGGTCCGCTCTCGGGGAGCATGGCGCGCTGGAGGTGCTGCATGACCGGCAGTTCCAGCGGGGTTGTGGTCAGCCACTGGGCAAGCCTGACCGCGGTAGGAGAAGCGTGCCGGCGAAAGACCCGGACCCGCTCCGAGGCCGGGACAGCGGCTGAGCCCGCGGGCTTGGCGGCGGGGACCATCCCGGGACCGACCCACGCCGCGGCGGCGCGCTGCGTCAGCTGTCCGGCGCCGGACAGCATCCGCGCCCAGGCCCCCATCGACACGTGATGCAGGGCAAGTACGGGAACCGGAACCGTGCGCGGTGGCCTGTCCCCTGCGGAGACGAACTCCAGCCGTCCGGCCTGCCGTTCGGGCCGAAGGAGCAGGCCGGGCCGAGCAGGCAGGTGAGTGCTGCGCCACATGCGCTGGGGCAGCGGCTGGACGACCGCGACCGGCATGGCTGCGGCCCAGCAGTGCAGCAGCCGGTGCATGGCGCCGCTGCGCCACATCGGCCCGGCGCAGTCGCTGAGCAGCAGCGTGAGCTGGCGGCCAGTGGGATCGGTCAGCTGAGCCGGGGACGGCAGAGGGCTGGTGGGCGGGCGGAAATCGGTGGAGATGCCTGGGGCGCCGTCCTGGTCCTCGTGAAGGTAGTGGACGCGGACTTCACGGAACGCGCCACACCGCAGAAAGGTCTCCCGCAATTCGTCGAGCGTCTGTTCCCACACTGCGGTCGAGGACGAGACGTCCATGAGTAACTGGGCTCGTGCCTCACGGCGGTGTGCGGGACGCAGCACCGGCTGCAGTACCCCCGTCTCCGCCGCCCGGTGCACCGTGGCATTCTCGTCGAGCGTGCCCCGCCCGGACGGCGACGGTGAGTGGAAGCCCTGCAAAGGACGCAGGGCCCGCTGCAGGGCGAGCGGGTCGGGCAAGGTCGATGCGGTGGGAACCCGTACATGCGCCGCGGCCAGGCCTCGGCCTGCGTCGCCGCGGCGCCTTCTGTCACCGGCGGGGACGTGCAGGGCCGCACGCTCTGCGGGCGGGGTGTCGGAGGCGTTCGACGGCACACGAGGTGCCGGTGAAGGGCGCCCTTCACTCTCCGGGACCGTGGGGCCCTCGGGCACGCTCCGTTCCTGCTTCGTCCATGCCTCCGGCCGGCGCGGGAAGGGGTCCGTCCACTGGGCCAGCCACAAGGCGTCCGCGACGTCTTCGGCGGTGGCGTCGAGCCCGGCCTCCCGCATGCGCGCGACCAGGGCCGTGAGTGTGCTGGGTGGCCGGCCGAGGGCCTCGTCGGGAGCGGGCCGGGAGCCTTGAGGGGCTGCGGGGGTCATGGCGATGTCACCGCTGCGGCGGATGCTGCTCCAAGGGGCGCATCAGCAGCCGGGCGATTTCCTCCCGCCGGTTGCCTCCCTTGGCGTCGGTGTGCTGGGTGAGGAAGATCGCGTTGAGCAGCTCGTCCGTGGGACGCAGCCCATCGTCGCCCCGGCCGAAACGCTCCAGAAGATCGCGGTTGACCTCGTGGGCTCCCTCCCCGAAGTGGGCGTGCACCAGCGCGGCGAGCCGTTCGTTGCGCGGTGGCTCCAGGTGCAGACGAATGCAGCGACGGAGCAGTGGCCGAGGAAAGTCCCGCTCACCGTTGCTCGTCATCACGACGAAGGGAAAAGCACGGCAGCGGACCCTGCCGCCACTGACGGGGACCGTCCGGCCGTCATCGTCCAGGACCTCCGTGGCCGCGCCGCCCTCGCGCTTGGCCGCACGCTCCAGCTCGGGAATCCGGAACTCGCCCTCCTCCAGTACGTTCAGGAGATCGTTGGGCAGGTCGATGTCGCTCTTGTCCAGCTCGTCGATGAGCAGGACCCGGGGCCGTTCGGCGGGCAGAAGTGCCGTGCCCAGCGGACCGAGTTTGATGTACTCGCCGATGCCTTGTGCGCCGGGGGCATCCGGTCCGCCACGCTCGCGGGAGAGCTGAGCGTCCTGGAGGCGGGCGATCGCGTCGTACTCGTACAGCCCCTGCTTCAGCTCCGTACGGCTGACGACGGACCACTGCAGGACCCGTCCGAGGCCGAGTTCCTGGGCGACGGCATGGGCGAGGGTGCTCTTGCCTGAGCCGGGTTCACCGGTCACCAGGAGCGGTCGGCGCAGATACAGCGCGGCGTTGATGAGTTGGATCGCTTCCTCGTCCTGGACGGGCAGGAGCGGACGCCCGCCGAGGCGGCGTGTGGTCGAGGAGTCCGGCTCGGGGACCGGAAGCCCGGTCGGCTCGCCTGCGAAGGTCCGCCAAGGGGGTGGGGGCGGAAGCGCGCCGATCCGGTCCGGGGCCGGATCGCCCTCGCCCCGGTAAATCAGCCAGTCGCTCATCTTCCACTCCTCGTCGGCGATCGGTGCCTTTCCACGCTCCGGCCGACGGGGGCGGGGAGCGCCCGTGAGGGACTCCGGGAAATGTACCCCCGCGGTGCCGGGCCAAAGCTGCTTTCCGGCCACATCGTCATGGCGAATCCACCGGCCATGCCGGACGTTCGGGGATCGGTCGGCGCGGGTCGTCGTACAGGACGGCGACGGCCTCGGCCCAGTGCCCGGCCGTTCGCCCCTCGTGGATCTCCTCCCTGATCCGGCGCAGCCGGTCGGGAAGTTCGGGAGCCGATCCGGTTCCGGCCAGCATTTCGGCCACACCCTTGTGCAGATCCTCGCAGTCGGCGCCGCACGGCCCGCTGTCATGACCGTCGATGCGCCACAGGGCGATGCCGTGCCCTGCGGCGAGCAGGGACTCCATCGCCCGATTGCCGGTCCCCAGGCCCGCTCGGTGGCAGAGCACCGGGATGCCCGACGGCGGGAGTCCTGAGATGTGGCGCTCCCTCAGGAGCCCTCCGGCGGGCGGGATCCGGCCTGCGGAGAACGGGCCGGAGCCCACTGCGGCCGACCACCGTTCCAAGCGGTGCCGGTCGGGCTCCCCACGCCGGTCCACGTTCCGGAGAACGATCCGTCGCCGCACGCCCACCGGCAAGTGGGCCGGGTCACCGAGGGGTGCCTCGTCCGCCAGTTGCCAGCGGTGCACCGGCGTGTCGAAGTACGAGGCGGGGAGCACGACTTCGCACGGCGCCGGTGCTCCGCCGCTCGCTTGATCGGCGATACGGAACGCCTGGACGAGGGGGTCACGCAGATGAGTCCGGAGCCGGGCGGGCACCACCCCATTGGGGTCCTCCTCGGCGGCGAAGATCTCGTCGTCGGCGCTGCCGTCGTCGATTCTGATCTGCCAGTGCAGGGTCCCGTAAGGCAGTTCGTCAAGCTCGACGACGACGATGTGGCCGGGATCGTCGGGGCCAGGGTAGGGGATGACGATCCGCTCCGCGCTCCGCGTGTCGGGCAGTTGAGCCTGTTCGACGAGACGGCGCAACTGTGGGGGGAGCTGGTGGAGCCGGCGGGCGAGCCAGCTGTCGAGCCGGCCGGTGTCGGCCCCGTAGCCCCGGGCGAGCAGGGCAGCGAGCCGTAGGTAGTGCATGAAGACGTAGGCGGGCAGCGGTCTGCCGTCCTCGTCGTAGAGCAGTCCGTGGCCGTCCCGCCAGGTGACGGGGCCCGGGTCGATGCGGGGCAGACGCTGGTCGCGTACGTGCGAGGCCAGGTCGGCCACGACGCCTTCCGGTGGCGGAGCGAGGGCGGCCAGGTGGTTGAGGGCCTGAACCCTGTCATCGCTGGACCATCGCTCGGCCCCGGCGCTCTCGGCGGCCTCCAGTCGCGCTTGGTGCGCGATCCAGCTGCCGGTGTCCTCACGCCGCGCGTGGTGCCAGCGGTCGTGGGCGTCCATCACCTCGCGGTAGAGGGGGCCGAATCCGCGCAGGGCGGCAGCCGACACAGCCCGGCCGCCGTCCTGCCCCACACGGCCGGATTTGACGATCTCCCGTACGGCGCCGGTGGCGGGATCGAGGACGGGGCCGCCTGAGACTCCTGGCGGAAACTCGGCCTGTGGGCCGAACCGGACGGCAACGGCACCGTCATCCACGTTGGCCCGGACCTCGCCGCGCCAGAGCCCGTACACCCGGTCGTCCTCGTCCGATGTCGGCCGGAACCCGAAGGAAACCCGGTCTCCGCCCGTCGAGGCTGCGCTGTCGCCCAGCCAGACGCACTCGTGGTCGATGTGTCCGTCGAGCAGCTGCACCAGCGCCAGGTCCCGCTGGGCCGGGACCGAGTCGCTCCACACGTCGCTGACGAGCCACTGCCGCAGCCTCACACGCGTCGGCGCGACGCCGTAGCGCTGTTCGTCGCCAGCCGCCCAGAAGGGCCGGTCGGTGTCCTCGCGCAGGTATGGCAGGAGCACGTGCGCGGCGGTCACGATCCAGCCCGGTGCGACGAAGAAGCCGCTGCCCCACATTTGGGCATTGTCCGGATCGTCGTCCGGAAGGAAGCGGACCGTAGCTGCCCGGACAAGGGCATCAAGGCTGGTCAGGCCCTCAGGCATCCGTGCCGGCCGGCCCCTCCGGGGCCTGCTCGCCCAACTGCCAGACGAGGGTGACCTGCACCGATGCCTTGGCCTCGCCATCCGCCAGGATCGCGATCGCCTTGCCTGGCTTGGCAGTCAGTTCCACCCCGAAGGTCACCGACGCCTCATGTGGCTTCACGGCCGCGGCGGCGCGGAGCACCGTGCCACCGACACGCGAGATCAGTTCGTCGAGCTGCTCCAGGCGGGCCACCGCGCCGTCGGCGACGCCGACGTCCCGGTCGGAGGAGCCGTAACCTGTGGCGGCGCTCACGCGCGCATGGACAATATTGCCGTCACCGAGATCGATTCTTTGTACGCGACCACTCACGGCTCCCCCGATCCGCGCGTCAAGGCGCTGGCCCTGCAGATGACTTGATGCGGTCGCCAAGATTACGTGTCCGAAGCCCGCCGGGCGAGAGGGCTTCCACGGACACCGTCGATATCCGGCCGCAGCGGTGACGTCCTACCCTTCAGGTGAGAACATCCGCAGGCATCAGGAGCACGTCTTGTACTTCACGGACCGTGGCATCGAGGAACTGGAGAAGCGGCGCGGCGAGGAGGAGGTCACCTTCGAGTGGCTCGCCGAGCAGCTGCGGACGTTCGTCGATCTCAACCCCGACTTCGAGGTGCCCGTCGAGCGCCTCGCGACCTGGCTGGCCCGGCTGGACGACGAGGACGACGAGGACGAGTGATCATCCTCAGGGTCTGATCCTCAGACCCTGATCCACCCGGCTCAGGAAGTGCCCGCCCTGGCCCGTTCGTACGCGAGTCCCAGCGCGCCCTGGGCCAGGAGCACCGCGCCGGCCGCCGCCCAGCCGCCGCTGCGACGGCGGGCGCCCCACAGCAGGAGCGGGAGGCCGGCCGCGAGCTGGACGGCGGCGACGGCCCGGGCGCGGGGGCCGCGCACCCACGGGCCGATCCGGCTGCTCTCGACCGCGTCCAGCTCTACGCGTACGGCATCGCGCCAGCCGGCCCACTCGACGCGCTCCACCCCGCGCTGCACCGCCGCGACGCTGCGCAGCCGGTCGGCGCTCTCGCCCGGTGAGAGTCCGGCGGGCAGGGCGAGCCCCGTGCCGGTGAGGACGGCGAGCAGTCCGCGCAGCCTGGCTTCCGCGCCCGCCTCCGGGTCGGGGCGGGTGAGTCCTTCCAGCGCCTGTACGTCCAGCACCGGGTCGAGGCCGAGGCGGACCGCGAAGGTGCGCATGGCCTCGTCCTCGCCCACCGGGGTGCCGTCGGTCAGCCAGATGTAGCCCACGGGCCGGCGGAACCCGGCGGCGAGGGTGTATCCGGCCCGGTCGGCGTCCCACCACAGGGCGAGCACCGGCCAGGTGGAGCCGACCGCGAGGGCGGTGGCCCAGCCGCCCAGGACCCGGTCCACCGGCTCGGCGTCCTGCTCCGGGCCCCCGTTCCGCCAGGGCTTCCCCTCCGGGACGAGCACGCTCCACTCCTCGCCCGCGCGGGCCAGCAGCATCTGCTCGCGCAGCAGGTGGGCGAGCGGCCGTACGGTCTCGGGGTCGGCCCGGCAGAGCAGGAGGGCCCCGGTGGATGTCGCGTTCATGGCTCACACGCTAGGGCAATTTGTCATGGTTTGGCGTTCTTGATACTGCTCGACCGCCTCTCGCTCGGCCTTGACTTCACCGATCCGCGATATATCGTGTTCCGTACGAGACGCGATATGTTGCGTCGTCACGCGTTCCGGGAGGTCACATCCATGCCTGTGTCGACATGGACCATCGCCGAGCCGCGGAAGCTCGCCTTCGACGATCCGGTGGCGGCGCTCCATGTGCGCATCGTCGACGGCACGGTCAACGTGGTCGGGAGCGACGAGCCGGACGCCCGGCTGGAGATCTCCGCGGTCGAGGGGCCGCCGCTGATCGTGACCCAGGAGGACGGCCGGCTGACCGTGGCCTACGAGGATCTGCCCTGGCAGGACCTTCTGCGCTGGTTCGACCCCAAGGGCCGCCGCCGCAGCGCCGTCGTCACGCTCGTCGTGCCGGCCGCCTCCTCGGTCGAGGTCGGCGTGATCGGCGCCGGGGCCGTCGTCTCCGGGATCAGCGGCCGCACCGAGGTCCGCGGCATCACCGGCGACTCCACGCTCGTCGGGCTGACCGGCGCGGTGCGCGGCGAGTCGGTCTCGGGCAGCCTGGAGGCCCAGCGCGTCACCGGGGATCTGCGCTTCCACTCGGTGTCCGGCGATCTGACGGTGGTCGACGGGGCGGGGACCTCGGTCCGGGCCGAGTCGGTCACCGGCGACATGGTGCTGGACGTCGACCCCTCCGGGAAGCCGACGGACATCCGGCTGACCACGGTGTCCGGCGAGATCGCGATCCGGCTGCCGCACCCGGCCGACGCCAGGGTCGAGGCGAACACCGCGAGCGGGACCGTCTCCACCGCCTTCGAGGACCTGCGGGTCGGCGGGCAGTGGGGCGCGAAGAAGATCACCGGCACGCTGGGCGCCGGGACCGGGACCCTGCGGGCGACGACCGTCTCCGGTTCGATCGCCCTGTTGCGCAGGCCGCCCGCCGAGGACGACGCCCGCACCGCCGAGCCGACCGGAAAGGTTCTCTGACATGGCTCCCGTTTTCGCCCACGGCCGTCTGCGGCTGTATCTCCTCAAGCTCCTGGACGAGGCTCCGCGCCACGGTTACGAGGTCATCCGGCTGCTGGAGGAGCGCTTCCAGGGTCTGTACGCCCCGTCCGCCGGCACGGTCTACCCCCGGCTGGCCAAGCTGGAGGCCGAGGGCCTGGTCACCCATGCCACCGAGGGCGGCCGCAAGGTCTACTCGATCACCGACGCCGGCCGCGAGGAGCTGGCGGGCCGCAGCGGTGAACTGGCCGATCTGGAGCTGGAGATCCGCGACTCGGTCTCCGAGCTGGCCGCCGAGATACGCGACGACGTACGAGGCGCCGCGGGCCGGCTCCGCAGCGACATGCGGGCCGCCGCCTCGGAGTCCCGGCACGGTACGGGTACGGGGGCCGAGGACCGCAAGGGCCGGAGCAAGGGCATCCCGTCCTCCCCCTTCGGCGACTTCGGCGACTTCGGCAATCTGGGCGACCTCGGCGACAGCGAGGCGTGGCGTACGGCGAAGGAGGAGCTGCGCCGGGCCAAGCAGGAGTGGAAGGAGCAGGCGCGCCGGGCGAAGGACGAGTCCCGGCGCGCCCGCGAGGACGCCCAGCAGGCCCGCCGTCAGGCCAAGGAGGCCCAGGAGAAGGCGCGCGAGCAGATGCAGACCGCCGCCCGCCAGGTCCAGGAGCACTTCGCGCGGGGCGACTGGCCCTCCGGCGTACGGGAAGGCCTCGCGGAGATCACCGGCCAGCTCGGCGGCTTCGCCCGGTCCGGCGCCTGGCCGCCGTTCGGCAAGCCCGAGCCGGAGACCGCCCCGCCCGTCCAGGACCCGGCTCCCGGTGCGGACTGGGGGCAGGACGCGCCGACGACCGGCGACCCGGTGCGCGATCTGGACCGCCTGCTGGACCGTTTCCGCGACGGCATCCGGGACGCGGCCCGCGATCACGGGGTGACGGAGCCCCAGCTCGCGGAGGCCCGCCGCCACCTGGGTGCGGCGACGGCGCGGATCGAGGCGCTGCTGACGGCGGAGGGCGAGGACCGGGACGAAGGCGAGAGGAAGGGCTAGCGGCGACGGGGAAGGGCTGGGGCGCCCTGCCTACCGGCCTGGCGCACTCGGGGTACCGGGCTGGGGCGCCTGAGCTACCGGGCTGGGGCGCCCTGCCTACCGGCCTGGGGCACTCGGGGTACCGGGCTGGGGCGCCCGGGTACCGGCCTGGAGTGGGATGGGGGCCGCCCCCTCACCCGGCCTTGGCGTGCCCCTGGCCTCCGTCGCGTCCGTCGCCCCCGTCCGCGTCGGGGCCGTACAGCGCGCGCTGTACG
>MUNB01000040.1 GCA_002154345.1 Streptomyces griseus
TCGGGCTGCTCGGGCCCAACGGGGCGGGCAAGACCACGCTCGTCGAGATCATGGAGGGCCAGCGGCGCGCCGACTCCGGGACGGTGACGGTCCTGGGGGAGAGCCCCTGGCCGCGCAACACCGCCCTGCTGCCCCGGCTCGGCGTGCAGACCCAGTCCTCGTCGTTCTTCGTCCGGCTGACCGCCCGCGAACACCTGGTCACCATGGCGGCCCTCTACCGGTGCGACGCGGCCGCCGCCGAGCGCGCGCTCGCCTCCGTCGGCCTCACCGAGCAGGGGAACACCCGGGTCGACGACCTCTCCGGCGGCCAGCGGCAGCGGCTCGCCATCGCCTCCGCCCTGGTCCACGACCCCGAGCTGATCTTCCTCGACGAGCCGACCGCTGCCCTCGACCCGCAGGCCCGCCGCTCGCTGTGGCAGGTCCTGCGCGACCTCAAGGGCCAGGGCCGCACCATCGTCTACACCACGCACCACCTGGACGAGGCCGAGGCGCTCTGCGACCGGGTCGCCATCATGGTCGCGGGCAGGGTCGCCGCACTGGACAGCCCCGGCCGACTGATCGCCGCCTCCAGCCCGACCACCCGCCTCCTCGTCCCGGCCGACCGCCTCACCCCCGAACAGGCCCGCGCCATCCCGGACGTGGACCGGGTGACCGAGGAGGGCGGCTCGATCGTGCTGGAGACCCTCGCCGCGGGCCGGGTGCTGGCCGCCGTCGACGAGATCGCCGGACTCCAGGGCGTACAGACCAGGACGGCCAGCCTGGAGGACGTGTACCTGGAGCTGACCGGCACGGAGGCCGGGGCCAGCGCCGGAACCGGAGCCGGGGCCGGTACGAGCAGCGGCACCGGGGCCCCGCAGCCGTAGTCCAGGCCGACCCGCCCTCCCCCCCCGTGCAGTGATCCAGCGATACGGAGACACCCGATGAGCGCCTACACCGCGCTGAGCCAGGCCGGATACCGGGCCTACACCCGCGACCGCACCACCCTCTTCTTCACCTTCGCCTTCCCGCTGATCTTCCTGGTCGTCTTCGGGCTGATCTTCCACGGCCAGACCGTCGAGGAGAGCGGCAAGCCCTACATCAACTACATCGCGCCCGGCGTGCTGTCCTGGGGCGTCGGCAACGCCGCCGTCTTCGGCGTCGGCTTCGTCCTCATGCAGTGGCGGCGCGACGACATCCTCCGGCTGATCCGGATGACGCCCACGCCCGTCTCCGCCGTCCTCGCCTCCCGCTACGTCCTGGCGCTCGGCATCGGAGCCGTCCAGGCGGTCCTCTTCGTGGCCGTCGCCCTGCTGCCCTCGTTCGGACTCCAGCTGGACGGCCGCTGGCCGCTCGCCCTGCCGGTGCTGGTCCTCGGAATCACCGCGTTCCTCGCGCTCGGCGTCATCGTCGGCAGTTACGCGAAGACGCCCGAGGCGGTCGCCGCCGTCGCCAACTGCCTGATGATTCCCATGGCGTTCCTGTCCGGCTCGTTCTTCCCGCTGGACGCCATGCCCGGCTGGATGCAGACCCTCTCCCGCGTCCTGCCGCTGCGCTATCTCAACGACGGGGTCTCCGGCGCGCTGACCGGCGGCGGCACCCTGAGCGACATCTGGGTGGCCTGCGCCGTCCTCGCCGGATTCGCCCTCGTCCTCGGCGCGGTGGCGCTGAAGACCTTCCGCTGGAGCGACAAGTCATGACGACGACGGCCACCGCATCCACCCCCCTGGACGTGGCGCGCACCCGCCTCCAGTCCGCGCTGACCGCCCGCCACACCCGTACGCCCGGGAACAGCCCGCTTCCCGCGCCGTACGTCGTCCCGCTCGGGGCCGCCGACGTCCTCGGCTTCGGCCGCCCGGACCCGTACGCCGACACCCGGCCGGCCGCCAACGTGCAGCTGACCTCGCGGGCCGTCCTCATCGGTCCCTGGGGTGGCGGGCCCGACGCCACCGCCTGCGGCCAGTGCCTCGCGATGCGCTGGCAGCGGCTGCGCAGCCGGTCCGAGCGCGAGGCCCTGGAGCTGGGGTACGAGCCGCACGGGGCCGTGCACTGGCCGGTGCTCACGGAGTACGCGGTGGACGCGGTGTGGGCGACGTACGGGGCGGTCGCCCGGGGAGGGACCACCGGTACCGACGCCACTCCCGCCGACCGGGCGCTGCCCCAGGTCACCCGCGTCGACCTGGTCACCCTCGCCACGGCCACCTTCCCGCTGCTGCCCGAACCGCTCTGCCCCGCCTGTGTGCAGGAGGTCCCGGACACGGCGGAGGCCGCCCGCATGGAGCTGGGCCCCACCCCAAAGCCGGACCCCGACGGCTACCGGCTCCGCACCCTCGACTCCTACCCGCTGCCGACCGCCGCGCTCGCCAACCCGGTCTGCGGCACGCTCGGTTCGGACATCTGGATCAACCCGACCTCCACCACCACCGCCCCGGTCGCCGGAACCCACTTCGTCCGGGGCTACGCGGGCCTCAACGACGTCACCTGGAGCGGCCAGGCCAACCGGTACGCCACCAGCCGCACCCTCGCCCACCTGGAGGGCCTGGAGCGGTACGCGGGCACCCACCGCCGACGCGGCACGACCCCGGTCGTCGACAGCTACGCGAACCTCTCCGGCCAGGCCCTGAACCCCGCCGACTGCGGCTTCTACACCCCGGAGACGTACGCCACCGACCCCCTGGTCAGCCCCTTCGACCCGGACCGGGCGATCCCCTGGGTCTGGGCCCACTCGCTGCGCGACGACGCCCCGGTCCTGGTCCCGGCCCGGCTCGCCCACTACAGCGCGGGCGTCGACGCCGACAACTTCGTCTTCGAGTGCTCCAACGGCTGTGCCACCGGCGGGAGTCCGGAGGAGGCGATCCTCTTCGGGCTCCTCGAACTCGTCGAGCGGGACGCCTTCCTCCTCGCCTGGTACGGCCGCGCCCGCCTCACCGCGATCGACCTCGCCTCGGCGACCACGCCCGCCGTCCGCTCGATGCTCGACCGGGCCGCGCTGCACGGCTACGACGTGCACGCCTTCGATACGCGGATGGACCTGGCGGTCCCCGTCGTCACCGCCCTCGCGGTGCGCCGGGACGGCGGCAACGGCACGCTCTCCTTCAGTGCGGCGGCCGGCTTCGACCCGGCGGAGACGGTCGAGGCGGCCCTGTCCGAGGTGCTCACCTACATCCCGCACCTGCCCTACCAGGTCGCCGAGCGCCGGGCTGAACTGGAGGCGATGGAGGGGGACTTCACCAAGGTCCTGCACCTCAAGGACCACGCCCAGCTCTACGGTCTGCCGTCCATGGTCCGGCACGCCGCCGAGTATCTGGAACCGGCCGCCGTCCTCCCGCTGGACGAGACGTTCGCCGACTGGCAGCCGCTGCGCCCGCGCACCGGCGACCTGCTGGACGATCTGCGGCTGCTGCGCGACCGGCTGACGGGCGCCGGCTACGACGTCATCGCCGTCGACCAGACGACTCCCGAGCAGCACCGGATGGGCCTGCACACCGTCTCCACGATCGTCCCCGGACTGCTGCCGCTGGACTTCGGCTGGAGCAGACAGCGGGCGCTGACCATGCCCCGGCTGCGGACCGCGCTGCGGGCGGCGGGCCGGCGCGCCGACGAACTGCCGGAGGCGGAGATCAAGGCCGTCCCGCACCCGTTCCCGTGACCGGGCCCGCGCCACACGTGCGACAGCCCCCTCCGACCGACGGAGGGGGCCGACGTGCGAGCGGGCCTGGCGAACCGGTGTCAGGCGCTGCAGGAGGTGGTGCTGGTGGTGCTGGAGCAGGTCGACGTCGAGGAGCACGACGTGGAACCGGCGAGGACGACCTCCGACGCGTCGGAGTAGTCCGAGATCTCGAAGGTCTCCGACTCCAGCTCCAGGATCTCGTCGGCGAGGGTGGCGAGTTCGGTCTTGGGGGCCATGGTGATCTCCCTGGTCTCGTGGGGGCCGGCCGGCTGTTCCGATCCGGTGCCCGGGTGCTGGACCCATTGGAGGGGCGGTCGCTGTCACATCGGCCGCGTTTTCGCTGTCACATCGCTGGCACCCGCTGACAGGGCGACGGCGCGCCACGTGACAGCCGTACGGAGCAGGCTCGTTGAGCAGAGATGAGGTGCGCGGTGGTCACAGCGGCGGGAACGGCGAAGGACGCGGACGACGACGGGCACGCGACGGGAGCGGAGGCGGCGAGAGAGGCGGTGCGGGAGGACGGGAGGGCTCCGGGGGGCCGGCCGCCGGGAGGCGGGCCCCTGCCGCGCCCGCTGCTCCGGGCCGCCGTCGAGCTCTACCTCGACCTGCACGCCCACCCCGAACTCTCCGGCCACGAACACCGCACCGCCGACCGCCTCGCCGCCCGGCTGGCCGAGCACGGCTGTACGGTCACCCGTTCCGTGGGCGGCGGCCACGGACTCGTCGGGGTGCTGCGCAACGGGCCGGGACCCACCGTGCTGCTGCGCACCGAGCTGGACGCGCTGCCCGTCACCGAGGCCACCGGGCTGCCGTACGCCAGCACCACCCCCGGCGTCATGCACGCCTGCGGCCACGACCTGCACATCGCGGCGGTCGCCGGGGCGGTGGCGCACCTCGCCGCGACCCGGGACAGCTGGCGGGGCACGGTCCTCGTCGTCGGCCAGCCGGAGGAGGAGACGCTGCGCGGGGCCCGGTCCCTGCTGACGGAGGGCCGGCTGTACGAGCGGTTCGGCGTGCCCGACGCGGTGCTCGCCCAGCACGCCGCCCCGCTGCCCGCCGGAACCCTCGCCCATGTCCCGGCGGGCGGGCCGCCCCTGATGGCGGGGAGCCTCGCCGTGGAGGCGGTCCTGCACGGCCGGGGCGGTCACGCGGCGACCCCGCACCTCAACGTCGACCCGGTCCTGATGGCCGCCGCCACCGTGCTGCGGCTCCGCACGGTCGTGGCCGAGGCGACCGCGCCCGCCGAACAGGCCGTGCTCACGGTCGGCTCGGTGCGGGCCGGTGAGCGCGGCAACATCACCCCGGACCACGCCGAACTCTCGCTCACCGTGCGGGCGTTCACCGAGGAGGCGCTCGACCGGCTGGCGGCCGCCGCCGAACGCGTCGTCCGGGCCGAGGCCGCCGCGTCCGGAGCCCCGCGCACTCCTGAGTTCACCGTCACCGCCCGCTCGCCCGCCCTGCGCCCCGACCCGGCGCTGACCGCCCGGGTGCGCCGGGCCCACGAGGCGCTGCTCGGGCCCGGCCGGGTGCTGGACCTCGCCGGTTCGGCGGCCACGGAGGACTTCCCGCACTTCGCGTCGGGCGGACAGGGCGGACCGGGCGGACAGGGCGGACAGGGCGGAGACGCCGGGCCCGGAGGTTCGGCGGGCGCGGTCCCGGTCGCGTACTGGATGCTCGGGACCACCGGGGCCGGGCCCTGGCGGACCGCCCGCGCCGGAGGCACACCCGTACCGCCCAACCACGCCCCCGGCTTCGCCCCCGACGTCCGGGCCGCCCTGCCCGTCGGCATCGGGGCGCTGGCGGCGGCGGCCCGGCAGGTGCTGGACCCGGGGCCCGCCGGGTCCCCGGAGGCTGCGTCGTGACGGCCGGGCGGACAGGGGTCGCCGATGTCGTCCTCGTACGCCGCGACCGGGCGGCTCCGACCGGCTGGACCACCGTCGTCCGGCTGCTGGGCCTCCTCCCCGGCCACTGGTCCTGCCACCCCGAGGTGGACCAGGACCGGGTGGTCCTGCGGGTCGAGCTGGCCGGGGCGACGGACGCGTCGGCGGTGCGGCGGGCGGTCTCCTGCGTCCTGGCGGACACGGCCCTGCGCGGCTGGACCGAGGAGCCGCAGGCGTAACCCACGGGCCCCAGGGGCCGCCCCGGTGGTCAGAACCCACGGGGCTCCGGGCCCGCTCCGGCGGGTCAGATCCAGCCGCGCTCGCGGGCCAGCAGCGCGGCCTGCGCCCGGCTGGCCGCGCCGAGCGTCTGCATCAGATCAGCGACATGCCGCCGATAGGTCCGCACCGACACCCCCAGCTCCCGCGCGCCCGCCTCGTCCTTGCCCACCGTGCACATCGACACCAGCACCCGCCGCTCGATGCCGGTGGGCCGGGGCGCGGCGGCGTCCTCCCCACTCTCCGCGCCGTCGGCCGCCCGGGACAGATCGTCCGCCTGGTCCCAGATCCGTTCGAACAGGGAGATGATGTTGGAGACCAGGCCGCTGCGGTGGGCGAGGAGCGCGCCCCGCGAGGTGTCGCGCGGGTCCAGCGGGACGAGCGCCGCCCGGCGGTCGTAGACGAGCAGCCGCTCGGTGGTGTCCGCCGTCACCCGGATCGCCGCCCCGTGCTCGGCCAGCTCCCGCAGATAGGCGGCGGTCGGCGGGTCCTGGAGGGCCACGCTGGAGACGACGTTGCGGATCCGCACCCCGCGCCGCAGACAGCGCAGGTCCAGCGGACGGGACCGGGCGATGTTCTCCGCCGACAGCCGGGTGTACGGCTCCACGGACAGGATCTCGTCGCGGGCGAAGAAGGCGAGGTCGTCGATCCGGTTACGGATCTGGGTCAGCCCCTCCAGCTGCTCGATGCCCTGCGGAGGAGGTGTACGGGCCCCCTGCTCCGCGCGTAGACCATCAATGACGTGCCGCGACCGGGTGACGCGCTGCAGCTCCTGATGGAGCGCGGCCAGCCGTACGTCCACCAGCCGGGCGAGCGCCACCTCGGGGTCCGCCGGGAAGATCCGCAGCTCCGCGTCCTCGGTGTGCAGCAGCCCCAGCTCCTGGAGCCGGGCGATCCGGGCGCGGGCGTCCTGGGGCCGCGAGTGCAGCAGGAGGTGGAGGTCGTCGGCGCGGGTGCCGGGGTTGCGCAGGAAGTGCCGGTAGATCTCTTCCTCGGCCTCCGGGACCCCGAAGACAGACATCTCGTTCTCGCCCACGTACGCCCCCGATGCCTGATGCTGTGGGGCCCGCACCGAGGGGGATCGCCCCGCGCCGCCCGCCCCGGCCGCTGCTCGCTCCGCCCGCGCTCGGTACTGCCTGTATGACGTTCTTGGAACACCTGTTGTGCAAGGGTCGGGCAAAGACTAGACGCTGGGATCACTCCTGTGAGGATCTCCGGCACAACTGTGTGCGATACGGAGATGAACGGTGCGCGACCGTCGACGAGCGGCGGGGTCGGCACGACGGGCGGCGGGGCGGCCCGTGGCATGAGCGGCGAAGCGGGCACGGCACGGGCGGCCGGTCCGCGGATCCGGGCGACAGCAGCCCGGCTGCCGGTTGCGGGCGCGGCTGTCACCCCCGGGTCGTAACCTGGAACCCCCGGCGCGTCCCACGTGTCGGGCCCTTCGCGTTGCCCCTGATCTGATCCCGGACGGAAACTTCATGAGTCTGCACGGTCTGCTGGATGTCGTCGTTACGGACCCGGCGCTCGCCGAGGCGGTGAAGGCCGCCGGGGACGGGCACCGGGCCCATGTCGACCTGGTGGGCCCGCCCGGCGCTCGGCCGTTCGCCGTGGCCGCGCTGGCCCGGCAGACCGGCCGGACCGTGCTGGCCGTCACCGCCACGGGCCGGGAGGCCGAGGACCTGGCCGCCGCCCTGCGCACGCTGCTGCCGCCGGACACGGTCGCGGAGTTCCCGTCCTGGGAGACCCTGCCGCACGAGCGGCTCTCGCCCCGCTCGGACACCGTGGGCCGCCGCCTCGCCGTGCTGCGCCGCCTGGCGCATCCGCGTGCGGACGACCCGGAGACCGGCCCGGTGTCCGTCGTCGTCGCGCCGATCCGCTCCGTGCTCCAGCCGCAGGTCAAGGGGCTCGGCGAGCTGGAGCCGGTGAGCCTCGCGGGCGGGCAGAGCGCGGACCTGGGCGAGGTGGTGGACGCGCTGGCGGCCGCCGCGTACGCCCGGGTGGAACTGGTCGAGAAGCGCGGTGAGTTCGCCGTACGCGGTGGGATCCTGGACGTCTTCCCGCCGACCGAGGAGCACCCCCTTCGGGTGGAGTTCTGGGGCGACGAGGTCGAGGAGATCCGGTACTTCAAGATCGCCGACCAGCGGTCGCTGGAGGTCGCGGCGCACGGACTGTGGGCCCCGCCCTGCCGTGAGCTGCTGCTGACCGACCAGGTCCGCGAGCGGGCCGCCGTGCTCGCCGAGGAACACCCCGAGCTGGGCGAACTGCTCGGCAAGATCGCCGAGGGCATCGCGGTCGAGGGCATGGAGTCGCTGGCCCCGGTGCTGGTCGACGACATGGAGCTGCTGCTCGACGTGCTGCCGAAGGACGCGATGGCGATCGTCTGCGACCCGGAGCGGGTCCGCACCCGGGCCGCCGACCTGGTCGCCACCAGCCAGGAGTTCCTCCAGGCGTCGTGGGCGGCGAGCGCGGGCGGCGGCGAGGCCCCGATCGACGTGGGCGCGGCCTCGCTGTGGGGCATCGCGGACGTCCGGGACCGGGCCCGTGAGCTGGACATGATGTGGTGGTCGATCTCGCCGTTCGCGGCCGACGCCGCCGACCACGACGACGACACCCTCCAGCTCTCCATGCACGCGCCGGAGGCGTACCGGGGCGACACCGCCCGTGCGCTCGCCGACACCAAGGGCTGGCTGGCCGACGGCTGGCGCACGGTGTACGTCACGGAGGGCCAGGGGCTCGCCTCCCGTACGGTCGAGGTGCTGAGCGGCGAGGGCATCGCGGCCCGCCTCGACGCGGACCTCACCGAGATCGCCCCGTCCCTCGTCCACGTCTCCTGCGGAGCGATCGAGCAGGGTTTCGTCGACCCGGCGCTGAAGCTGGCGGTGCTCACCGAGACGGACCTGACCGGCCAGCGCACCGCCACCAAGGACCTGGGCCGGATGCCGGCCCGCCGCCGGAAGACGATCGACCCGCTGACGCTGGAGGTCGGCGACTACATCGTCCACGAGCAGCACGGTGTCGGCCGGTACGTGGAGATGGTGCAGCGCACGGTCCAGGGCGCGACCCGCGAGTACCTGCTCGTCGAGTACGCCCCGGCCAAGCGCGGCCAGCCCGGCGACCGCCTCTACATCCCGACCGACCAGCTGGAGCAGGTCACCAAGTACGTCGGCGGCGAGGCCCCGACGCTGCACCGGCTCGGCGGCGCGGACTGGACGAAGACGAAGCAGCGCGCGAAGAAGGCGGTCAAGGAGATCGCCGCCGACCTGATCAAGCTGTACTCCGCCCGGATGGCGGCCCCCGGCCACGCCTTCGGAGCGGACACCCCCTGGCAGCGCGAGCTGGAGGACGCGTTCCCGTACGCGGAGACGCCCGACCAGCTGTCCACGATCGCCGAGGTCAAGGAGGACATGGAGAAGACGGTCCCGATGGACCGGCTGATCTGCGGCGACGTCGGCTACGGCAAGACGGAGATCGCGGTCCGGGCGGCGTTCAAGGCGGTGCAGGACGGCAAGCAGGTGGCGGTCCTGGTCCCGACGACGCTCCTGGTCCAGCAGCACTACGGCACGTTCACCGAGCGCTACTCCCAATTCCCGGTCAACGTCCGCGCCCTGAGCCGCTTCCAGTCGGAATCGGAATCCAAAGCAACCCTCGAAGGCCTGAAGGACGGCTCGGTCGACCTGGTCATCGGCACCCACCGCCTGTTCTCCTCCGAGACGAAGTTCAAGGATCTCGGCCTGGTCATCGTGGACGAGGAGCAGCGGTTCGGCGTCGAGCACAAGGAGCAGCTGAAGAAGCTCCGCGCCAACGTGGACGTCCTCACCATGTCCGCCACCCCCATCCCCCGTACGCTCGAAATGGCGGTCACCGGCATCCGCGAGATGTCCACGATCACCACCCCGCCGGAGGAGCGCCACCCGGTGCTCACCTTCGTCGGCCCGTACGAGGAGAAGCAGATCGGCGCGGCGATCCGCCGTGAACTCCTGCGTGAGGGCCAGGTGTTCTACATCCACAACCGGGTCGAGTCCATCGACCGCGCCGCCGCCCGCCTCCGCGAGATCGTCCCCGAGGCGCGCATCGCCACGGCACACGGCCAGATGTCCGAAGCGGCCCTGGAACAGGTGGTGGTGGACTTCTGGGAGAAGAAGTTCGACGTCCTGGTCTCCACGACGATCGTCGAGTCCGGCATCGACATCTCCAACGCCAACACCCTGATCGTGGAGCGCGGCGACAACTTCGGCCTCTCCCAACTCCACCAGCTGCGCGGCCGGGTGGGCCGAGGCCGAGACCGGGGCTACGCCTACTTCTTGTATCCCCCCGAGAAGCCCCTGACGGAGACGGCCCACGAGCGCCTGGCGACGATCGCCCAGCACACGGAGATGGGCGCGGGCATGTACGTGGCGATGAAGGACCTGGAGATCCGCGGCGCGGGCAATCTGCTGGGCGGCGAGCAGTCCGGCCACATCGCGGGCGTCGGCTTCGACCTGTACGTCCGCATGGTCGGCGAGGCGGTCGCCGACTACCGGGCTCAGATGGAGGGCGGGGTCGAGGAGGAGCCGCCGCTGGAGGTCAAGATCGAGCTCCCGGTCGACGCGCATGTCCCGCACGACTACGCCCCCGGCGAGCGGCTGCGCCTCCAGGCGTACCGCGCCATCGCCTCGGCCTCCTCGGAGGACGACATCCGCGCGGTCCGCGAGGAGCTGACCGACCGCTACGGCCCGCTGCCCGAACCGGTCGAGAACCTCCTCCTGGTCGCCGGCCTGCGCATGCTGGCCCGCGCCTGCGGAGTCGGCGAGATCGTCCTCCAGGGCTCCAACATCCGCTTCGCTCCGGTGGAGTTGCGCGAGTCCCAGGAACTGCGCCTGAAGCGCCTGCACCCCAAGACGATCATCAAGCCGGCCGCCCACCAGATCCTGGTCCCGCGCCCGACGACGGGCAGGATCGGCGGCAAGCCGGTCATCGGCCGCGAACTGCTGGCGTGGACGGGCGAGTTCCTGACGACGATCCTGGGGTCGTAGCTGCCCGGAGTCTCGGGATGATCGGGCCCCGCCGGGTGTACGTGTCCGGCGGGGCCCGGGGCGTTCCGGTCGTCGGCACTGCACGCCGTCTCTCTTCGACCCCGCATGATGACCTGCGTGAACACGGAATCCTGTGACCCGGCCGAATCGGCCGCTCTCCGCGAGATCTTCGCGACCCGTCCCGATGCGGTGCCGCCGGCCGGTTGGGAGGCGGTGCGGTCCTTCGAGGCGGAGAACGGCGTCGTGCTCCCGGAGCCGTACCGCTCGTTCGTGGCGGAGATCAGCGACGGACTGCGCGCGGGGCCGCCCCACTACGGTCTGCTGCCCCTTGCGCAAACGCCCTCGGACTGGGGCGCGGGCCGCGCCGAGCGCCCGCTCGCCGAGCCCTTTCCGCTCACGGAGGTATGGCTGTGGGAGGGCGAAGAAGCCGAGGGCGAGGGCGAGGAGGAGGGGCCGGACCAGGAGTTCCAGGCACGGGTGGACGCCGTCTACGACCACGGCTCCTTGCTGCTGGGCACGGACGGCTGCGGTATGTACTGGCACCTGATCACCACGGGCCCGCAGCGCGGTCACGTCTGGCTCATCGACGAGTACGGGGCGATACCCTTCGGCACCCGCCCGGGCACTCCCCGGATGCCGGGCACGCCCGGTTTCGCGGGGTGGGTGGCGCGCTGGGCCCAGGGCCGTTCCTGGTTCGCGGACGACTAGGGCGTGTCCGGGGACGGCCGCCTCAGCCGTCGCGCCGCTTCTCCGGCACGAAGACCATGCCGGCCAGCGCCCGGAACGCCTCCTCCGGGTCCCGGCCCTCCATCGCGTCCGACAAATTGCCCGTGAGCAGCAGCGTCGCGAAGCCGTGAGCCAGGGACCAGGCGGCCACCCCGGCGAGCCGGTCGTCCTCGCCCCGGCCGGCCGGCGGGAGGTCCGACACGCCCGCGCGCAACGCGTCGGTCGCCCTGGCGCGGGCGGCCTGGAGGTCCGGGTCGTCGGTCCGGTAGAGGTCCGGCTGGAACATCACCTGGAAGTGTGCGGGATGCGTCGCCGCGAACCGTACGTACGCCACGCCCCGCTCCCGGAGGTCCGGCGCCCCGGTCAGCGCGTCGGCGAACAGGGCGTACCCCTCGGCGGCCACGGCGGTCAGCAGGCCCGTGCGGTCCTTGAAGTGGTGTGCGGGCGCGGCGTGCGAGACGCCGGCCCGGCGGGCCAGATCGCGCAGGCTCAGGGCGGCGGGGCCCTCGGTGGTGATGACGTCGAGGGCGGCGGTCAGGATGGCGCGCCGCAGGTCGCCGTGGTGGTAGGTCCGTCCGCGCTCGCTGGTCATGGGCAGCACCCTACCCGGCATCTAGTCATTGACAAGTTCTGGAGGTGCGGGCCATGCTGGAGGCTCAATCTAGGCATTGACTAGATGGGTGATTCCCGTCCGGGAAGCCCGGGAGAGGCGGAGATCATGACCGGAGAGCCGACTCGCGTGCGGCAGATGTGGCACCTCCTGGAGCCCCTGCACGCCGTCCTGTACTACGCCCCCGAAGCCTTCGAGGAGGCCGCCGCGCTCGGGTACGACACCACGGAGCGCTGGGCGAGCTACTTCGCCTGGCGCGCGGCCCCGCTGGGGGCGGCCGACGCCCGGGAGGTGGTGCGGACGTTCCACAGCTTCGCCCCGGCGATGGTGGGCGGATACGTTCCGGACGGCTGGGCGACCGCCGCCCCGGACGTCGTCCTCGCTGCCCGGCTGCGGGCGGTCGACCGGGCCTACCGGGCGCTGTTCGGGGACCGGGTGGAGGGGGCGGAGTTCGCGGAGGCCGCCGCGCTGGCCCGCCGCGCGGCGGAGGCGGCGGGCCCTGGCGTCCCGGGTGGCCTTGGAGTCGCGAACGCCCCGGTGGCTTCCGGCGGCCTCGGACCCGCCAACTCCGCCCTGCCCTGGCCCGACGCCCCACACCTGGCGCTCTGGCACGCGGCGACCGTCCTGCGTGAACACCGGGGCGACGGGCACATCGCCGCCCTGGCCGAGGCGGGCCTCGACCCGGTCGAGGCGCTGGTCTCCTTCGCGGCGGTCGGCGCGGCGGCCCCCGAGGCGTTCGCGAGCCGGGGGTGGAGCGCGGCGGAGTGGGGTGCGGCCCGGCAGCGGCTCCGGGAGCGCGGGCTGCTGGCGGCGGACGGCACGGCCACGGACGCGGGGCGCGAACTGCGCGCGAAGGTGGAGCTGCGCACCGACGAGGAGGCCGCCGCGCCGTGGCGGGCGCTGGGGGAGCCGGGGCGCGAGCGGCTGGCGCAGCTGCTGGGGGAGCCCTGGCTGGAGGTCATCGGCTCGGGGCTGCTGCCGTCCGAGAACACCCTCGGCATCGGGAAGGTGTGACCCGCGCAGAACCCGAGCAAAACCCGCGCGGAAGCAGAACCCGAGCAGAACCCGCGCGGAAAGGGAGAAGCCCCCCCGGGGCCGGGGCTGGAGCCCGGGGAGAGGGCTCAGGCGCGGCTCATCCGTGCTCGGGCTGCACGGCGATGGCGATCTTGCCGCGAGGGCGTCGGCGGCCCTCGCCGACGGTGCCGCCCTCCAGCAGCGTGTGCGCGTCCGCGATGTCGGCCAGCGGCAGCACCTCGCCGATCACCGGCCGGAGCTCGCCCCGCTCGACCAGCCGGCTCAGCGCGTCGAGCTTCGCCCGGCCGGGACTGACGAAGAGGAAGTGGTAGGTCGCGTTCACGCCCCACGCGGCGAGCAGGTTCTGCGGCTCGGGGATGTCCACGATGGAGACCACGCGGCCCCGGTCGGCGAGGACCTCCGGGCTCCGGCTGAGGGTGTCCCGGCCCACCGTGTCCAGGACGACGTCCACCCTGCCCAGCTCCTGGACCCGCGGTACGTAGTCACCGGCCGAGAAGTCGATCACGGTGTCGGCTCCCAGCCCGGTGACGAACTCGTGGTCCTTCGCCCGCGCGGTGGTCACCACCTCGGCCCCCAGCGCGTGGGCGACCTGGATGGCGGCCGAACCGACCCCGCCCGCTCCGCCGTGCACCAGGACCCGTTCCCCGGCCTGCACCCCGGCTCGCTCGACCAGCGCCTCCCACGCCGTCACGCCCACGAGCGCGAGGCCGGCGGCCTCCACGTGCGACAGCCCTTCGGGCTTGCGGGCGACCAGGGCCTGGTCGACCACGTGGTACTCGGCGTACGTCCCCTGCCCGGCGAACACCGGAGCCAGGTACCAGACCTCGTCACCCGGCCGGAAGTCGTCCGCCCCGGGGCCGGTCCCGACCACCACGCCGGACACGTCGTTGCCGATCACCGCGGGCAGCGCGACCTCGTCGCGGTAGTCGCCGCGCCGGGTCTGCAGATCCAGCGGGTTCACGGATGTGGCATGCACACGCACCAGTACCTGGCCGGGGCCGGGAGCGGGTCTCGGCAGTTCTCGGGCGGCGAACGCGGTGTCCGCGTCGCCGAAGTGGACGAGTTCCATCGCACGCATCGAAGTCGACATGCGGCAAGGATAGATCGTTATATCGCGAATTACCAATATGTTATTGCGTTACGATCACATCGTGTTCTCGGAGACGGAGTTGCTGGCTGTGTTCCGGGCCCTGTCCAACCCGGCCCGCCGGCAGATGCTGGAGTGGCTGAAGGAGCCGATGAGCTTCCCGGGCCAGGCCCCCGGCGATGTCGAGATCGGCGTCTGCGTGACCGACATCCAGCAGCGTGCCGGGCTGGGGCAGTCGACCACCTCGCAGTACCTCGCGATCCTGCGGCAGGCAGGGCTGGTGGTCGCCACGCGGCGGGGCAAGTGGACCTACTACCGCCGCGACGAGGCGAACATCGCCCGCCTCCTGGAGACCCTGCGCGACGTGTTCTAGCTCTCTCTTTCCGAACCTTCGCCGTCCCTCGCGGTCCCTCGCCACCCCTCGTTGTCCGGTTCGGTCACCGGGGGTCCACGCGGCGTGTCCGGCCGCCCATAGGATTCTCGGCGTCCGGTCTCCTCACCGTCAGGACGGCTCCCCGTGATAGCTCCCCGTACGCACCGCGCGGCCCTGCCCGCCATCGGCGCCCTCGTCGCGATCGCCCTGGCGGGCGGCTGCGGCCCCGACGACCTCGCGGCCGACGGCGGTGGCACGAACGGCGGGGCCAACGGCGGCGCACAGTCCGCCGAGGGCTTCGGCGTGAGCCCGCTGGACAACCCGGACGGTACGAAGCCGGGCCTGGCCCCCCTCACCACCGAGGCGGACCGGGCCGCCGCCCGGAAGATCATCGAGAAGGTGGCCACCAAGGGGCGCGGCCCGAAGACCGGTTACGAGCGGAAGAAGTTCGGCTACGCCTGGAAGGACGGCATCGACGGCATCCCGCTCGCCCGCAACGGCTGCGACACCCGCAACGATCTCCTCGCCCGCGACGGCAAGGACATCGAGCACAAGTCGGGCTCCGACTGCATCGTCATGGCGATGACCCTCCAGGACCCCTACACCGGCGAGAGCATCGACTGGCGCAAGCAGCAGGCGACCAAGGTGCAGATCGACCATGTGATGCCGCTGTCCTACGACTGGCAGATGGGCGCGGCCCGTTGGAACGAGCAGAAGCGCGAGCAGATCGCCAACGACCCGCTCAACCTCATCCCGGTGGACGGCCCGGCCAACAACGCCAAGCGGGACTCCGGCCCGGCCTCCTGGCTGCCGCCGTACAAGCCGATCCGCTGCTCCTACGCGGTGCGGTTCGCCCAGGTCTCGCTGAAGTACGAACTCCCCGTCACGGCGGCCGACAAGCAGGCCATGCTCGCCCAGTGCGGCGGCTGAGCGGCCGCCGCCACGGCCGCCGCACCGGCCGCCGCACCGGGGAGAGGGAGTGGGGTCTTTAGACCTTGCCGCCGCAGATGACGTCGTACGGGCGGCCGATCGCCATCATCAGCTGCATGGGCTCGGTGGTCGCCGCCGGGCACTCCTTCTTGTCCTTGACGAGTCCGAGGACCTTGAAGTCCTCCGCCCCGGCCGAGGCGCAGGTGATCTCCTTGGCGGTCGCCGAGATGCAGTCGCCCTCGACGAGCTGACCGCCGCCGGCGCCCGCGTCGCCCGGGTGGTCGTCGGACAGGTTGCGGCCGCACACCGTGTGGGTCGGGATGCCGCCGCCCTTCTTGCCGTCGCCGGAGCCGAAGACCCGGGAGACCTGGATGATCAGGTCCGTGCCGGCCGGGCACTGGATCGAGTCGGGCATGAAGCTCGCGGGCTTGAGCTCCAGCGCCTTGAACGTCGCTCCCGACTCGTCGCAGTCGTAGGCCCGGTAGCCGTCCGGCTTGTTCTCCGGGTCCGGACCGCCGCAGTCGCCGATCTCCCAGGAGCCGCCCTTGCCGTCCGAGGCGGACGAGGAGGACGACGAGGACTTCGACGTCGACGAGTCGTCACCGAAGATCTTGGACGCCCCGTAGCCCAGGCCGAGGATCACCGCGAGCACCACGATGCTCTGCAGGCACCCGGCTGCTCTCCGGGGGCGGGTCGGTGTCGTACCGGGCTGGGTCATGGTTCTGCTCCTGACGGGTGGTGCACGGGGACGAAGTCACGGGTGGGGACGCGGCATGCACACTTCATGGTTCCGGCAGATTCCGGCTGGTTCCGGCCGGATCACTCCGGTCCGGCCGAGGCCTCGCCCAGGCTTCTGACCAGGAAGCGGGCCGGATCCGCGACCTCCTGCCGGACACCGTCGGCGTCGAGGTACGCGTACCGGTCCAGATAGCGGCAGCCGGTCTCCCGGTAGCCGATCCGCAGATAGAGCGCGGCCGCCCGGGGGTTGTCGTCGTCCACGCCCAGGCCGATGAGGTCATGGCCCGCCTCGCGGACCCGCTGCTCCACCGCCCGGATCAGCGCCGTGCCGATGCCCCGGGAGCGCAGGTCCGGTGGCCAGATCCCGAGCCCGTTCAGCTCGGGGCAGCCGGGGAAGCGGGCCTGCACCTCGGGGGCCGCGCAGCCCTGCCACAGGATCTGTGCCGTTCCGACGGGTACGTCGTCGATCCAGGCGGTCAGAAAGGTGGTGAGCCCCTGCTCCTGCCGGTCGAACCGGTCCGCGTGCCGCCGGGTCCGGCCGGGCGAGGGCATGTGCCGCTCCAGGATGTCGAGGTCCGTCGGCAGGCAGGGACGGATCAGGACGGGGCCGGGGGAATCCGAGGAGGAGGCGGCGGAGGCGGAGGCGAGGGA
>MUNB01000400.1 GCA_002154345.1 Streptomyces griseus
TGACCTGCGCGGACACCGTCCCGGACATGTCCGGGGCCCATCCGGGACCGGCGGTCAGCTCCGGGGCCGCGACCGGCCCGGGCAGGCTCGCCATTGCGTCCGGCCCGTACACCCCGATCAGGTACGCCTCCTGAGCGGTGATCGTGCTCCGCTCCCGCATCAGCACCCGGTCGACGGCGATGCCCTGCCGTACGGCGTCCAGCTGCCCGGCGTGCTCCTCGTCGAGGGGCCGGTGAACCATCCGCAGGACGATCCACCAGAAGCCCTTCGCGAGGATCGACACGAACGCGGCGACCGCCCCGACGAGCGGCATGGCCAGCTCGAAGCCGTCGACGACGACCGCGCCGACGACGACACCGAGGCCGATCCAGCCGCCGATCACGGCAGGCCTGGCCCGGTCCGGCTCGTCGCGGAGGAGCCACTGGACCAGCAGGCAGCCCACCCACGGGACCTCGAAGGCCAAGGCCCCGACGTACCCGATCTGCTCGTGGCCGGGCACCATGTCCTTGAGGAGCCGTCCGATCGCGGTCGTCGACCACACGGCGGCCACGAGCGTCAGGCCGAGGGCGATAGCGATGACGGCCCGCAGGTAAACCCGGTCCAGGTTGAGCGGCGGGACCGGCACCCACTCCTCGTACTTCTCGGTACGCATCTTCATCTGGCCGCGCCACTCGAACGGGACGCGCCGAGTGCGCTTCACCTTCTTGTAGCGGACGCCAGGAATGCTGCGCTGCTGCTGCTCCATGGGGTTCCTCTCTCGTGGACATACGCAGGCCGGGCTCGCACCCGGAGGAATTGAGGGCGAGCCCGGCCCGGTCTGGTTACGTCCAGTCGGAACGGCGGCCGAACTTCATGCCGGCCTTGTCGCCGTCCCGCTTGACGCGGATCTTGTGCTTCGCGCGACGAAGCCGAGACGCCTCGTCGGACGCGGATTCCCGGCCCGCGTACGTCGTCGCGGCCAGCTCGCGGTCGTTGCCGCCCTTCAGCCAGTCGAAGGCGCCCATCAGCGGCCACCCCTTCCGGCTCCGGCGGACTGCGACCCGTTGCGGGTGGCGGTCGCGGTGGCGTCCTTCACGGCCTGCGGGTCACGCTGTGCGGCACCGGCCCGGTAGGCGTCGGCGGCCTTCTGCTGCTCGCTCATCCCCGGGCCCCCCGCGCGCGGTCCTTCTCGACCTGCGCCTGGCGGTCCGCCTCGGCGCGCCGCAGGATCTCGGCCGCCGAAGCGCCGTGATCCTCGGCCGGGTGCGTCGTCTCCGTCGCCATCAGACCGACACCCCCGCACCCGTACCGAGGCCGGCCGCACCGAGGTCCGCCCAGCCCCCGCAGACGCCGCAGACCCACTGCGAGCCCTCCTGCGACATCGGACGCCCGCAGCACGCGTACATGCCCTGCGGGCTACGCGGGCCGGGGATACCCGGGATACGAGGGATCGCGGGGTCGTTGTCGCCGTCGGGCCAGTCGTGGCCCGACGCCTTCACGGCCGCGCGGATGTGGAACACAGCCTCACCGCGGGTGATCCCCCCGAACATGCGGGGCATCACCGCGAGAACCGCCTCCGAGAGGCGCGCGGCGCTCCCGTCGAGACGACGCCCGACGAAGTCGTACGCCTCCGCACCCACACCCACCAGCAGATCGGTGCACTCAAGGGCGTCGGTCGGGCGGACGGTACGGAAGTGCTCGGCGACTGCGACGAGGACCGCCGCGACCGGGCCGTCGAGGACCTTGGCCCTCGGCGCACTCTGATCAGTAGTCTTGGACATGCGTCAGCTCCTGTGTGGCAGGTGTCTGGCGTGGCCCCGGTCGGTGTTTGAGACGCCCCGACCGGGGCCGACTTGTTGGCACGAGATCAGCGGGAGAGCGGACCTCGCGGAAGACACGTTAGACCCCGGGTCTAGACTCGCGCAAGACCCGGGGTCTAATCTGGGCGTGTCCGCTCCCCCAGGAGGGAGTCAGGGAGTGACGAAGGAGCAACCGGAGGAGGTCAGGCAGCTTGTGGAAGCCGTGGATGCGTTGCTCGCCATTGAGGACGACGCCGAGTGCGCCGAGGCGATCAGCGAGGCTTTGAAGCAGTGGCAGGAGACCGGCTCCAAACTGCGTGAGGCGCGCCAGGTTCGCGTCAAGCGCCTCAAGGACCAGGGGAAAACCTGGCAGGAGCTGGGGGACCTCATGGGTGTCCACTACACCCGTGCCGCCCAGATCGGCAGCGGAGTCAACGGGCGCACGCGCGAGAAGGCGAAGCGGGAAGCCGCTGCGAAGGAGGCCGCCGACGGGCAACCCGAGAAGTGAAGCGGCCGAGCGGTGGTCAGACCGCCCGGCCGTTGCGCACCGCAACCTAGCTACGAGAAAGGCGCTTCGTTGAGCGTAGTGGAGGACCGGCCTGCCGCTGTCTACCGCCTCTGGGCGCAGGACGGCACCCTGCTCTACATCGGGTCGGCGTACGACCCCGAGGGGCGGTGCAACGGCCACCGGGATAAGCCGTGGTGGCCGTTGGTCGCGTCGCGCACCGAGGAGTGGCACGACGGCCGTGTGGGGGCCTACATCGCGGAGATAGAGCAGATCCGCCGCGAGCAGCCGCCGCACAACGTGATGGGGGCCTCCCGCTACGCAGTCCCGGACACGCCGGGCATTCGGCGTCGCAACAAGCTCAGCGGCATTCGCGCCCGCGCCCTGGTCGACGGTAGCCGAGCCCGGGAAGCCGCCTGGGAGGCTGCCCGCCAGGCCGGCTACGAGGACGCCGAGGTGTACCGACTCGGCAATCTGGCATACATCGACGTCCTGGACGCGTGCGGCGCATGGGGCCCCAAGGTCGAGGGGCTGCGCGCCGAGCACGAAGCGAGGTACGGGGCGCCCTCCAGCGCCGGGCAGTGACGTCACCGCCCGGTAGTGCGACGGCCCCTCTCCGGTGGAGAGGGGCCGTCGTCGTGTCCGGACACTGTCCGGACGCTGTCCGGCCTGGTCGGGGGCTCGTGTGCGGTTGCCGCGCTCACCGTCCGGACGGTGTCCGGATGCGGTCCGGACACCTGTCCCGCAGCGTGGAGGCATGGCCGCTCTCCGCGTGATCGTGTCTCCGCCGAGCCCGTCGGGCGGTCGCCGGGTCCGGGTCGACGGGACGATCCTCGGCCTGGCCCACGGGCTCCCTGACCTGGTGGAGTTCCTGCGCCGCGCGGGCCTGGAGGGGCTCGACGAGGACGACGTCGCGCGGTCGGGGCTCGTCGAGTGGCAGGGCGGCGGCCCGGACGTGTGGACGTCACCCACCTGATACCGGTCCGGACACTGTCCGCGCTGGTCAGGGGCGTGTCCGGGGTGCGGTGGCGACGGCGGCGGCGA
>MUNB01000401.1 GCA_002154345.1 Streptomyces griseus
CGGGATGGCCATCGCGCTGGCCGTGGCGTTCCTGATCTCGCTGCGCCATCCGGGCACGCGGGTGACGCAGGAGTCCCCGGACCGGCCGAGTGGACCGTAGCGGAACGGACCGTAGCGGAACGCAGGGGTCCAACCGACCGGGGCGGGTCGCCGGACGCGTTCGGGCGGGGAGGACGGTGTCGCGCTCCGTCACTCCGGCGTCGGCACGCCCCGGTGGATCAGAAGGAGAAGACGGCGTTGTCGTTCATGTTGCCCGCCATCTCGCAGGCGTTGCCGTACGTGGTGCTGAACTGGACCGGCTTGCCCTGCCAGACGCCGTGGGCGGTCACCACGACCGGGTCCCACTGGCGGGTGCACGTCCGGTTCGACGGGCCGGCGGCCAGTTCGGCGAACTTGCCCTGGACCTCTGCCAGTTCCTTGCAGGCCGCGGCGGGCGTGGGGTGCGTTCCCTCGGCGGTGGGGGCGCAGGTGAGCGTGACGGCCCGCTCGACGGTGGCGGTCAGCGGGTCCTCGCCCCGGGCGACGGTGAGGACGAGCGCCGAGGGTGCGTAGAGGCTCTCCGCCTTCGCCGGTGCGGCCTGTGCGGCGGTGGCCGCGAACCCGCCGAGCAGGAGGGTGCTCGCCGTGACGGTTGCGAAGATGGCGTGAGGATTGCGTGGCATGGGTGAAAACTCCTTGGTCGGGTGCGTGATTGCGGTCAGGAGTCTTACGCATGCGGAAAGTAGGCGCACGTCGACGGCCAGCTTCCAGCCGCAGACGAACGTTCGAACCGACCGAATGGTCATTCGGGCAGCTCAGGCGCCCCGCGCGAGCCGTCCAGCATATGGACAGACTTCGGCCGTTCAATCCGAAACGACCGCTTGACCTGCGGATACTCCAGAGCGCCCCGATACGCCAAACCGCCGCTTCGGCCGGAAAGTACCGCCGCCCGGGGCTCACGCAGCGAATCACCCCCTCCGGCAGCCCCGCCGGAGACGGACGCCCGCCGACCGGTCGACCACTCGTGGATCACACGGAGGACACAATTCCGGATCCCGCTTGACCTGGAGAAGTTAGGTCAGGCTAACCTCACGTCGTGATCGCTCCTGCCCTCGACCGAGAAGACCCGCCGCCGCGTCGGCGCTCCGAACCCAACGCCGAACCCGACGCCGGCCTGGACGCCCGCGACGTGACCATCGCGTACGACCGCACCGACGTCGTGCACGGGGCTGACCTCCGGCTGCCGCGCGGTCGTGTCACCGCGCTCATCGGGCCGAACGGCAGCGGGAAGTCCACCCTGTTGCGGGCCGTGGCCCGGCTGCACAAGGCCCGTACCGGCACCGTGACCGTGGCGGCCCAGGCCGAGGACGCCGCGCCCGTCGACGCGCTCGCCCTGTCGCGCTCCGACTTCGCCCGCCGTGTCACCCTGCTCGCGCAGAGCCGCAACGCACCGGCCGGGCTCAGCGTGCGCGACGTGGTCGGATTCGGCCGCCACCCCTACCGGGCCGGGCTCCGGGGGTCCGACCCGGACGGGGCCCGGATGGTCGAGCACGCGCTGGCCGTCACCCACCTCACCGAGTTCGCCGACCGCGGGGTGGAGAGCCTGTCCGGCGGGCAGTTGCAGCGCGTCTGGTTCGCCTGCTGCCTGGCCCAGGACACCGACGTACTCCTCCTCGACGAGCCGACGACCTATCTCGACCTGCGGTACCAGGTGGAGATCCTCGACCTCGTCCGCGATCTGGCCGACACCCACGGCGTCACCGTCGGGGTCGTACTGCACGACCTGGACCAGGCCGCCGCCGTGGCCGACCAGGTCGTCCTGCTCGCGTCCGGACGGATCGTCGCCGCCGGCACGCCCGCCGAGGTCTACGCCCCCGAGCGGCTCAGCGACGCCTACGGCATCCGCATCGACGTCGAACCCGACTCCTCCACCGGCATCCCGCGCACCCGCGCGGTCGGCCGCCACCACCTTCGTTCCGAAAGGCCCTGAACACCCTCATGAAGAACCAGCACCTGACGTGGCCCGTCCTCGCCGCCGCGGCCGCGCTCGCCCTCACGGCCTGCGGCACCACCGAGGCTCCGAAGAAGGAGTCCGCCGGGGACAGCGCGGTGACGGTCACCGACTCCCGCGGCAAGAAGGTCACCCTCGACGGGCCGGCCCAGCGCGTCGTCGGCACCGAGTGGAACGTCGTCGAGACGCTCGTCACCCTCGGCGTCCAGCCGGTCGGCGTGGCCGACGTCAAGGGCTACACCGCGTACGACAAGGCCGCGCCGCTCACCAAGGGCGTCAAGGACATAGGCACCCGGGGCGAGCCCAGCGTCGCCACCGTCGCCGCGCTCGAGCCCGACCTCATCGTCGCCACCACCGACCTGTCCGACTCCGCCATCGCGCAGCTGTCCAAGGCCGCCCCGGTCGTCGTGGTCCGCTCCGCCGACGCGAGCCGTCAGATCGACCAGATGATCGACACGGTCAACCTCATCGCCGAGGCCACCGGCACCGAGGACAAGGCCAAGTCCGAGGTCGACTCCTTCCGCAAGGCGGTCGCGGACGGGAAGAAGAAGCTCGCGGACGCCGGTCTCGACGGCGAGAAGGTCGCCTTCGCCGACGGCTGGCAGGAGGGCAACCAGGTCTCGGTCCGCCCGTACGTCAAGGGCTCGCTGCTCTCCGACGTCAACACCGAGCTCGGTCTCGTCGACCCGTGGAAGCTGAAGGGCGACAAGGCCTACGGCCTGGCCGCGACCGACGTCGAGGGCCTCACGAAGATCGGCGACGCGCAGTTCGCGTACATCGCCAACGACTCCGACGGCGGCGACCCGTTCGCCGACGGCCTCAAGGACAACGCGGTCTGGAAGTCCCTCCCGTTCGTCAAGAACGACGAGGTCCACCGGCTGCCCGACGGTGTCTGGATGTTCGGCGGCACCGCGTCGATGCGCGAGTACATCGACGCCCTCGTCGGTGCGCTGACCGACTGACGATGAGCACACGCACCACAACCGCCCCGCCCGCCCCCGTGAAGACGGGGGCGGGCGCGGCCGGTCCGGCCGGGGCCGTCGCCCCGGTGACGGCCGGCCCCCCGGCCCGTCGCGGCCGGATGCTTCTCCTCGCGCTCGCCGGGCTGCTCGCCCTGGCCGCGCTCGCGGTCACCCATGTGAGCCAGGGCACCGCCGCCGTCGATCTGCACACGCTCTGGCAGTTGGCGACCGGATCGTCGTCCGACCGGACCGCGCACGAGCAGACGGCCGCCGTGGTCCTGGACTCCCGGCTGCCCCGGCTCGCGGCGGGGCTGCTCGTCGGCTGCGCGCTCGGCGCGGCGGGCGCCGCCCTCCAGTCGGTGTCGCGCAACATGCTGGCCTCCCCCGACACGCTCGCCGTGAACGCGGGCGCGTACTTCGCGGTGGTCACCGTCGCCGCGTTCGGCATCTCCCTGCCCGCGCTGCCGGCCGGGGCCACCGCGTTCCTCGGCGGGCTCCTCGCGGCGGGTGTCGTCCTCGGTCTGTCGCGGGCGGGGGCCGGGCCCATCCGGCTGGTGCTGGCGGGATCCGCGCTCACCCTCGCGCTGTCCGGTATGAGCGGGACGCTGCTGCTCCTGCGCTCCCAGCAGACGACCGGGCTGTTCGCCTGGGGCGAGGGTTCGCTCGCCCAGATCGGCATGCAGTCCATCGACCGGCTGGCCCCGGTCGCACTCCTGGCGTTCGCCGGGCTCATGTTGATGGGCCGCCGCCTCGACATCCTCGCCCTCGGCGACGACGGCGCGGCGGTCGTGGGGGTGAGCCCCCGGCTGACGCGCAGCATCGCGGTGGTCCTCGCGGTGCTGCTGGCGGCGGTGTCGGTGGCGGTCGCGGGGCCGGTCGGCTTCGTCGGCCTGTGCGCGCCCGCCGTGGTCCGGCTGCTCAGCACCTGGATCCCGGGCCTGGTCCGGCACCGGGCGTTCATCCCCGCGTCGGCGCTCGCGGGTGTGCTCGTGGTGCTCGGCGCGGATGTACTGCTGCGTGCGGTGTTCGGCGGCCAGGCGGGGGCGGAGGTGCCCACCGGCATCGTCACGACCTGTTTCGGCGCGCTCGTCCTGGTCGTCCTGGCCTACCGGTCGCGCGACATGGGCTCGGACAGCGGCTCGACGGCGTTCGCCCGGCTGCGGGGCCGGCGCGCGTTCGTCCTCACCCTGTCGGTGACCGTCGTGGCGCTGCTCGGCGCGGTGGTGGCGGCGACGCTGTTCGGCGACGCGACGCTGCTGCTGGGCGATGTGGGCAACTGGCTCACCGGCCGTTCCGGCCAGTTGGTCACGTACATCCTCGACACGCGCGTCCCCCGGGTCGTCGCCGCCCTGCTCGCCGGTGCGGCGCTGGCGGTCGCGGGCGCCGTCGTCCAGGCGGTGTCGCGCAATCCGCTCGCGGAGCCGGGCGTTCTCGGCGTCGTCAGCGGGGCCGGGGTGGGGGCGGTGACCGTCCTCACCTTCGTACCGCTGGCAAGCTTCTGGCTGATCAGCGGCTCCGCGCTGGCCGGTGCGGCGGCCGCGGCGGGGCTGGTGTTCGGGCTTGCCGCACGGCGTGGTCTGGAGCAGAACCGGCTGGTGCTGATCGGCATCGGGGTCCAGGCGGGCGCGGGTGCGTTCGTCAGTCTGCTGATCGTGCTCACCGACCCGTACAACCAGACGAAGGCACTGGCCTGGCTCGGCGGCTCGACGTACGGCCGGACGTTCCCGGAGCTGATTCCGGTGCTGGTGGCCCTGGTCGTCGCGCTGCCCGTCCTCGCGGTGATGCGCCGTGAACTGGACCTGATCGGGCTGGACAACGAGACGCCCGCCCTGCTCGGCGTACGGATCGGGGCCACCCGGCTGGGTCTGCTGAGCCTCGCCGTCCTCCTGACGGCGGGGGCCGTCGCGGCAGTCGGTGTGATCGGGTTCGTCGGCCTCGTCGCCCCGCACGCGGCGCGCGCCCTGGTGGGCCGCCGTCATGTGCGGGTCGTTCCGCTGAGTGCGCTGCTCGGCGCGCTGCTGGTGGTCGTGTCCGACACGGTCGGCCGGACGGTCATCGCGCCGGCGCAGATCCCGGTCGGACTCCTCACCGCCGTGGTCGGAGCGCCCTACTTCATCTGGCTGCTCTGGCGGTCACGGCGCGAGGGGTGACGGCGGCGCGGCCCGTCGCGTGGGCGCGCGCGTACGCCGTACCGGTGGTGCCTGGCCGCCGGTACGGCGTACGCCTCTCCTCCGGGCGGACTCAGACCGCGAAGCGGTGGCTTCCCGAGCCGACGGCGAAGACCGCGCAGCCGTCCTCCAGCCGCAGGAACCGGGCGCCGGTGTGCGTGACGTCCTCGGCCCGGTCCGCCGGGATCCACACCTCGGCGGTGGTGTTCACGGGCAGGCCCACGGTCAGGTGGAAGCGGCCCTTCTCCGTCTTCCAGTCGGTGGTGACCGGCCCGTGGAGGGAGGCGAAGCGGCCCCGGGCGCGGGTGATGCCGCCGCCGGGCCGGGGCCGCACGGTGACCTTGCGGAAGCCCGGGGCGGCGGGGGCGATGCCCGCGATGTGGGCGTACATCCACTCCCCCACCGAGCCGTACGCGTAGTGGTTGAAGGAGTTCATCCCGGCGTCCTGGAAGCCGCCGTCGGGCTTGATGGAGTCCCAGCGCTCCCACATGGTCGTGGCCCCGCGGTCGATCTGGTAGCCCCAGCTCGGGAAGGTCCGCTGGAGCAGCAGCCGGTACGCCACGTCGGTGTGCCCGGTGTCGGTGAGGACGGGGAGCAGGCGCGGGGTGCCGAGGAAGCCCGTGGACAGATGCCAGTCCTTCGCCTCGATGAGGGCGACGAGGCGGTCGGCCGCGGTGGTGCGTTCCCCGGTGCTCAGGAGGTCCATGGAGAGCGCCAGGACGTAGGCGGTCTGGGTGTCGCCCTTCACCCGGCCGCCGTCGGTGACGTACGCGGCACGGAAGGCCTCGCGGACCTCCGCGAACAGGGCGGTGTACGGGGCCGGGTCCTTGCCCAGGACCCGGGCGGTACGGGCCACGAGGTCGGCGCTGTGGGCGTAGTAGGCGGTCGCGATGACGTCCTTGGGGGTGTCGTCGGCGATGTTCAGCCAGTCGCCGTAGCCGGTGGCGGGCCGCAGCCGTCCGGTGCTGTGGGCGTCCAGGTAGTCGAGCCACTTCAGCATGGAGGGCCAGGCCGCCTCCAGGACCCGGGTGTCGCCGTACGCCTGGTGGAGGGCCCAGGGGACGGTGACGCCCGCGTCGCCCCAGCCGGCCGAGCCCGCGCCGAGGCCTTCGACGTGCGGCGCGACGTCCGTGAAGGCCCCGTCGGCGGTCTGGTCGTCCTGGAGGTCGCTCAGCCATTTGCCGAGGAACCGCGCGGACTCCATCGCGTAGGCGGCGGTGGGCGCGAAGACGTTGATGTCGCCGGTCCAGCCGAGGCGTTCGTCGCGGGCGGGGGTGTCGGTGGGGATGGAGAGGAAGTTGCCGCGCAGGCCCCAGGTGATGTTGCTGTGGAGCTGGTTGAGCATCGGGAGGTTCGTCTCGAACTCCATGGTGAGGGGCGCGTCGGTGTGGATCACCCGCCCGACGACGGCGTCCAGCGGTGGCTTGCCCGGATAGCCGGTCACTTCGACGTAGCGGAAGCCGTGGAAGGTGAAGCGCGGCTCGTACGTCTCGCGGCCGCCGCCCTTGAGGGTGTAGTGGTCGGTCGCGGCTGCGGTACGGAGGTTGGTGGTGTAGACGGTGCCGTCGGGGTTCAGGACCTCCGCGTGGCGCAGGCGCACGGTGGTGCCGGCCCGGCCGGTGACGCGCAGGCGTGCGGTGCCGACCATGTTCTGGCCGAGGTCGAAGACGAAGACGCCGGGGCGGGGTTCGGTGATCTTCCGGGCCTTCAGCTCCTGGATGACGCGGCAGGGGCCGTCGGGCTCCGCGACCAGTTCGGCGGTGACCTCCTCCTCGGCGGGCACGGCCTTCGCCCAGGCGGCGTCGTCGAAGCCGGAGCGCAGCCAGCCGTCGGTCTCCAGGCGGGCGTCGTAGGTCTCGCCGGTGAGGAGGTCCGCCAGGGTGATGGGGCCGGTGGCGGCCCGCCAGTCAGTGCCGGACAGCACCCGCTCGGTGGTTCCGTCGCGGTACGTCACCTCCAACTGTCCTAGGAACGCCGGGTGTTCGCCGTACTGATGCGGGCCGAACATGCCGACGTTGCCCGCGTACCAGCCGGTCGCCAGCTCCACGGCGAGGGTGTTGGCCCCGGAGGTGAGCAGCTCCGTGACGTCATGGGTCTGGTACTGGATCCGCCGGGCGTAGTCGGTCCAGCCCGGGGCGAGCCGGTCCGTGCCGACGCGCTTGCCGTTGAGGTGGGCCTCGTACAGACCGAGGGCCGTGGAGTAGAGCCGGGCCCGTGCGACGGGCTTGCGGCGCAGCCGGAACTCGTGGCGCAGCTGGGCGACGGGCGCGTAGGCGGGAGCGACCTTCCCCCAGGGGCCGGAGCCCCATGCGGCGAGGACCTTCGCGGCGGGCCAGGCCCCGTCGTCGTACTCCAACGCCCGCCAGTCGCCCGCGGGTTCGGCGCCGGCGGTCTTCCAGCCGTCGCCGGTGGCGATGGTGCGCACGCCGTCGGCGGTGGTCAGCTCCAGGGCCCCGAGCAGCCCGGCGGGGCCGGTGACCTCGTTGGTCGCGGCGACCGCGAGAACATGGCGGCCGGGGGCGAGCCGTTCGGTGACATCGGTGACCGAGGGGCGGCTCCAGGCCCTGGCGACCTCGTCCGGTTCGGCCCGCGCCACTTCCGTACCGTCGAGGTGGGCGATGTACCCGTCGTCGGCGGTGAGCACCAGCCGGGCCCGGGTCACCCCCTCCGGTACGTCGAACGCGCCCCGGAACCACCGGGTCGCGGCCGGGGCGCTGCTCGCCGGGTCGCCTTCCGGGAACCAGATCCAGGAGGCCTCGTCGAGGGCGGGGGCGCCGACGAGGGAGGCGGGCGCCCCGATCCAGTCGGCGGACCAGTCCGAGGCCTCGGTGAGCCCGGTCTCCCACCAGGCGGGTGCGGACCAGCCGGAGACCTGGCCCCGGTCGTCCCAGACCCGCACGGTCCAGTAGTAGCGGGTGCGGGAGCGCAACTCCGGACCGGCGTACGTCACGTGTGCCGATTCGGCGGACTCGACCTTGCCGCTGTCCCACACGTCGGGCCGCTCCAGGGCCCGTTCGCTGAGCGCGACGCGGATCTGGTAGGCACTCTGTGTGCGGCCCGGCGCGGTAGCGGTGAGCGGCCAGCCGAGGCGCGGGCGGGCGGCGCCGAGGCCGAGCGGGTTCTTCACGTACTCGGCGGTCGAGCCGCCCACCCGGAGCCCCTTGGCTCCGTGCGCACCGCGTTCCGCGGCGTGTGCGGGCGGGACGGCTCCGGCGATGAGGGTGGTTCCCAGGGCGGTGGCGGTCGTGCTGAGCAGTCGTCGTCGGCTGATCACACTCGGCTCCGATTCGGCGAGGGGAAGGGGCGGGAAGAGAGGAGAAGGGACAGCGGTGGGGCGGGTGAACGGTCAAGCGTGCAGGCGGCGCGTGCCTTCGGTGCGGCGCGCGGCCGCCTCCCAGACCGCCGGGTCTCCCGACGGCTCGTAGCGGGTCAGGGGCTGGGTGCGGGCGATGAGTTCACGGCCGGCGGCGAGGTCGCCCGGCAGGCCGTGGGCGCGCGCCTGGACGAGGACGTTGCCGAGGGCGGCCGCTTCGGCGGGGCCGGCCACGACCGGCAGCCCGCAGGCGTCGGCGGTGAGTTGGCACAGCAGCGCGTTGCGCGCCCCGCCGCCGACGATGTGCACGACGTCGACCGCGCGGTCGGCCAGGCGCTGCGCCTGGTGGATCGCGCGCCGGTGGGCGAGGGCCAGCGAGTCGAGGATGCAGCGGGTGGTCGCGCCCGGCGTCGCGGGCACGGGCTGCCCGGTCGCCCGGCAGGCGGCCGCGATGCGTTCGGGCATGTCGCCGGGGGCCAGGAACTCCGGTGCGGCGGCGTCCACGACGGACCGCAGGGCGGGAGCACGGGCGGCCTCGGCGAGCAGGGATGTCACATCCTCCCGGCCCCAGGTGCGCATGCACTCCTGGAGCAGCCACATGCCCATGATGTTGCGCAGGAAGCGGACGGTGCCGTCGATGCCCAGCTCGTTGGTGAAGTTTGCCGCGCGGCTCGCCTCCGTGGTGACGGGCGCGTCGAGTTCGAGTCCGGCCAGCGACCAGGTGCCGGTGCAGAGGTAGGCGAAGCGCTCGGCACGGGCGGCCGGGACGGCGGCGACGGCGGATGCGGTGTCGTGCGATCCGACGGTCGTCACCGGTACGGGGCCGGGCAGCCCGGTCAGCTCCTGGACCAGGGGCAGCGTCGCACCGGCGGGGTCGCCGGGGCGGCGCAGCGGGGCGAAGAGCCCGAGGTCGATGCCGAGCCGGTCGGCCAGTCCATGGTGCCAGTCGCCGGTGCGCGGGTCGATGAGCTGGGTGGTGGAGGCGTTGGTGAGCTCGGTGCCCTGTTCGCCGGTGAGCCAGTACGTCAACAGGTCCGGGATCAGCAACAGCCGTACGGCCGCTTCGAGTTGCGGTGTGTGGCGGGCGGCGACGAGTTGGTAGAGCGTGTTGAACGGGGCGTACTGGATGCCGGTCGCCCGGTAGAGCTCGTCGGGTGGGACCGTGGCCCACACCTTCTCCGGGACGCCTTCGGTGCGGCGGTCGCGGTAGTGGACGGGGTTGCCGATGAGGGCGCCCCGGGCGTCGAGGAGGCCGTGGTCCACGGCCCAGCTGTCGATGCCGAGGGAGTCGACCGGGCCCGCCGCGCGCAGCCCGTCGAGCACCCCCCGGTAGAGGCCGAGGATGTCCCAGCGCAGGCCTTCCGGCAGGTGGGCGGGACGGTTGGGGAAGCGGTGGACCTCGGCGAGGTCCAGGGTGTCGGGGCCGACGCGGCCGACCATGACCCGGCCGCTGGAGGCTCCCAGGTCGGCCGCGGCGAGGGTACGCGTGGGCGCGCTCATCGCAGGAAGGCCCCGGCGACCCCGGCGTCGACGGGGATGTGGAGGCCGGTGGTGTGGGTCAACTCGCCGCCGGTGAGGGCGAAGACGGCGTTCGCGACGTGTTCGGGCAGCACTTCGCGCTTGAGGAGGGTGCGCTGGGCGTAGAACTCGCCGAGCTTCTCCTCCTCGATGCCGTACGTCGCGGCGCGCTGCGCGCCCCAGCCGCCGGCGAAGATACCGGAGCCGCGTACGACACCGTCCGGGTTGACACCGTTGACACGGATACCGTCGCCACCCAACTCAGCCGCCAACAGGCGCACTTGGTGAGCCTGGTCGGCCTTGGCCGCGGAGTAGGCCACGTTGTTCGGACCGGCGAAGACGGCGTTCTTGGAGGCGATGTAGACGATATCGCCGCCGAAGCCCTGGGCGCGCATGACGCGCGCCGCCTCACGGGCCACGAGGAAGGAGCCCCGGGCCATGATGGCGTGCTGGAGGTCCCAGTCCCGGGCCGTGGTCTCCGCCAGGGGCTTGGAGATGGAGATGCCCGCGTTGTTCACCACCAGGTCGACGCCGCCGAAGGCGAGCGCGGCCGCCGCGAAGGCGTCGGCGATCTGCTCCTCGCTGGTGACGTCGACGGGGACGGCCATCGCCCGGTCGGGGCCGCCCAGTTCCTCGGCGACGGCGGCCCCGCTCGCGGCGTCCAGGTCCGCGACGACCACACAGGCGCCCTCCGCGACGAGGCGGCGTGCGATGGCCCTGCCGATGCCGCTGCCCGCGCCCGTCACCAGGGCGACCCGGGTGGCCAGCGGCTTCGGCTTCGGCATCCGCCGGAGTTTCGCCTCCTCCAGCGCCCAGTACTCGATGCGGAACTTCTCCGACTCCTCGATCGGAGCGTAGGAGGAGACGGCTTCCGCGCCGCGCATCACGTTGATCGCGTTGAGGTAGAACTCCCCTGCCACGCGGGCGGTCTGCTTGTCCTTGCCGAAGCTGAACATGCCCACCCCGGGGATCAGTACGATCGCCGGGTCCGCACCGCGCATCGGGGGCGACCCGGGCTCGGCGTGACGGGTGTAGTAGGCGGCGTACTCCTCCCGGTAGGCGGCGTGCAGCTCACTCAAGCGGCTTACGGCTTCGGCGAGTTCGGCGGCCGGAGGGAGGTCCAGGACCAGCGGCCTGACCTTCGTGCGGAGGAAGTGGTCCGGGCAGGAGGTGCCCAGCGCCGCAAGCTTCGGGTGTTCGGTGCGGGCGAGGAAGTCCAGGACCGCGTCGGAGTCGTCGAAGTGCCCGACCTGGGTGCGGTCCTCGGAGGCGAGCGCGCGGATGTACGGGGCGAGGGCGGCGGCCCGCGCACGGCGCTCGGCCCGGGGCAGCGCCTCGTACCCGTCGAGGACCGGCCCGAACGGCTCGGGCCTGCCGCGTTCGGCGAGGAACGTCTCGGCGGTGCGGATGATGTGGAGCGCGTTGGCCTCGCACTCCTCGGACGTCTCGCCCCAGGCGGTGATGCCGTGGCCGCCGAGGACACAGCCGATGGCCCCCGGGTTCGCGTCCTTGACCGCGGCGATGTCCAGGCCGAGCTGGAAACCGGGACGCCGCCAGGGCACCCAGGCGACCGTCCCGCCGAAGCAGTCGGCGGTCAGCTTCTCGCCGTCGGCGGCGCAGGCCAGCGCGATCCCGGAGTCCGGGTGCAGATGGTCGACGTGCGGGGCGTCGACGAGGCCGTGCATGGCGGTGTCGATGGAGGGGGCGGCGCCGCCCTTGCCGTGCAGGCAGTAGTCGAACGCGGCGACCATCTCGTCCTCGCGCGCCTCGCCGGCGTAGACGGTCCGCAGGGCGCGGAGCCGGTCGAGGCGGAGGACGGCGAGCCCGTCTTCGGTGAGGGTGCCGAGGTCGCCGCCGGAGCCCTTGACCCACATCAGCTCGACGTCGTCGCCGGTGACCGGGTCGGGCGCGGCGCCCTTGGCGGAGGCGTTGCCGCCTGCGTAGTTCGTGTTGCGCGGATCGGAGCCGAGCCGGTGGGAGCGGGCCAGCAGCGCCGCGGCTTCGGGGTGGAGTGCCATGGGTTCCTCGGTGTCCTTCGCTCGGGGGCGGCGGAGTGGCGGTG
>MUNB01000402.1 GCA_002154345.1 Streptomyces griseus
AGCCGGGAGAGGCGGCCGAGGACGGGGCCGGTGAGGGCGTCCGGGAGGGGCAGCAGGATCTGGCGGGGGCCGATGGTGGTGCGCGGCGGGCGGCCCGCCTGCTCGTCCTCCGGGTCGCCGGCGAGCGGGACCGGCAGGCCGGTGAGCCGGTCGGGGTCGGTGCCCGCGAGGCTGTCGTAGAGCCGGTGCCACCAGGCGGGGTCGCGCTCCAGACCGGCGAGCCGGTCGATGGCCTCGGTCAGCGGGACCCGGGCGACGCCGAGGGTACGCAGCTCGGTGCGGCGCTCCAGACCGGCGGGCAGCAGACAGGGCAGCACCTCGGCGAGGACCCGTACGGTCTCGGCCCCGACGCCCTCGACGACCTCGGCCTCGACGGGCCGCAGGGCGGAGGTGCTCTCCGTACGGTCCTGGTCCCGGTCCCAGTCGTCGCCCCAGCCGTTCTCCGCCGCCGGGTCCCGGGGGGCGGCGGGCTCCAGGAACGCGACCCTCGGCAGCCGGGCCAGGATCGCCCCGCGCAGGGCCCCGTCCAGCGCGCCCTTGCCGAGCTGGCCCGGCACCAGGTCGATCGTCCCGGTCGACACGGGCCGCCAGTCGCCCAGCAGCTCCGCGTACGCGTCCGCCGCCCGCTCCACCAGGAAGTCGGTCAGCGGCCCCGGCGCGGGGTGCCTGCGGGCGGTGTCCAGCGGGAGCGAGGCGATGAGCAGGGCGGGGATGCCGAGCGGTTCGTCGGTGGGGGTCGGGGCGTGCACGACCGGTGCCGTACGGGGGTGGAGCGGGGCGCCGGACTCGTCGACCGGCACCGCCCAGGTCACCGACCAGTGCGGACGCAGCCGCTCCTCGAC
>MUNB01000403.1 GCA_002154345.1 Streptomyces griseus
GGCTGGGTGGGTGCGGCCGAGCATCAGGCGGACCGGGAAGGCTGGGTGGGCGTGGCCGAGCATCAGGCTGACCGAGCAGGCTGGGTGGGCGCGGGCGAACGTCCGGCGGACCGGGCGGGCCGGTTGCGTCGGCTCGGTACGCCCGTAGGGATCCTCGCCGCCGTCACAGCCGCCTTCGGCTACGTCGGCACCGTCGACCCCAACGACCCCGGTCACTACCCCGTCTGCCCCCTGCTCAGACTGACCGGCGTCCTCTGCCCCGGCTGCGGCGGACTCCGCAGCGCCCACGCCTTCATCACCGGCGACCTCGGCACGGCGCTCTCCGCCAACGCGATCGCCACCGTCGGCTACGTCCTCTTCGCCGCCGTCTGGGTCCTCTGGCTGACCAGGGCCTGGCGCGGACAGCCCCTGCGGATCGCCCTGGCCCCCGCCTGGTGGTGGGGCGTGGGCGCCGTCCTGCTGATCTTCACCGTGGTCCGGAACCTGCCGTTCGGCTCCGCACTGGCCCCCTGAATGCCCAGGTAGTGGGACGCCACGAGGCCGGATGCGAGCCCCGGGCGCTCCTGCGGATACCATCGGTATGGCTGATCCTGTTCCCTCATCACCGTTCGGAAGGGGGCCGCTCGCGTGAGTGTGCTCGACGAGATCATCGACGGCGTACGCGCCGACCTCGCGGAGCGGCAGGCGCGCGTCAGCCTCGACGAGCTGAAGGAGCGCGCGGCCCGCGCTCCCCAGGCCAAGGACGGAGTCGCCGCCCTGCGCGGCGAGGGCGTGACCGTCATCTGCGAGGTCAAACGCTCGTCCCCCTCCAAGGGGGCCCTGGCCGCCATCGCCGACCCGGCCGCGCTCGCCGCGGACTACGAGGCGGGCGGCGCGTCCGTCATCTCGGTCCTCACCGAGGAGCGCCGCTTCGGCGGCTCGCTCGCCGACCTGGAGGCCGTCCGCGCCAAGGTCGACATCCCGGTCCTGCGCAAGGACTTCATCGTCACCTCGTACCAGCTGTGGGAGGCCCGGGCGTACGGCGCCGACCTCGCCCTGCTGATCGTCGCCGCCCTCGACCAGGAGGCCCTGGTCTCCCTGATCGAGCGCGCCGAGTCGATCGGGCTCACCCCGCTCGTCGAGGCGCACGACGAGGAGGAGGCGGAGCGCGCCGTGGACGCCGGAGCCAAGATCATCGGCGTCAACGCGCGCAACCTGAAGGACCTCAAGGTCGACCGCTCCACCTTCGAGCGCGTCGCCCCCGAGATCCCCGACCACATCGTCAAGGTCGCCGAGTCCGGTGTCCGCGGCCCGCACGACCTGATCGCGTACGCCAACGCAGGCGCCGACGCCGTCCTGGTCGGCGAGTCCCTGGTCACCGGCCGCGACCCGCGCGCCGCCGTCGCCGACCTGGTCGCCGCGGGCGCCCACCCGGCGCTCCGCCACGGCCGCGGCTGACCGGGGCGGACGACAGCGACCATGACCGGACGTCCCGTGCCCCGCACCCGACCGGGCCTCGGCCTGGCCGGGTCCCCGGCCAGGGACCCGCACGCCCCGCTGGCGCGCGGGTGCAGGCCGCGCGGCTGCCGGGCGCCCGCCCGGCGCGTGCACGGACGGCGCGTGCGGTACGTCATCGGCGACGAGCCCGGCCAGGTGAACGGGATGCGATGGCGCCCGGGGTCCGCGCAGTAGCGAGCCCCGGCCGACGTACCGCAACACCCGCCCCACCCCGTACGTACGACCGCACCGCCCCGACCGCACGCCGGTCGCGGTGGCGCTCGCTCCTTTGCGCATACGGTGCATCCATCCGTTGCCATGCCAAGGAGCACGTCGCATGTCGTCCGACTTCTTCATTCCGGACCCCGAGGGTCTGATCCCCAGCGCCGAGGGCTATTTCGGCGCGTACGGCGGCAAGTTCATCCCGGAGGCGCTCGTCGCCGCCGTGGACGAGGTCGCCGTCGAGTACGACAAGGCGAAGGCCGACCCGGCCTTCGCCGCCGAGCTCAACGAGCTGATGGTCGACTACACCGGCCGGCCCAGCGCGCTGACCGAGGTGCCGCGCTTCGCCGAGCACGCGGGCGGCGCCCGGATCTTCCTCAAGCGCGAGGACCTGAACCACACCGGCTCGCACAAGATCAACAACGTGCTGGGCCAGGCGCTGCTCACCAAGCGCATGGGCAAGACCCGCGTCATCGCCGAGACCGGCGCCGGCCAGCACGGCGTCGCCACCGCGACCGCCTGCGCCCTCTTCGGCCTCGACTGCACCATCTACATGGGCGAGATCGACACCCAGCGCCAGGCCCTGAACGTGGCCCGGATGCGGATGCTCGGCGCCGAGGTCGTCGCCGTGAAGTCCGGCTCGCGGACCCTGAAGGACGCCATCAACGAGGCGTTCCGCGACTGGGTCGCCAACGTGGACCGTACGCACTACCTCTTCGGCACGGTCGCGGGCCCCCACCCCTTCCCCGCGATGGTCCGCGACTTCCACCGCGTCATCGGCGTCGAGGCCCGCCGCCAGATCCTGGAGCGCGCGGGCCGCCTCCCGGACGCGGCGGTCGCCTGCGTCGGCGGCGGCTCCAACGCCATCGGCCTCTTCCACGCCTTCATCCCCGACGCCGACGTCCGCCTGGTGGGCTGCGAGCCGGCCGGGCACGGGGTGGAGACCGGCGAGCACGCGGCGACCCTCACCGCGGGCGAGCCCGGCATCCTGCACGGCTCCCGCTCCTACGTCCTCCAGGACGACGAGGGCCAGATCACCGAGCCGTACTCCATCTCGGCGGGCCTGGACTACCCGGGCATCGGCCCGGAGCACTCCTACCTCAAGGACACCGGGCGCGGCGAGTACCGCGCGGTCACCGACGACGCCGCCATGCAGGCCCTGCGCCTGCTCTCGCGCACCGAGGGCATCATTCCGGCCATCGAGAGCGCCCACGCGCTCGCCGGTGCGCTGGAGGTCGGCAAGGAGCTGGGCAAGGACGGGCTGATCCTCGTCAACCTGTCCGGCCGCGGCGACAAGGACATGGACACCGCCGCCCGCTACTTCGGGCTCTACGACACCGACGCCGCCGTCGAGGCGGACGCCGACAGCGACCGCGCCGAGATCGAGGGGGACGCCAAGTGAGCGGCAACATCGAGCTGTTGAACACCACCCTCGCCGCGGCGAAGGCGGCGGACCGGGCGGCGCTCATCGCCTACCTCCCGGCGGGCTTCCCGACCGTCGACGGCGGCATCGAAGCGGTCAAGGCCGTCATCGCGGGCGGCGCGGACGTCGTCGAGATCGGGCTGCCGCACAGCGACCCGGTCCTCGACGGGCCGGTCATCCAGACCGCCGACGACATCGCCCTGCGCGGCGGCGTCCGGATCGCCGACGTGATGCGCACGGTCCGTGAGGCGTACGAGGCCACCGGCGTCCCGATCCTGGTCATGACGTACTGGAACCCCATCGACCGGTACGGCGTCGAGCGCTTCACCGCCGAGCTGGCCGAGGCGGGCGGCGCCGGGTGCATCCTGCCCGACCTGCCGGTCCAGGAGTCCGCCCTGTGGCGGGAACACGCCGAGAAGCACGGTCTCGCCACCGTCTTCGTCGTCGCCCCCAGCAGCCAGGACGCCCGCCTCGCCACCATCACGGCGGCCGGCAGCGGCTTCGTCTACGCCGCCTCGCTGATGGGCGTCACCGGCACCCGTGCCTCCGTCGGCGCCCAGGCCCAGGACCTGGTGGGACGCACCCGCGCCACCACCGATCTGCCGGTCTGCGTCGGCCTCGGCGTCTCCAACGCGGCACAGGCCGCCGAGGTCGCCGGGTTCGCCGACGGTGTGATCGTCGGCTCGGCCTTCGTCAAGGCCATGCTGGACGCGCCCGACGAGGCCGCCGGTCTCGCCGCCGTCCGCTCCCTGGCGGGCGAACTGGCCGAAGGTGTTCGAAAGCGCTGAGCCGTGAACCACCCGAATGGGTGGATTGTGGACCGGGGAGGCGCGGAGGCGCCTCCCCGGTTCGTTTCCCGGGTGTGAGCGACAAGATCCCTGAGGGAAACAGAAGCGCGCGTGAGCGCCTGGCCCAGCAGCGCGAGCGGGAGAAGGGGCGCGAGAAGCGCCGCCGGACCCTGATCGTCGCCTCGGCCGTGGTCGGGGTGCTCGCCCTGGCCGCCGTGGTCGGCCTGATCGCGGCCAACGCCGGCAAGGACGACGGCGGCGACACCGCCTCCGGTCCCGCCATCGCCCCGTCGGGCGCGACCGGCGAGGCCGCCCTGACCCTCCCGGTCGGCGCGCCCGACGCCCCGTCCACCCTCACCATCTGGGAGGACTTCCGCTGCCCGGTCTGCGCCCAGTTCGAGAACGCCTTCCGGGACACCATCAAGGAGCTGGCGGACGAGGGCCAGGTCAAGGTGGAGTACCACCTGGCCACGATCATCGACGGCAATCTCGGCGGCACCGGCTCGCTGCGCGCCGCCAACGCCGCCGCCTGCGCCCAGGACGACGGCAGGTTCGCCCCGTATCACGACGTCCTCTTCAGCAACCAGCCTCCCGAGCCGGACGACGCCTTCGGCAAGAACAGCCGGCTGATCGAGCTGGCCGGGAAGGTCGAGGGGCTCGACACCCCGGGCTTCCGCAGCTGTGTGGAGGACGGCGAGCACGACAGCTGGGTGAAGAAGTCCGACACGGCGTTCCGCGAGGGCGGCTTCCAGGGCACGCCGACGGTGCTGCTCAACGGGGAGTCCGTCTTCCCGAGCAAGGGTGACGAGCAGATCTCCCCGGAGAATCTGAAGAAGTGGGTCGCCGCGGCCAACAAGGGCAAGAAGCTCGGCACCGACGCTCCGGCCACCCCGGAGGAGGGCGCGTCCGAGGGCTCGTCCGACCCGGCCGCCCCGTCGTCCGCCGCCGGTTCCTGACCGGCCTCCGCGACCGCCCGTGACGCGGTCCTCGTTACCCAGACGTTGCCGGGTGGCTTGCCGTACCCACCGCCCGGCAAGGTAGCGTCGACCTCGCCATGAACCTTGCCTTCATTCCCAGCCCGTCGACCGGCGTGATCGAGCTCGGCCCGATCCCGCTCCGCGGCTACGCGTTCTGCATCATCATCGGTGTCTTCGTCGCCGTCTGGTTCGGCAACAAGCGCTGGATCGCCCGGGGCGGCAAAGCCGGCACCGTGGCCGACATCGCCGTCTGGGCCGTGCCCTTCGGTCTCGTCGGCGGCCGGCTCTACCACGTGATCACCGACTACCAGCTGTACTTCAGCGACGGTGAGGACTGGGTCGACGCCTTCAAGATCTGGGAGGGCGGCCTCGGCATCTGGGGCGCCATCGCGTTCGGCGCCGTAGGGGCCTGGATCGGCTGCCGCCGCCGGGGCATCCCGCTGCCCGCCTGGGCCGACGCGCTGGCCCCGGGCATCGCCATCGCCCAGGCCATCGGCCGCTGGGGCAACTGGTTCAACCAGGAGCTCTACGGCGAGCCCACCGACCTGCCCTGGGCGCTGGAGATCAGCGACGGCCCGAACCGGGTCGCCGGGACGTACCACCCGACCTTCCTGTACGAGTCGCTGTGGTGCATCGGCGTCGCGCTGCTGGTCATCTGGGCCGACCGCCGCTTCCGGCTCGGCCACGGACGGGCGTTCGCGCTGTACGTCGCGGCCTACTGCGCGGGACGCGGCTGGATCGAGTACATGCGGGTCGACGAGGCCCACCACGTCCTGGGCCTCCGCCTGAACGTGTGGACCGCGATCCTCGTCTTCGTCCTCGCCGTCGCCTACATCGTGATCTCCGCGAAGATCCGCCCGGGCCGCGAGGAGATCGTCGAGCCCGACCGGGACGCGGACGCCACGAAGAGCACCGAGGACGCGAAGACCGCCGACGCCGACGCCACCGGGAAGGACGGCGCCGAGGACGCGGACGCGCCGGAGGCCGACAGCGCCGACGAGGACCCGCTGAAGAAGGGCCGGCTCCGGAAGGACTCCGCCCCCGAGGCGGCCGACAAGAGCTGACCGCCCGCGCCCCGCACGGCGCGCGCCCCGCACTGCCCCGATCGCCGGGCGGACCTGAGAAACCTCAGGACCGCCCGGCGATCGCCAGTGTGCGGCGGGCGGACGCGACCACCGCCGCGTCCACGAACCGCCCGTCCGGCAGCGCCAGCGCCCCCGCCTCCACCGCCGAGGCCGCGACGATCTCCTCCGCCGCCTCGATCTCCTCGGCCGTCGGCCGGAACGCCCGCTCGATCACCTCCAGCTGGCGCGGATGGATCGCCGCCCGCCCCAGCAGCCCGAGCGCCCGCCCCCGTGCGCACGAGGTCCACAGCCCGTCCAGGTCCCGGACGTCGGGGAACACCGACTGGGCGGGCGGCGGCAGCGCGGCCGCCCGGGCCGCCACCACCAGCCGGCTGCGCGACCAGTCGAGCCCGCGGTCCTCCCGTACGCCCAGGTCGGCCCGCAGGTCCGCCTCGCCCAGCGCGACGCCCCGGACCGCGGGGTCGGCCGTGGCGATCGAGTACGCGTGCTCCACGGCGAGCGCCGACTCCAGCAGCGGATACAGCGGTACGCCGGGGGCCACCGCCGCCACATGGTGCACCGAGACCGCGTGGGTGATCTTGGGCAGCCGCAGACCGGACAGCCCCGGCAGCCCCGTCAGCGCCCGGATGTCGTCCTCGCCGTGCACCCGGACATGGACCGGTACGGCGTCCGGCGACGCGGTCACCGGGTCCGCGAGGAGTTCGGCGGTGGCGGAGCGCGCGTACTCCTTGCGGTCCGGGGCGACGGCGTCCTCCAGGTCGACGATCACCACGTCCGCCCCGCTGCCCAGCGCCTTGGCCACCACCTCCGGCCGGTCCCCGGGCACGTACAGCCAGGTCAGCGGCGGCCGGCCGGGCGGCACGGGAGCGTCCTCCGGCAGCGGAGGGACGGCGGCGGCCGTGCAGTCGCTCACAGCGCCCCCTGGTCCCGCAGCGCCGCGATCCGGTTCTCCGAGAGACCCAGCCCGGCCAGGATCTCGTCGGTGTCCGCGCCGTGCGGGCGGCCCGCCCAGCGAATCCCGCCCGGCGTCCCCGAGAGCCGGAAGAGGACGTTCTGCATCCGCAGCGGCCCCAGCTCCGGGTCGTCGACCTCGGCGATGGTGCCCAGCGCCCGGTACTGCGGGTCCTCCATCACCTCCCGTACGTCCTGGATCGGCGCGACGGCCGCCTCCGCCTTCTCGAAGCCGTTGATCACCTCCTCGCGGCTGTGGCGGGAGATCCAGTGGCCGACCGCCCCGTCCAGCTCCTCGGTGTGCTCGGCCCGGGTGGTGCCCGCGCCGAACCAGGGCTCCTCGATCAGGTCCGGGCGGCCGACGAGGCGCATCACCCGCTCGGCGACGGACTGGGCGGAGGTGGAGACCGCGACCCAGTGGCCGTCGGCGGTGCGGTAGGTGTTGCGCGGGGCGTTGTTGCGGGAGCGGTTGCCGGTGCGCGGCTGGACATGGCCGAGCTGGTCGTACCAGAGCGGCTGCGGGCCCAGCACGGTGAGGATCGGCTCGATGATCGCGAGGTCCACCACCTGCCCCTCGCCGGTCTTCTCCCGCCCGGCGAGCGCGGCCATCACCGCGTACGCCGTGGCCAGCGCGGCGATGGAGTCGGCGAGCCCGAACGGCGGCAGCGTCGGCGGCCCGTCCGGCTCCCCGGTGATCGCGGCGAACCCGCTCATCGCCTCGGCGAGCGTCCCGAAGCCGGGGCGGTGGGCGTACGGCCCGAACTGGCCGAAGCCGGTGACCCGGGCCAGCACCAGACGCGGGTTGACGGCGTGCAACTCCTCGGGGCCGAGCCCCCAGCGCTCCAGGGTGCCGGGCCGGAAGTTCTCCACGATGACGTCCGTCCCGGCGGCCAGCCGGAGCAGCACGTCCCGGCCGCCGGGCGCGGACAGATCGAGGGTGAGGGCGCGCTTGTTGCGGCCGAGCAGCTTCCACCACAGGCCCACCCCGTCCTTGGCGGGCCCGTGCCCGCGCGAGGGGTCCGGCTTACGGGGGTGCTCGACCTTGATCACATCGGCGCCGAAGTCGCCGAGCATGGTGGCCGCGAGCGGTCCGGCGAAGAGGGTGGCCAGGTCGATGACCTTCAGCCCGGTCAGCGGTCCCGCCGCTGTCGTACTCGTCGGGCCTGCTGCTGTGGTGCTCATACGGTCTCCGCCTCGATCTCGCTCCGGTAGGGCATGGACGTGGACGCGCCCGGTTTCTGGACGCAGAGCGCGGCGGCCGCGGAGGCGAAGGCCAGCGCCTTCGCCACCGGCCGCCCCTCACCGAGCGCCACCGCCAGCGACCCGACGAAGGTGTCCCCGGCCCCGGTCGTGTCGACGGCGTTCACCGAGGGCGCCTCGAAGAGCACCGGCTCGCCGCCCCGGGCCGCGTACAGACAGCCCTTCGCGCCGAGCGTGACGATCACCTCGGGCACCCGGCGCAGCAGGATCTGAGCGGCGGCGTGCGGTTCGGCCTGCCCGGACAGCTCGGCGGCCTCGTGCTCGTTGGGCACCAACAGGTCGATGTGGTCGAGGAGTTCGTCGGGCAGCGGCTGCACGGGGGCGGGGGTGAGGATGGTGCGGACGCCCTGGGCGCGGGCCGCGCGGGCTCCTTCGACGACGGCGGACAGCGGGAGTTCGAGCTGCATCAGCAGCAGATCGGCGGCGGCGATCGCCGCGATCTCCCCGGGCCCGAGCGCGGTCACCACACCGTTGGCGCCGGGGATCACCACGATCGCGTTGGACCCGGTGTCGTCGACCACGATGTGCGCGGTGCCGCTGGGGCCCTCGGCGGTGTGCAGCAGATCGGTGTCCACCCCCGCGTGTTCGAGGCCGTCGCGCAGCAGGGTGCCGTAGACGTCGTCGCCGACCGCGCCGATCATCGTGACCTCGCCGCCCGCGCGGGCGGCGGCGACGGCCTGGTTGGCGCCCTTGCCGCCGGGGATCGTCCGGAACTCCCGTCCGGTGACGGTCTCGCCGCGGCCGGGGGCGCGGGCCGTGTAGGCGACGAGGTCCATATTGGTGCTGCCGAGCACCGCGATACGGGTCATGGGCGCAGAGCCTCCTGATGGGTCAGTGCGGCGAGGGTGTCGAACCCGGTCCGGTCGAAGCCGGGTACGGAGGTGGCGAGCCGGTTCTTCAGTGGAGCCGTCCACCGTTCGGGCAGGGCGTCCGGCCCGCCCGCCAGCAGCCCGGCCAGCGATCCGGCGGTCGCCCCGTTGGAGTCGGTGTCCCAGCCGCCGGAGACCGCGCGGCCGATCGACCGGGTGAAGTCGCCGTCGGCGTGGGTGAGGGCGGCGGCCAGCAGCGCGGCGTTGGGCAGTACGTGCACCCAGTGGTGGGTGTCCGCGTACGCGGCGTGCAGCCGGTCCACCACCACGTCGAACTCCTCTTCCGTACGGGCGGCCTCGATGCCGAGGCGGATCGCGCGGGCGTACCGCGAGTGCGGCGGCACCACCCGCAGCCCGGCGGCCAGGCAGCCGTGCACATCGCTCTCGCCGCCCGCCGCGACGGCCAGCGCGGCGGCGGTGAACATCGCGCCGTACACCCCGTTGCCGGTGTGGGTGAGGACCGCGTCGCGGTGGGCCTGGGCGGCGGCCCCGGCCGGGTCGCCGGGGTGGGTCCAGCCGTGCACGTCGGCTCGGATCTGCGCGCCGATCCACTCCCGGAACGGGTTGCGGAAGCGGGCGGTCTCCGGCGGTTCGACGCCCGCGAGGAGATTGCCGTACGCGATGCGCTCGGCGGTGAAGGCCCGGCCGGCCGGCAGTTCGTCCAGCCAGAGCCGGGCGAGGTCGGCGGTGGTGAAGGACCGCCCGTGCCGCTGGAGCAACAGCAGGGTGAGCAGGGGGTAGTTGAGGTCGTCGTCCTCCGGCATGCCGTCGATGTTCTCGGCGAGCGAGGTGGGGGCCGAGCGGCGGTTCCAGGGGTGGGCGGCGAGCAGTTCGGCGGGCACGCCGTGTGCGGTGAACCAGGTGGAGAGCGGCCAGTTGCCGGTGGCGCGGGCCAGGGCCCGGATGCCGGTCAGCGGCAGTTTCTCGACCGGCTTGCCGAGCAGACAGCCCGCCGCCCGGCCCAGCCAGGCCGCGTGCAGCCGGTCCCGGCCGACCGGGAAAGGCGTGTCCACGGGGCGCGGCCAGTGCGGGCAGGCGGCGACGATCGCGTCCAGGTCGGTGGGCTCGTCGGCGGCCAACGGCGATTCCAGCAGGGCGAGTTCGTCGAGCAGCCGCTCGGCCAGTGCGCGCAGTCGCGGCGGCGCGGGCGGTTCGGACGCGCCCGCGCGGTCCGGGGCGGGCGCGCCCCCGGCCGCGTACCACCGCTCCTCGATCTCCCGGGCGTCCCGGCCGTCCTGCGCGGCCTGCCGCAGCTCGTGCCCGACCAGGTCCTCCGGCTGCACCCAGGTGAGGCGGAGGTTCATCGGGTACCGGCCAGCGCGGTGAACGTCTCCTCGTGGGCCCGGCGGCGCTCCAGGTCCCGGGCGAAGACCTCCCGGGCGACCTCCGTCAGGGTCCGGGCGGGGGTGTGCAGGTCCAGCCGGCTCGCCTCCGCGACGGTGGCCGCCCATTCGGCCGGGACCTCACCGCCGAGCGCGCCCACGATCGCCCCGCTCATCGTCGCGATGGAGTCGCAGTCCCGCCCGTAGTTCACCGAACCGAGCACCGTACGCCGGTAGTCGCCGCCCCCGACCAGCAACATGCCGAGCGCGACGGGCAGTTCCTCGATGGCGTGCAGCCGGGAGGGGCGGCGCGCGCCGAGCGAGGGGGCCCGGTAGTCGGGGCCGACCGTGTCGAAGGGCTCCACCGCGGCCCGCAGCGGGGCGAGCGCGGCCTCGAAGTCCTCGTGGCGCGCGGCCACTTCGCAGACCGCCTCGATCGCGGAGCGGGTGCCGTCCTTCGCCAGGGCGAGCGCGGCGTCGACCACCGCCTCCGGTGTGGCGCCCGGGCGGCACGCGGCGGCGACGGCGGCCGCGAAGACCCCGGCGGCCTCCCGCCCGTACGAGGACTGGTGCGGGGCCGCGACCTCCAGCGCCTCGGCGTAAGCGGCCCGCGGGTCACCGGCGTTGACCAGTCCGACCGGGGCCATGTACATCGCCGCCCCGCAGTTGACGATGTTGCCCGCACCGGCCTCGCGCGGGTCGATGTGCCCGTAGTGCAGCCGGGCCACGATCCACTTCTCCGCCAGGAAGATCCGCTGGAGCGGCAGCGCCTCGGCCTCCAGCTCCGGGATCCAGCGCGGGGAGAGCAGATCCGGTACGAGATGGTCGGCGACGGCGTACGCGTCGAGGTGGTCGCGGACCTTCGCGTAGACCCGGATCAGCGCATGGGTCATCAGGGTGTCGTCGGTGACGTGCCCGTCGCCCTTGTGGTACGGCGCGACGGGGCGCGCGGTGCGCCAGTCCTCGCCGTACCAGGGGCCGACGATCCCGGTCACCCGGCCGCCGTGGCGTTCGGCGATCTGCTCGGGGGTCCAGCCCTCGACCGGGCCGCCGAGCGCGTCGCCGACGGCGGCTCCGACGAGGGCCCGGGTGATCCGGTCATCGAGTCCGGGCGTGGTGGGGGAGGGGTGCGGGGC
>MUNB01000404.1 GCA_002154345.1 Streptomyces griseus
GGTGCCGACCCCGGGGAAGGCCGCCGTTCGAGGCCACAGGCCCCCTCCCCGGGCTCAGCACCGACGGGGTATCAGAACTTCGCATCGAGCGCGTCCTCGACCAGTGACTGCAGAGCCGACAGCACCGGCCCGCTGTTCACGACCTTGTAGAGCACCGCCGCGAAGGCACATGCCGCGATGGTGCCCACCGCGTACTCGGATGTGGTCATTCCTCGATCGGACCGACCGAGCCGCCCAGCCCACCGTGCGGACCACGTCGTCGGCAGGCCCAACCCCCTTGTGGACAGCCGACCTCCGCGCAGTGCGCCAACGGTCCGGTCCCAGAGCTTCTTTTCCATTTCATCCCCCGATGAGCATCGATGACGAGCGGGCGCCCGAACGGAACACCCGTGAGTGAGAGAGCGAGAACGAATGATCAGCGGGTCACTGCCGACCGCGCGTCGCGCGCCGCCTCACCGGCCCGGACGGCCGGTTGCGAGCAGTTCACCGGCCAGGCCGATGATCACCGGCGCCACCCCGACCGCCAGGAAGGCGGGGAGGAAGCAGAGGCCGACCGGCGCGGTGATCAGCACCCCGGCCCGTTGCGCCCGCGCCACCGCCGCACCGGCTCGCTCGGCGCGCATCGCCTCGGCCAGCCTGGCGACCGGCTCCGCGGCCGGGGCCCCTGTCGAACCGGCCCGGTGCAAGCAGCGGGCCAGCGGGGCTGCGCCCGGTATCTCCGCGAACCGGCCCCACGCCTCGGCCGGTTCGCCGCCGAGGCGGATCTCGGCAGCAGTTCGGGCAAGCCGGTCGCCGACCGGGCCGCCGATGGATTCACCCACCTCCTCGGCCGCTTCCCGGGGCCCTGCCCCGACCGCGATACAGGCCGCGAGCAGATCCGCGGCCAGCGGAAGCTGCCCGGCGATCACGGCCCGCTCCGGATGGGCACTGCCGGGAACAGGCCGGGGCCGGGTCCGCTGCCACCGCCATGTCCCGTACGCAGCGGCCGAACCGACGGCGCAGCCGAACACGCCGCCGATCAGAATCCATCCCGTGAGCCAGACCCCGGCCGGGGCCGCCCACGGCCGAGCGGCCTCGGAGAGACCCGAACCACCGCTCGACCGGAATAGCCCGGTCATCCGGCTCCACCCGCCGGGCCGTGCCACCGCGACCGTGCCCACCAGCAGCGCGCCCCGCTCGCGAACCGCTCGCCTCCGGTACCTGGCGACGGTCACGGCCGCCAGCTGCACCACCAGGCCCAGTACGGATACCGACATCCCCAGGCTGTGGAGAACTTCTCCGTCCGCCGCATTCACGTCGCCTCCCCTCCCCGCACGATCCGGCAGGCCCAGAACAGACCGGCCGTCTCCAGGAACGCCCCCGCTGCCAGACAGACCAGACCGCCCGGGGTGTGCAGCAGTACGCGCAGGGGGTCGGCTCCGAGGGCCGCTCCCAGCCCCAGACCCGCGACCGGGAGCAGGGCCAGGACCACGACCGTCGACCACGCACCCGCAAGCTGGGCGCGCAACTCCTCCCGTCTGCGTCGGTCCTCGCGCAACGCGGCCTCCAGGCGCTCCAGCCCGGTCGCCAGCCCGGCCCCGCCGTCCACGGCCACCCGCCAGCACGCGGCCATCCCGGACAGGCCCGCGAGACCCGGGCCCGCCGCCGCCTGGCGGAGCGCTGCCGGCACGTCGCCGCCGAACCGCGCCGCCGCCAGCACCGCTGTCTCCGCCTCTCCCAGCCGGCCGCCGGAAGCCACCGCCGATGGGCTGTCCTCCGACGGGCCCTCATTCAGTGCGAAGAGCAGTGCCTGCCCCGGCTCACGGCCGGCCCGCAGCTCCCCGACCACGGCCCCGCACAACGCTGCCACCGTGGCCGCCGCCTTCTCCGCCTCCCGTGCCGCGGCCCGCCTCCGCAGCCAACGGCGTATCACCGGGACCGCCACGGCTCCCGCGACCAGCGGCAGCACCGAGCCGCCCACCACCGCGAGCAGCACCGCGGCCGGTACGCACCACCACTCGCGACGCCCCCGGGCCGACTCCGTCACGCGCCCCAGGGCCTTCCGCAGCCCTGGCCACCGGCCCCACCCCCACGTCCGGCGTGACTCGGGCCGGGTGTCCACGAACAGCACCCGCGCCCGCCTCACCCCTGGATCCCGCACCATGGCGAGCCACACCGCCGAACCCGCGCAGAGGGCCACCGCGTGGGCCGCGTACGCGGACGTTCCCGCTGTCACAGGGCGCCTCCGATCAGCGACCGCAGCCGTTCCCAGCCGCGCTCCGGCACGAATCCACCGACGCCCCAGCTCAGGGCCGGAACCGTGATGACCAGACCTGCCACGTCCCGCTCCAGGACATGCACCTCGGCGACCCGCCGTTGTCCCGCGCGGTCCCGCACGAGATGCACGACCACCGAGAGCGCGGCCGCCAACTGGCTGTGCAGGGCGACCCGGTCAAGACCGGCCGCGGTACCCAGCGCCTCCAGTCGGGCGGGGACATGCTCGGCGGCGTTCGCGTGGACCGTGCCGCACCCTCCTTCGTGTCCGGTGTTCAACGCGGCCAGCAACTGGGTGACTTCAGCGCCTCGTACCTCTCCGACCACCAGCCGGTCGGGCCGCATGCGCAGCGCCTGCCGTACCAGATCTCGCAACGTCACCCGGCCCGCGCCCTCCTGATTGGCCGGACGGGACTCCAGGCGGACCACATGTGGGTGGTCCGGTCGCAGCTCGGCGGAGTCCTCGGCGAGCACGATCCGCTCGTTCGCGCCGACCGCGCCCAGCAAGCTGGCGAGGAGGGTCGTCTTGCCCGCCCCCGTGCCGCCACTGATCACGTAGGAGATCCGCGCTTCCACGAGGGCCCGCAGGATCCGGTCACCGCCGGGCGGCACCGTGCCCGCGTCCACCAACTCCGTCAGCGAGAAGGCCCGTGGCCGCACCACACGCAGGGAGAGGCAGGTCGAGCCGACCGCCACCGGGGGCAGCACGGCGTGCATCCGGGTGCCGTCGGGCAGTCGGGCGTCCACCCACGGCCGTGCGTCGTCCAGCCTTCTGCCGGCCACCGCGGCGAGACGCTGGGCCAGCCGACGGATCGCCGCCGCGTCCGAGAAGGTAACGCCGGTCAGCTGGAGGCCACCGCCCCGGTCCACCCACACCCGGTCTGGTGCGGACACCAGCACATCGGTCACTTCCGGATCCGCGAGCAACGGCTCCAGCACTCCCGTGCCGACGAGTTCGCCTCGCAGCTCTGCCGCGGCTCCGAGCACCTCGGCGTCCCCCAGCAGCCGCCCCTGGGCCCGTAGAGCGGCGGCCACTCCGGCCGGAGTAGGAGCAGCGCCACTGCGTGCCAGCCGCTGGCGTACGGCGTCGAGCAGCTCGTCCGTCATGCCGCTCCTCCCCCGGGCGGGCCGGCCAAGGGGCTCGTTCCGCCGGCCACCGCCACCTGTTCCCAGAAGGCCGAACAGAACCGGGCCAGCGGTCCCCGGGCACTGCCGCCGGGCGGAGTGCCGTCGTCCTGGGAGATCAGAAGGCCTGATTCCCAAGGGAGTTCACCAACGAGCGGGAGGCCGATGGCCTGGGCCACCCACCGCCCGTCCAGACCTGACGCATACGGGCCCCGGGGCACCACCCGCAGGTCGTCCAGAACCATTCCGGCCGTGGACGCGACGCGCTTGGCCGCCGCGACCGCGCGCAGTTCACCGGGCACCACGAGCAGGCCGAGGTCGAGTTGTGCCAAGGCTTCCGCGACCCCCTCGTCGACCCGGCGCGGGAGGTCCACGACCACCACTCCGCCGAGTCGGCGCGCGGCGGCGAGCACGGCTCGCATCGCCTGCGGCGGGATCACCACCTCGTCGTCCCGCCCCCAGCTCAGCACCCGCAGCCCGTGGAGCGCGGGCAGCGAATCCTCAAGGGCTCCGCCGCCGAGTCGCCCTTTCGACTGCGCGAAATCCGGCCACCGCATGCCTTCGGCCCGTTCGCCGCCGAGCAGGACGTCGATCCCACCGCCCAAGGGGTCGGCGTCGATCAGCATCGTCCGCCGACCGGACCTCGCCGCACTCACGGCAAGGGCACAGGCCAGCGTCGATGCGCCGGAGCCGCCCCGTCCGCCCATCACGCCGACGGTGAGCGCGGGCCGCCCCACACCTTCGGCGGCGTTGGCGATCTGATCGACGAGCCAGCCCTCGGAATCGGGCAGTCGCAGCACATATTCGGCCCCGATCTCCACCGCCCGGCGCCACACGTCAGGGTCGTCCTGGTCCCGACCGACCAGCATCACCCCCTTCCTGCGGCCGACGCCCCGACACCGCGCGGCGGCGTCGTCTCCCACCAGCACCATCGGAGCTCGCTCCCAGCCGCCACGACGCCCGGGCGGCCCGTGATGAACCTCCGGCTCGGCTCCGGCCGCCGCGCACAGCCGCAGCAGATCGTCGAGCAGTTCCACGTCCTCCGTCACGATCAGCGGGCCTCCGCGCCGCCCCTCGGCGACCGCCGCTCCTTCTCCTGCGAGGGATCCAGCCACGATCTCCGCCCCCTTCTCACTGCCCCTTCAGTGCGGTTCGCGGCGTTCTCGGAGTGTTTCCGAGATGCGCGATTCCGGCACCCGCGGACTTCGCGGGTGGAATCAACGTGCAGCACCACGGAAAAACATGTGGATCTTGATGGAGAACTGTGGACAACCCTGGGGTTGTGAATAACTTCGTAACCCAAACCAGCGACTTCCGGAGTGCAGCCCCTTGGCTACACACTGTGACGAGACGAGTCGCACGACACCCGGCTCGCACGATCGGGCCGACGACGGCCAGACAGGAGACTCAGGTGATTTCCACCCCTAAAACGCGTCCGGACATGCGACGACCCCCGCCGGGGGGGAGAGCGGGGGTCGTCCCCACGGCCGACTCGGGGGGGGAGGAGTCGGACCGGGTTAGCACGGTCGCGAACGATCCGTGACTTCCATGGTGTACCCGAGGGCCTTCTCAGGCAAACCCACGCGCCGGAGTTTACGCCGAATGGTGGGCCCCTATGCTCAGCGTTGTGGAAAACTGCTTCTCGCCGCGCACAGCAGCCTTCTTTGACCTGGACAAGACGGTCATTGCGAAGTCTTCGACGCTGACCTTCAGCAAGTCCTTCTACCAAGGCGGACTGATCAACCGCCGCGCTGTACTGCGCACTGCGTACGCACAGTTCGTGTTCCTCGCCGGGGGCGCCGATCACGACCAGATGGAGCGGATGCGTGAATATCTCTCCGCCCTCTGCAAGGGGTGGAACGTCCAGCAGGTCAAGGAGATCGTCGCCGAGACCCTGCACGACCTGATCGACCCGATCATCTACGACGAGGCCGCCACCCTCATCGAAGAACACCACACAGCAGGTCGCGACGTGGTCATCGTTTCGACCTCGGGCGCCGAAGTCGTCGAACCCATCGGCGAGTTGCTGGGAGCCGACCGCGTCGTCGCCACGCGCATGGTCGTCGGCGACGACGGCTGCTTCACGGGCGAGGTCGAGTACTACGCCTACGGACCGACCAAGGCCGAGGCCGTGAAGGCGCTCGCGGTCTCGGAGGGGTACGACCTTTCGCGCTGCTACGCCTACAGCGATTCGGCGACCGATGTACCGATGCTGGAGTCGGTCGGCCACCCGCACGCGGTCAACCCCGACCGTGCGCTGCGCCGCGAAGCGACCCTTCGCGAGTGGCCGATTCTCGTCTTCAACCGCCCGGTCCGACTCAAGCAGCGCCTGCCCGCCTTCTCGATGCCGCCCCGCCCCGCCCTCGTGGCGGCTGCCGCGGTCGGCGCGGCAGCCGTCACCGCGGGGCTGGTCTGGTACGCCAGCCGTCGGCGCACCACCGCCGGCGCCACCCTGCCGGGGTGAAACAGATCGAGGTGGGCCGGGGCAGGGCGGGTCGAGGCAAAGCGCGGTGGAGCAGGGCGCTCCACCGCGGGCGACCTCGACCGACCCCATCGGCCGATCCCGTGAACCCGTCGACCGGCCCCATCCCCTCCCCGGATTGCCTCAACCGATCACCTCGACCAGTCACCTGGACAGGTTCAGGCACCTCGTTCAGGCACCTCGTTCAGGCGCCCGCACCAGGTGCCTGAACCGGACACTCGCGCCGGGTGCCCGATTCGTGTCTGATTGAACCTAAAAGTAAAGAAGCGAGGCCAGGGCTTTCCCTTCCCCTGGACCTGGAGTACAAAGGGGTTAACGGCCCGCGAGACCAAGGACATCCGTGAGGATGACCTGTAACGCAGTACGGCCCCACGGACCGCGCACGAAAGTCGAGCACCCACGCGACGTCGACCCGTCGATTACGGGCCAGCCGCACCAGGTGACGGGCAAAGTACCCGACCTGATGGGCAATTTACGAGGACGCTTGGTAACTGGGCGGACGTGCCAGCGGCGGTATCGCACCCCGATACCGCCGCAACCCTTGCTCCGGGCTTTCGCCCGTCGGCCACGCGGGCCACCCGGGAATCGACTTTCCCACCACGACGCCCGCCGCGCCCTCTCGCCCCACTCGCGCCCCGTGCCGCGCCGCGCCCTCAGGCCGCGCCGCGCTGAAGTGCCTCGCACACCGCGGTCGATTCACGTACACCCAGCTCGACCGAACGCCCGCAGTGGGCGATCCAGGCGGCCATGCCCTCCGGGGTTCCGGCCGTGTAGCCCTCGAACGCCGCGACATAGGCCGCCCGGCCCTGTTCCGCGTGACCCACCTCGGCCGGGCAGATCGACTTCGGATCCAGTCCGCTGCCGATCAGCACGATGCGCTCGGCGGTCCGGGCCACCAGACCGTTGTGCGAACCGAAGGGGCGCAGCGCCAGCAGTTCGCCGTGCACCACGGCCGCCGTGACCAGGGCGGGGGCGCTGCCGCCCGCGATGATCAGCTGCGAGAGCCCTTCGAGTCGTCCGGCGACCTCATCGGCCCCGGGCAGCGGCGCCTCGATCAGCGGCTCGTCGACGGTTTCACCCGCCAGGCGCGGACGCCCCACCGTGTCGTCGGGAGCGGCCCCGCCGGCCGCCACCAGATGCAACCGAGCCAGCACCCGCAGCGGCGACTGCCGCCAGATGGAAAGGAGTTGCCCCGCCTCCGCGGTAAGGCGCAGTGCGGCACCGACCACGCGCGCCTCGTCCTCGCCACTGAAGTCGGTGCGCCGACGCACCTCTTCGAGGTTCCAGTCGGCACCGGCCAGTGCGGCCGAACCACGGGAACCCCGCAGTGCGGCCTCGGCCGTGACCTCGTTGCTGCGACGTCGCATGACGCGGTGACCGTAGACCCGGTCGACGGCCTTGCGTACGGAGTCCACGGCATCGGGCACGCCGGGCAGGGAACCGAGCGCGGCAAGCGGGTCTGAGGCAGTCGTACTCATAAGTAGCGAGGCTACGCGCCCACCCCACCCGGACCACCCTCAAGTGGCCTTCTTCACGAACGATGACAGCACACCGCAATGAAGCCGCTACCCTAGGTGAACATGAAGATCGCTTTCGTCGGGAAGGGCGGCAGCGGAAAGACCACGCTGTCCTCGCTCTTCATCCGCCACCTCGCCGCCAACGAAGCCCACGTCATCGCCGTGGACGCCGATATCAACCAGCACCTGGGAGCCGCTCTCGGCTTGGACGAGGCGGAGGCCGCCGCGCTGCCCGCCATGGGCGCGCACCTCCCGCTCATCAAGGACTATCTGCGGGGCTCCAACCCCCGTATCGCTTCCGCCGAGACGATGATCAAGACGACTCCGCCCGGCGAGGGCTCCCGGCTGCTGCGGGTCCACGAGGACAACCCGATCTTCGAGGCCTGTGCGCGTACGGTGCGGCTCGACGACGGGGACGTCCGGCTGATGGCGACGGGCCCCTTCACCGAGTCCGATCTCGGTGTGGCCTGCTACCACTCCAAGGTCGGGGCCGTGGAGCTCTGCCTCAACCACCTGGTCGACGGTCCCGACGACTACGTCGTGGTCGATATGACGGCGGGCTCGGACTCGTTCGCGTCGGGCATGTTCACGCGCTTCGACATGACGTTCCTGGTCGCGGAGCCGACCCGTAAGGGGGTGTCGGTGTACCGCCAGTACAAGGAGTACGCGCGCGACTTCGGCGTCGCCCTGAGGGTCGTCGGGAACAAGGTGCAGGGCCCGGACGACCTGGAGTTCCTGCGTGCGGAGGTCGGCGACGACCTGCTGATCGGGGTCGGCCACTCCGACTGGGTCCGGTCGATGGAGAAGGGCCGGCCGTCCAGGTTCGAGCTGCTGGAGGCCGACAACCGGATGGCCCTGCAGGCGCTGCAGGACGCCGCCGAGGACTCGTACGGGCTGCGCGACTGGGAGCGGTACACGCGCCAGATGGTGCACTTCCACCTGAAGAACGCCGAGAGCTGGGGCAACGAGAAGACCGGCGCCGACCTGGCGGCCCAGGTCGACCCGGCCTTCGTGCTCGACGAGCGATACGCGGGAGCGGGAGTCACGGCACCCGCCTGACACATCACGCGGGGACCACCCGGATCACCGCCCCTCGTTTCCCGACCCGCGTTTGCCGCCCCTCGTCTACCCGCCCCTCGTTCACCGACCCCGCACTCAGCAGCCTCGCCGTGCCCGGCTGCCGCACAACCGGCCTCCACGCTCAGTGCCTGGAGCCTGGTGCGTGGTGCCTGGTGCGTGGTGCGTGGTGCCGCGCGTTCGCCGGCCACTGAGGAGAGTGGCCGGCGAACGAGGGGCGTGATTCGGCCGTTGTTCAGGTCGGCGGCTCCTGCCGGATCCGAACCTGCGGCGCGCCCTGGTCCGCGCTCTGGCCCGTGCCCTTGTCCGAGCTCGCGTCCGGGCCCTAGTCCGTGCCCTTGTCCGTGCCCTTGTCCGCGGGCGGGGCGGCGGCTGCCTGGGTGCCGAGGTAGGAGGACCAGCCCGTCTTGGGCGCCTCACCGACGCCGAGTGTGGTCAGCTTGGCCAGCGTCTTCGGGTCCTGGGCGTCCAGCCAGTCGGCGAGCTGCCGGAACGACACGCAGCGCACGCCCTCCTGGGGGCACACCTTCGCGATGGTCTCCTCGATGGCGCGCATGTAGGTGCCGCCGTTCCAGGACTCGAAGTGGTTGCCGATGATCAGCGGCGCCCGGTTGCCGTTGTACGAGCGGTCGAAGGCCTGAAGCAGCCCGTCCCGCATCTGGTTGCCCCAGTACTCGTGCTGGGAGGGGTCGCCCTGGGTGGCCGTGCCGGACTGGTTGACCATGAAGTTGTAGTCCATCGAGAGCGTCTCGAAGGCGCGGCCGGGCATCGGGACGAGCTGGAGCGGAATGTCCCAGACCCCGTCCTTCTTCTGGGGCCAGACCTGGTTGCCGACGCCGCTGGAGTCGTAGCGGAAGCCCATGGTCCGGGCGGCGGCGACCATGTTCTTCTGGCCTTCGAGACAGGGAGTGCGGCCGCCGACCAGTTCCTTGTCGTAGTCGAAGGGCAGCGGGGCCTCGCCCTTCAGCTCCGGCGTGTTGGTCTTCCAGCTCTTGACGAAAGCTTTCGCCTGGCTGATCTCGCTCTTCCACTCATCGACGGACCAGGTCCCGACGCCGCCGTCCGCGCCGCAGAAGTGGCCGTTGAAGTGGGTGCCGATCTCGTTGCCGTCCTGCCAGGCGGCACGCACCTCGGCGAGGGTGTCGCGGATGCCCTCGGTGTCGTTGAAGCCGATGTCGGAACGGCCCGGCGCGTGCTGGGGCGGGTTGTAGAGGTCCTTCTTGTCCTCCGGCAACAGGTACACGCCGCTGAGGAAGTACGTCATGTTGGCGTTGTACTTCTTGGCCACACCGCGGAAGTGCGAGAAGAGCTTCTGGCTGTCCTCTCCGGCGCCGTCCCAGGAGAACACCACGAACTGCGGCGGCTTCTCGCCGGGCGCGAGGCGCTTGGCGGCCGGCATCTTCGGCTGGACCCCGGTGAAGGCGGTGGATCCGTCCCCGATGAGCTTGACCGCGTTCTTCGGGGCGGCGGCCGGGGGGTTCTCCTTGGCGCCGTGGGCGCCCTTCTCCGCGTCGGCTCCCGGCCCCCCGGAGCCGGAGCCTGCTCCGGAACAGCCCGCGAGCACGGCGACCAAGGCCGTGGTCATGACGCCCAAGGCGATCCTCTTCGTGGCGGCCATCATCCGCCCACCCTCTTCCTTGCAGGTTATTTGCGTTGAAGTGCCGACACGGCGCGGCCAAATTCGCACGCGGTCCCGCACAGGAAAGGGCGACATACCGAATGAAAAGCTTCTTATTCACCGATAAGAGTTATCAACTAGCCCGAACGACCCGAACACCTCCGGCCTGAACCGGGCGAGCCCCGGGCCCGTGCAACGAGATGACCCCGTTCCGCATCGCGCCCCGGCACACCTCGCGGGGACGCAACTGCCGTGCGCCACGCGTCGTACGGCGGCTCTCGGCCGCGGAACGGGATCATGGCTCCATACACGAAGACACAGGTCTAAACCAATTCCCGGCAGACACTTGTCACCCGGCCTCGCGCCTGATGAGCTATGCCCCGGGACACAACGGACACCCTGGGACTGGGAGAAGTCGTGAGCAACGAGAGCCTGGCCAACCTGCTTCGGGAAGAGCGGAAATTCGCTCCGCCTGCCGAGCTGGCCGCCAACGCCAACGTCACCGCAGAGGCGTACGAGCAGGCCGCGGCGGACCGGCTGGGCTTCTGGGCCGAGCAGGCCCGCCGCCTGACGTGGGCCACCGAGCCGACCGAGACCCTCGACTGGAGCAACCCGCCCTTCGCGAAGTGGTTCGCGGACGGCAAGCTGAACGTCGCGTACAACTGCGTGGACCGTCACGTCGAGGCGGGCAACGGCGACCGGGTCGCCATCCACTTCGAGGGCGAGCCGGGCGACAGCCGGGCCATCACCTACGCGGAGCTGAAGGACGAGGTCTCCCGGGCGGCCAACGCGCTGACCGAGCTGGGCGTCGGCAAGGGCGACCGGGTCGCCGTCTACCTGCCGATGATCCCCGAGGCCGCCATCGCGATGCTGGCCTGCGCCCGGATCGGCGCCGCGCACTCCGTGGTCTTCGGCGGCTTCTCGGCCGACGCCATCGCCGCCCGGATCAAGGACGCGGACGCCAAGGTCGTCATCACGGCCGACGGCGGCTACCGCCGCGGCAAGCCGTCCGCGCTCAAGCCCGCCGTCGACGACGCCGTCTCCCGCTTCGAGAACGTCGAGCACGTCCTCGTCGTCCGCCGCACCGGTCAGGACACCGCGTGGACCGAGGGCCGCGACGTCTGGTGGCACGAGATCACCGCCCGCCAGTCCGCCGAGCACACCCCCGAGGCCTTCGAGGCGGAGCAGCCGCTCTTCATCCTCTACACCTCGGGCACCACGGGTAAGCCGAAGGGCATCCTGCACACCTCCGGCGGCTACCTCACCCAGGCCTCGTACACGCACCACGCGGTCTTCGACCTCAAGCCGGAGACCGACGTCTACTGGTGCACCGCCGACATCGGCTGGGTGACCGGGCACTCGTACATCGTCTACGGGCCGCTGGCCAACGGCGCGACGCAGGTCATGTACGAGGGCACGCCCGACACCCCGCACCAGGGCCGGTTCTGGGAGATCGTGCAGAAGTACGGCGTCACGATCCTCTACACCGCGCCGACGGCGATCCGTACGTTCATGAAGTGGGGCGACGACATCCCCGCGAAGTTCGACCTGAGCAGCCTCCGGGTCCTCGGTTCGGTCGGTGAGCCGATCAACCCCGAGGCGTGGATGTGGTACCGGAAGAACATCGGCGCCGACACGTGCCCGATCGTGGACACCTGGTGGCAGACCGAGACCGGCGCGATGATGATCTCGCCGTTGCCCGGTGTGACGGAGACGAAGCCGGGAAGCGCCCAGCGCGCACTGCCGGGCATCTCCGCCACCGTCGTGGACGACGACGCCAACGAGGTGCCGGACGGCGGGGGCGGCTACCTCGTCCTCACCGAGCCGTGGCCGTCCATGCTCCGCACCATCTGGGGCGACGACCAGCGCTTCATCGACACCTACTGGTCGCGCTTCGAGGGCAAGTACTTCGCGGGCGACGGCGCCAAGAAGGACGAGGACGGCGACATCTGGCTGCTCGGCCGGGTCGACGACGTCATGCTCGTCTCCGGGCACAACATCTCGACCACCGAGGTCGAGTCCGCCCTCGTCTCCCACCCGTCGGTCGCCGAGGCCGCCGTGGTCGGCGCGGCCGACGAGACGACCGGCCAGGCCATCGTGGCGTTCGTGATCCTGCGCGGTACGGCGACCGCCTCCGACGAACTGGTCGCGGAGCTGCGCAACCACGTCGGCGCGACGCTCGGCCCGATCGCCAAGCCCAAGCGGGTACTGCCGGTCGCCGAGCTGCCGAAGACCCGCTCCGGCAAGATCATGCGCCGGCTGCTGCGCGATGTCGCCGAGAACCGCGAGCTGGGCGACGTCACGACGCTGACCGACTCCTCGGTGATGGACCTGATCACCACGCAGCTGCCGGCCTCCTCGTCCGACGAGGACTGACAGTCACCGAGGACTGAAAGCTGCCTAGGTCTGACAGCTGCCGAGGACCGACAGCACAGGGCAGATCAGAACAGACGCATGGATACGGCTCCGATGGGCATCCGGCAACGCGCCGGGTGCCCATCGGGCGTACGGCCGGGGCATCGCCTCGTACGGCCCGGGCGTCGCCTCGTACGGCCCCGGTAGAGTGGGCGCTTCACCCACAACTCCAGAGAACATCTCCACAGGGGCGCCGGGAAGTCTGGTCGGCACATCGACCAGTCACGCCCGCACGCCGCCCGACCTGGAGGTCTCTCTCGTGGCACCGCCCAACGCGCCCGCCCCCGCACCGCC
>MUNB01000405.1 GCA_002154345.1 Streptomyces griseus
GTGGCACGCGCAGCCGGAACGTGTCCTCGTCGCCGTCCGGTCGCCCGTGCGCGGGCGGCAGCGTGCCGGTCGTGCGGCGGCGCGTCACGAGGCGGCCCCGCTCCACGCCGCCGGGTGCTCGTCCGCGTACGCGATCAGCTCCCGGAACCGCAGGTCCTGGGCGACCCGCACCAGGTCGCCCGCGGTGACGGCCGCACCGTCCGCCCCGGACCGCGCGGGCGCGACGGACAGCGCCACCGTGCTGCGGCCGGACCGGTAGTGGAGCGAGACCTCCGTGCCCGGCCGGTCCGCGACGGGCTGCCGGTACGCCTGCGCGGGCGTGCCGTCGTCCAGGGTGACGGGCTCGCAGGTCAGCCCCTTCTCCGGGAGGTCGCGGCAGGCGGGCTCGGGGCTCCCCGGATCCCGGCGCACGGTCAGGCGGACGGTGTGCACGATGCCGTCGCGCCGCCCCTCGTAGCTCCCCGGGCCGTCGCCGACGGGCCGGACGGTCCCGACCGACACGGGCAGCAGGGAGCCCAGGGTCCGGGCCGTCTGCCGCCGGAAGTCCTCCAGGCGCTGGGCCTCCTGGGGGCCGAGCCCGGGCGGGACCGACAGGGACGGCTCGGGCGGCACGGCCGCTGACTCCGTCGGCACGGGGGTGGCGGTGGGGCTCGGCATGTCGGTGGGGTGCTCCGTAC
>MUNB01000406.1 GCA_002154345.1 Streptomyces griseus
GTCGCCTGCCGCTCGGCCCGCGGTAGCGGGCGGGCCGAGCGGCAGGCGACGTGACGAGCGCTTGTGCGATCAGCGGGACAGCGCCGGCTCCGTCCGGTCGTCGAGCATCGCGCAGAGCGTCGTGCGGGCCCGGGACACCCTGGATCTGATGGTTCCCACGGGGCACGCGGTGGTCCGGGCCGCGTCGTCGTACGGCATGTCCAGGAGTTGGGTGAGGACGAACGCCTGGCGGCGGTCGTCGGGCAGTGCGTCGACGAGCGCCATCAGGGCGATGCCTTCGTCGAAGCCGGGCAGGTCCCGCGGTTGGCTGCACTCCGCGACGAATTGCCAGTCCGGAGTGTCGGCCAGGCGCGGCCGGGAGGCGGCACGCCGCAGGTTGTCGACGACCGTCCGGCGGGCGATGGTCAGCAGCCAGGCGCGGGCCGAGCCGCGGCCCTGGAAGAGGTGGACGGTCGACACGGCGCGCAGGAACGTCTCCTGGACCAGGTCGTCGGCCACCTGCGCGTCGTCCGCCAGAGCAGAGACGTAACGGCGTACGTCGTGGTGGAGGGCTCGGAAGACGTGCCCGAAGGCGTCGGCGTCGCCTGCTGCGGCGCCGAGAGCCCAGGTGGTGACGTCGTCCTCCGTCGCCCCGGTGTGTTTTTGGGCAGGAAGCATCGAACTGCGGTTCCTTCCGGGTGCCCGGACCGGGCACGGCCCACGGGTGTGCCCGGTCCGGAGAGCTGGGAAACGCGCCCGTGCGGTACACGCACGGGCGCACGTCGGCGGCGGCAGAGCGCGGCCGACGTGAGCCGGCTGTCAGTGGACAGCGGGTTCCCTGGGCGGCCCCCGGGTGACGAGCGCGTGGACGAGCAGACGCGAACGCGGGCGCGTGACGGAACGGTCGACGGCGGAGGCGGGCGGCGCGGAGGGCAGCGGCCGAAACGCGGCGAGCAGGAAGAGGGGGAGACGGAACCGGTCTGCCAGGGCGCGGAAGATCTGGAAGGCCGCGCGCTCGCCGTGGGCCAGCCAGAGGCCGCACAGCAGCGCCGCCACCACGTGCGCGGCGAGCATGCCCCAGGACGCGGTGGCGGTCATCGCCGCCATGTCATGGGCGGGCCGCGCCGCGTGTGCCCCGGCCGTGTGCGCTCCATGGGCGGTGTGACCGAGCGCCGCTATGGCGGAGGAACCCCCCTCCAGGCTGGGCAGCGGCATGCTGTCCGTCAGCCCGGCCCGAGCGGCCACGTCGTAGGCGCGAGCCGCCGCCGCGGTGTCGCTGTGCGGGCCGCACAGCAGGGCGTCCGCCCACCTGACGGCGAGCGTGGACCGGCCCCCGGCCTCCTCCACGGCCGTCTGCTGCGCGGTCTGGGCGAGGGTGAGCGCCGCGTGCAGGGCCGCCTGTACGGCGACGGTGAGCGCGATGACGGTGGTCCGGCCCCGTTCCCTTCCGGCGACGAGCCAGGCCAGTGCGCCGACGCCGGTCAGGCACAGCCCCAGCGGCCACCAGGGCAGCGGCGCGTCCGACATGAGGGCGTGGCCGAGGGCAGCCAGCGATACGCACACGACCGCGAAGAGAGCGGACCGTGTGGCGCGAAACCGCCAACCCACCGACATGCCTCCCGATCCTGGCACTGCCCCGCGAACACCTCCGGACCGGGTCCCTCTTGGCGTGCTCCGTACTCTGTTCCGCCGCCCCGGCAGCGGATCCGCCGGCATCTCAATGGTCGTACGGCACCGCCTTCCAGTTCCCTTTCCCCCGGACGTTTCGGGTGCATCGGGTGCGCGCGGCCGAACCGCCGTGCTTCCACGTCCGGGGCCGGCGGAGCGTGCCGCCCGGGGGCAGTGGGCATCACCTCGGTACTCGGGCTCCCGGCTCCGCCCGGGATCCGACGGACATGGAGGAGAGCGCGATGACCGGATCACCCGAACCCCTGGCCACCTTCTGCGGGAACTGCAACTGCGGCTGTCCCGAGCTGTTCGTGGACGAGACCGCTCCGCCCGAACGCCGGATCGTGATCACCGACGACTTCGGGCAGCGGGTGCAGATGAGCGCGGACCAGTTCGGCTCCCTGATCGAGGAGGCCAAGGCCGGCCGCCTCGACGCAGCCGTCAGCGCATGACGGCCACGCGGGTCCGGGGAGTGGGGCTTCCCGGACCCGCGTGCACCCCTCGGCGCCTGACGGCGCGTGCGAGTGCCGCCCCGTGACCGGTGGTTCGGTCGCCACAGGGTCGTGCGAAGGTCCGGGACCGCTCCCGTCCTCCCTCGTACGGGTGTCGTGACGCCGGTCACCCATGTGCTCGGGAACTCCCGCCGTCTCCTCGTCGACTTCTGGACCGCTACGAGCCGTCGCACATTCGGCTCGCGTCCGGAACACCGAGGAGCACGCAGTGAAGCAGAAAGCAGGCCCCAGGGCCGGAGCGACGACCGCCCGGATTCTCCCGCCACCCGCGTTGTGGGCGTTCCTGCTCCTGCTCGGCGCGGTGTTCGCGGGAGCGTACGCGGTGGGGCAGGCCGTGGGGCCGGCCGCACCCGGCATGCACGGCCCCGGCATCACCGGTGACGCGCCACCGCGGGACGGGGACATGCCGATGGAGCACGGGGGCGGACACTGATGGCGGCCGAAGCGACGCCCACCGTCGTCGTCACCGACATCGCCGTCGCGGGGATGACCTGTGCGGCCTGCGTCCGGCGGGTCGAACGCAAGCTGGGCAAGCTGGAGGGCGTCACGGCGGAGGTGAACCTCGCCACCGGTCGGGCCCGCGTCAGCCACCCCTCGGAGGTGACGCCCGAAGAGCTGACCTCCGCGGTCGACGCTGCCGGGTACACCGCCCATGTGGTGGCGCCGGAGCCCGAACACCCCGCCCGGGCCGGGAAGGAACCCGACGAGGAGGAGGCGCGGCGGGAACGCGAACGGCTGCTGGTCACCACGTTGCTGTCGGTCCCCGTTCTCGTCCTGTCGATGGTGCCGGCACTGCAGTTCGACAACTGGCAGTGGCTGTGTTTCGTGCTCACCGCTCCCGTCGCGACCGCGAGCGCATGGCCCTTCCATCGCCGTGCCCTGAGCGGGCTGCGGCACTCGACGGCGACCATGGACACCCTGGTCTCGCTCGGCGTGCTCGCGTCGTTCGGCTGGTCGGCGTACGCGCTGTTCCTGGGCGGCGCCGGTATGCCCGACATGAGGATGCCCTTCAGCCTGGTCCCCTCGGCATCCGACGGCATGGCGCACGTCTACCTCGAAGCGGCGGTGGGCGTACCGCTGTTCGTCCTGCTGGGCCGGTTCCTGGAGGGCCGGGCCCGGCGCGGGACCGGGGCGGCCCTGCGGTCGCTCGCCCGTCTCGCCGCGAAGGAGGTCACGGTACGCGTCGGAGGGGCGGACGCACTCCTGCCGATCGAGCGGCTGCGGATCGGCGACACGTTCGTGGTACGCCCGGGGGAGCGGGTCGCCACCGACGGCGAGGTGACCGAGGGCAGCTCGGCCGCCGACCTGTCCCTGGTCACCGGTGAGTCCGAACCCGTGGAGGTGGGTCCGGGATCTCCGGTGACCGGTGGTGCCGTGAACATGGGAGGTCTTCTGCTGGTGCGGGTGACCGCCGTCGGGGCGGACACCCAACTGGCCCGTATCACCCGGCTGGTCACCGAAGCCCAGGCGGGCAAGGCGCGTGCACAGCGGCTGGCCGACACCGTCGCGGGCGTCTTCGTCCCCGTCGTCCTCGCCCTCGCGGCCACGACGCTCGGCTTCTGGCTCGGCGCGGACGCCGACCCGCAGGCCGCGATCACCGCCGCCGTCGCGGTGCTCGTCGTCGCCTGCCCGTGCGCGCTGGGGCTCGCGACTCCGACGGCGCTGATGGCGGCCACCGGCCGGGGCGCCCGGCTGGGCATCCTCGTCAGTGGGCCGCAGGCGCTGGAAGGGCTTCAGCACATCGACACCGTGGTGCTCGACAAGACCGGGACCCTGACGTCCGGGCACATGAGCGTCGGCCGGGTCACCGTCGCGCCGGACGGTCCGGACGCCGACGCGGTCATGCGGCTGGCGGGCGCGGTCGAGCAGGGCTCGGAGCACCCCCTGGGCCGGGCGATCACGGCCTGTGCCCGCCGCGCCGCCGGAGACGGCGATCTGCCGGCCGTGACCGGGTTCCTGGCCATCGCTGGTATCGGGGTGCGCGGAACGGTGGAGGGGCGCGAGGTGGAGGTGCTGACACCGGACGGCGTCGAACTGCCCGCCGCCCTGCGCGTCGCGCGGGAACGGGCCGACGACGTCGCCCGTACGGCGGTGCTGGTACGGGTCGACGGAGTCCCCGCCGCCGTCGTGGAGGTCGCCGATCTCGTACGGCCCGGCAGCTACCGCGCCGTCGACCGGTTGCGCAGGCTCGGCGTCCGCCCCGTGCTGGCCACCGGCGACCGGGCCCCCGTCGCGCGGGCGGTCGCCGAGGATCTCGGCATCGCGGAGGTCCACGCCCGCCGCACCCCCGAGGACAAGGCCGAACTGGTGCGCCGGCTGCGGGCCGAGGGGCGGCGGGTCGCCGTCGTCGGGGACGGCGTCAACGACGCCGCGGCGCTCGCCGGAGCCGACCTGGGCATCGCCATGGGCACCGGGACCGACGCGGCCATCGGCGCCGCCGACGTGACGCTCGTACGCAGCGACATCGAGGCGCTCGCCGACGCGGTCCGGCTGGCCCGGCACACCCTCGGCACCATCCGCACCAACCTGGTGTGGGCCTTCGGCTACAACGCCGTGACCATGCCCCTGGCGATGGTCGGCCTGCTCAACCCCATGGTCGCCGCCTTCGCCATGTCCCTCAGCTCCGTCCTCGTCGTGGCCAACAGCCTGCGACTGCGCACCTGGCAGCCCGCACCGGCCCGCAAGCCGCGTCCCCGTGCCGCAGCGTGGAGCACGGCGTGACTCCCGTCGCTCCCGCCCCCACCGTTCCGGCACAGCTCATATCCCTCTCCCCCGAGGAAGCGTGCGTTCATGAGGAATCCTTCAGCCGCCGGCCTGCTGCGCCGGGCACGGGAAGCGACAGGCACCGGTGCGGTCGTGACCCTGGTCTCGGTCGCCGCCATCGGCGGCCTGTCCGCCTGGACCACCGCCGGATACGCGGGCAGCCCCGCGAAGATCGACGTACGCGAAGCCCGGGTCCTGTTGCCGGTGATCCCCGGGCAGAACACCAACGCCTACTTCCGCATCGTCAACTCCGGCGGAGCCCCGGACCATCTCCGCTCGGTCGCCTTCTCGGCCGCTTCGGCCACCGAGCTGACCGTGCACCGCATGAACGCGACGAACGGCGCCTACCGCGAGCGGTCCGGGAGCGTGGAGATTCCGGCCGAGGGGGAGGTGGAGATGTCCCCGCACGGCCCGGCGGTCACCCTCCGCTCCGACGCCTCATGGCGTCCCGGGGACCGTGTCACCTTCACTCTCGACTTCCAACGGTCCGGGGCCGTCACCGTGGAAGCCGATGTCCGGCCGGTCACACGGGGATCCACGCCGTGAAGCCCGACCCTTCTTTCTCGTCCGCGACGGGAACTCGACCGGACCGCCGTTCGACTTTTAACGCGAAGCGGCCGTCAACCCTCGACAAGGCCGCTGCCGCGAAGGGTTCGACGCCTGGAGCACGCCTTCGCGGCACGGGTGGGAA